>DASTAH010000037.1:0-21934 GCA_035712845.1 Saccharimonadales bacterium (SeqCode)
ACCGGCCGCAAAGGTCACGCTCAATTCCGCATTGTCGTCCAAGACAGTCGCCGGACCCCCAGCAGTGGTAAAATTGTTGCCCATCTAGGCAGCTTTAACCCGCA
Source organism: Saccharimonadales bacterium (SeqCode) (assembly GCA_035712845.1). GTDB lineage: Bacteria > Patescibacteriota > Saccharimonadia > Saccharimonadales > UBA4665 > DASTAH01. Next base: position 105 of record DASTAH010000037.1, read on the forward strand.
CAGCAAACAAACAATTCTTGATAAAGAAAAAGCACAGCACTACCTCGATCATGGTGCCCAGCCGTCAGATCGCGCCGCTCGCTTGCTCCAAGCAGAGGGTGTGTCGTTACCAAAATGGGTTCGTATTAGTGCTGAAAAACAGCGTACGGTACGAAACGCTGACAAGCGTCGAAGCACACGACCTGTTGAAGAGGTGGAACCAGAAGCAGTACCGGCTGCGGAAGCTGCAGCTGATGAGCCAGCGCAAGAAGAAGTAGCCGCCGAAACGACCGCAGAGTAAAAATTCCTGCACACAGCGCGCCGCGTCTTGCTATAATAGAGCTATCCTGCAGACATAACAGGGAGGGTTGACCGAAATGAGTACAACAAGTATTGACCAGCAATTTGTCGAGTTTGTCATTAAATCGCTCGTTAATAATCCTGATGCCGTCCAAGTTGAACGGCGTGTTGATGAAAAGGGCGTGTTATTGGAGCTGACCGTTGATCCGGAAGACTTGGGTCGCGTGATTGGTAAGCGTGGTGCGACGGCACAGAGTCTTCGGACACTTCTGCGCGCATTGGGCACCAAAAATGATGCTCGCTACAATTTGAAGATAGTCGACAACGGTATTGGTGGCGGCTACAGTTCTGATGACGCTGCACAAACGACTGCAGTATCGTCTTCAAGTAGTGCCACTGATGACCTGGCTGATTTACGCGATGAAGATGATCACGCGACTGCCGCGACCGCAAAAGAGAGCGACCGCATTACGCAAACGCGCAAAGAGCTCGATGAGCTCGATGACCTCGATATTTAGTGAGCGTTGTAATAATTGTTTAGTAGTTGAAACCATAGGCGGTATCAGCTACAATTGGAGCTAGTCCAAAAGACGAAACTTCCCAAAATAAACAAACCCAAAAAAGCTCATTGCGAGCCATCAAATCGATGGGAGCTTTATGTGACAAAAAGAACCTCTGTTACGGGGTTCTTTTTGGTTTGTAAAAGTATGATAATAATAGTATAATATTAGTTTATGAGTAAAACTGAGCCGGGACCATTACGAGCGGATCAATATCCGGTGGTATCGCTAGTCAACGAACAAAATAGCAATATCGCGATAGTTCTTGATGGGGCACCGGAACACGTCCCAACGTGCGTCTATGATCAACATCAACAAGCTTTGTTTGAAGCACTTGCTGCCACCTCCCTAAACGATCAAGAACGATCCTCGCTATATAAAGAACAGACTCTTTTTGAGGTTAGACGGGGCAATGGGGAGGAAGCGTCCAGACTTGCAAGACATGTGACTGAATTCGGTGATAAACTTGATATTTTTGTAGTTGCCATGAGGGCAGGCGATGACCTCTTGGTATTAGAACTTGGTGATTTGCGGCATCATGCTGAAAGTACGGGCAGCTACGGCAACCTGGTAGATTATCTGATTGCTGAAGTGAAGCTTGGTTTTAATGTTGAACTAAATCAAGAAGCCGCACGTACGCTCATGAACGACGCGAGCCTCGGCGTAAATGACTGGGAGCGGCGGCAAGCGCTGGACGACGCTATTGCTAATCTAATACGCCAGCGTATTGATGCCGGTCGGCTCCCCGATGCCGACTCATTGCTGTCATTACTTAAAAACAGCCGAACTGCTAAGGAACTTAAAGTATACCGAGACGTAAAGGCGGCAATGGCAACAAGGTCCTTACCTCCAGCAGTCAATAGAAAAGCAGTACGCACTGCACGCAAAAAAGCACAAGAGCTAAAATACAATCGCCATCGTGACGAGTTTACGGTTACAATGAACGATGTCAGTGTCTTATTGCAGTGGCATGCAGTTCACCCAAATCCTGCTATTTTAGACGAAGTAAAAAGCATTATCCATTCTGGCATAGTTGGCAAAACCGCGTATAGCATTTTTGTGCCGCAAGAATACAGGGATGATGAATTAAGAGCGACAGTACGTATGAACCTTCCCGATAAGATTGCTACCCTACTCAAGTGGAAACAGTGGGATGACGCAAAAGCTGTATACGAAAAATCTATTGAGAACGGCACGCCCGACTTAGAACTGTTGCCGGCCGCTCAACTCATGACCCTTTATCTCGAGAAGAATAACATCACTAGTGAAAGCAACAGTCAGCTCGCTAGCCTCTTAGCTTCCATCGAAGTGACGCAGGTTGAACGTTCGGCTCGTGCCCGAGAGGTCATAAGTACAGATATAGTAGATGTGTCGCGTTTTCGCCAGCTGTTTAATAGAAAAATTAAAACACTTCTATTTGAAGCTAAAGCTTGTCCTGATATTGCGCAGCGCTTCACAGTCCTCAGTCACCTCGTTGCCTTACAGCTCTCGCATGATACCAGCGCTGATAGTAATATCAAGGACATACAAGATGTTATGGCTCGAACAGCGGGCGCTATTTTAAGCAGCCGTTTAGCCAAGCTTAGCATTCCAGAACAAGAAGTCAGGTCGCGGCTGGAAGAGCTGGGCATAGAAATTGAGCATTCATAACTATCTAACCCGTATGATGAAGATACAAATTATTACCTTATTTCCCGTAATGTTTGATGGCGTACTTGGTAACAGCATGCTTTGGAAAGCAGCTGACCGCGGTATTGTCGAATATTCGTTCGTTAATTTGCGGGACTTTGGTCTCGGACCGCGAAAACAAGTGGATGATACCCCTTACGGCGGCGGCGATGGTATGCTGTTGCGCGTCGATACCTTAGTGGCGGCCATAGAAGCAGCCAAGCAGAATTGTCCGACTGCCAAAGTCTTATTGCCAACACCGCGCGGTGCACTGTACAAGCAGTCTGATGCTAAGCGGTTAGCAGCGGCTCATGAAGATTTAATTATCGTCTGCCCGCGGTATGAGGGCTATGATGAGCGTGTTACTGAGTGGGTTGATGAACAATTTTGCATCGGCTCCTATGTATTAACTGGTGGCGAATTGCCGGCCATGGTGTTAATCGATAGCGTCGTGCGATTGCTACCGGGAGTATTAGGCGGTGAAAAGAGTACTGAAATTGAGTCGTTTCAGGCAGATGATAAAGCGGTTGAGTTTCCGCAGTACACCCGTCCAGAAATATTTCGCTCGGTCTCAGTTCCGTCCGTATTACTAACGGGTCACCACGCCGAGATAGAAAAGTGGCGTGCTGCACAGTCAGGCAGCGCAGAGTAACCGTATAATTCGTGTATAGGGATTAATATGTCAGAAGTAAATAATGGTGGAGAATCATATATCGATCTTGAGCAAGCAAAGCTTGATATGCTCGCCATGCAAACCTATCGTGAGGTGGCGCAGTGGCTTGAACCACCGCGTGTACGGCGCGAGGTATCGCACCGCCCTATAAAAGTCCAGACAGGCGTATACACCCAGTACTACGGAAAACCGGCAGCCATCAAGCACGAAGGCAGTGATCGAACGCTCCTTTTTGATGAAGTGACTTTCGATGATCTTTCCGAAAAGTTTGTCAATGTATACGGGGTTGAGGAAGAAGAAGTTGCTCGACTATACATGGGGACCGGTATTGTTATGGATCTCATGTGGCAGCGTATCCGCAACACACCGCCGGGTCGTGTCAAAACGCTTATCGAGATGTTTGGGTTACCCGCTGCCCCGAATCCTGTCGAACCAGATATGCTCGCCGATGCAATTCGACGGGCTGACGATGTCTTTTCCAAGCGGGAGATGGAAGACCTTATAGAAAGTACTATCTATATGGATGAGACGCAGCGCATCTTAACGAATAGTTTGCGCTTTGCGGTCGGCCTACTCTTTAGCAAAATGGATGAAAAGTTGAGTTTACGCGATGACAAAATACCCTTAGAATTGCTCTTGCCAGACTCCAACCTCACGCAGCTCTGCAGAATAGGATTGCAAGAACAATTAGCACGCAAGCCGTCGTATTTAAAAATGGCGCACGTTTTACTATCGAATCCAGAAATAGCACAAAAAATTTTTGCGGACGGGTTCTCGGAACTAGAAATGGCGGCGGCATTTCCTATGGGACGCCGCGAACTACAGACGGTATTGCGCTTACTCAAGTTATTACCATAATTGTGGCAGCGCGTTTAGCTGCGTAAGCGTATACTTTACGTAGTAACAAGGAGGGTAGACCATGAAGTTTTCATTTATTAAACCTGTATATGCTCACTGTGACTTGATGTGTGGTGTCTATGATCCTGCACAAGCCCGCATTGAGGCGCAAAGCGTCTATAACGCCTGCAAGAAATATGCTGAAAGTGATGATCCCGTATTCAAGCAGCGTGCAGTTGAGATAAAAGAGCGCCGCGCTGAGCTCTGCAAAGAACACCTATGGGTCTTATGGAGTGATTACTTCAAGCCAGAGCACGCTGCGCAATATCCTGAATTGCATGATCTCATCTGGCGCGCAACAAAAGCAGCCGGTGACAGTAAGAAGAGTATGGATGCGGCTGTTGCCCAACGACTCATTGATTTAGTAGACGAAGTTGGAGTGCTATTCGCTAAAACAAAAGAAGGCTACAACTATGAGGCAGTTAAAGCCAATATGGAGAAGCAAGCAGTTTAAGCTGCCGTTTCAATTGTATCGGGTAGTTGGTGAAAGCATGCTGCCGACACTTGCCCCTAATACGGTGGTTCTGGCGTGGCGCACGTGCACCGTACAGGTCGGAGACATCGTGGTGACGCATCACGCCGGTCGCGATAAGATAAAGCGTGTCGCGGATGTCCGTGAAGGTGGTGTGTATGTGCTTGGTGATAATCTGCTAGGCAGCACTGACAGTCGGCACTTCGGCTGGCTGCCGTCCACTGCGGTGAGCGGGAAGGTTGTCTGGCCGCGGCGTGCCGTACCCACGCGGTCCGCGGTGACCCCGTCCTCTTAGCTGCGTCTCTGAAGGCAGCCGCGCGCTATCGGCACGAGAAAGCACAAATTCATGGACGAGTTCTGGATCGTCTGCGAACAGGGCGTATACCGTTTGGCTGGAACTATAAAACTCGATGATAGTACTGGGTAGCGAATGCAGTTGTTGCTGGGCATGGGCAGCTAAAGTGTGTTGATCAGTAGTATGGGCACGCAGTACGTCGTCACCGTCGTGGATATGTGCAAGCAGGCTACGATAGTGTGGAGTGGACTGGTTAGTATATTCGGGAACATGCCACAAACTGAGGCTGGTCCACCACATAGCTTTCATCGTGAACGACTCATAGGTTGCAGCCAGACTATTCGTCAGTGCCAAAGCACGGAGCGCGCGTATCGTAGGATGAAGCTGGAGTGTGCCGTGGATAAACTGATCTCGTGGTATCTGTACGTTGTCAGCGTCTGGCCACGCGAGCAGCAGACTGTCAACCGCTGAGCGATTAAGCCTTGCTTGTTCGTGGGTGTTCAGCCATAAGGTGTCTGGATGGGGAGCGTCTTCAGCTGTTTGAATACGGAGCTGTGCGGTTTCCCGTGCGGCTCGCAATAAGAGGTTTCCCAGGGTTGCTGCATGAATCGGTGCTGCTTCCTGCAGGGGTGGTGTGCGCTGCTGTTCTGCCATAGGGAGTAGTGTGCGCGCAATGGTACGGATGTTCAAGTCCCTTTGCCACCAGTATGGTATAGTATCGGCAGTATGACCGAAGGCGTATTACGAAACAAACAACGAGACCATGATCCCGTCTGGCACGTTCAGGTAGCGATGGTAGTGGCGATTGCCTTGCAGTGGCTATTACCGGCACGGTATACCGTCGGTCCACCCTACATTTTGCCCGTGATTGAAGTGTTGCTGATCATTGCCTTAGGTCTGACCACACCAAAAGATAAGATTTTTCGTTCGCTGGCACGACGGGTAAACGCGGTGCTGTTAATTGCTATTGCGACAGTAGCTAATACCTATGCGCTTGCTGGAGTCGCGAACCAGTTGTTACAAGGCACAAAGGCAGCTGAAAATGGCAAGCACCTAATTCTGGCAGCGCTTAATATCTACCTGACGAACATCATTATTTTCGGACTATGGTACTGGGAACTCGATGGCGGTGGTCCGGGGGCACGCCTGGCAATTGCAAAACATGAGCACGATTTTCTCTTTCCGCAGCAGCAAAACGAGTCATATAAACACCCGCAGTGGCGGCCAACCTTTATTGATTACCTGTATGTATCCTCCACCAATGCTATGGCATTTAGCCCTACTGACACCATGCCGCTCAGTCGACGAGGTAAAATGTTAATGCTTGCGCAAGCCACTCTCTCACTCATTTCAGTGGCACTCGTTGCTGCCCGAGCGGTCAATATATTGCACTAAGCTTCTATGCGGGTAAACCGGTAGGCGCCAAATGCAATACCGGCGAGAACGGTAAGACATAACACGGTGCTATCGGTGCCGATACCAAAGTGCGATGTCCCGAGTAATGCCCAGCGTAAACCATCGACGGTGTAGGAGATAGGATTTATGACGGCAATAGTATGGAGCCAGGTTGGCACATGATCGAGCGGGTATAAGGCGCCACTTAAAAAGTACAAGGGGAAAATGAGGAACTGGTTTATCGCCTGAAAGCCTTGCATGTCTTGTACGACGGAACCTATACCAGAACTGAACGTTGCGACGGCAAGTGCCTGCGCGCTTAAGAAGCAAATCGCTACCGGTACCAGTAGCCAGTCGTGGGGGCGAAAACCTAAGGCTAGCGCGAGCAAGAATACAATACAGCCTTGGAGGACTGATGTCGTTGCCCCGCCGAGCGCGCCACCAATCATGATGCGCAGGCGAGACACAGGTGCCACTAACGTTTCCTTCAAAAAGCCGAATTGGCGATCGAAAATTATCATGGCGCCGTAGAACATCGCCGAAAATAGAATCGTTTGCGCCATGATGCCGGGTACTAAAAATTCCAGGTAGTTACCGTGCCCGGCGGCCTTGTATACAGAACCCAATCCATAGCCAAGCGCTAACAGAAACAAGAGGGGTTGACCGATTGCCCCCGCTATGCGAGAACGGCTACGGAGATATCGTTTGAGTTGTCGGACCCACAGAATATATAAAACTCTCATCGCATACTCCTGGCTCGTTGCCGCGAGCGCCATACTTCGTGAGGATCAACGGCTTCGTCACGCAAAGCAGTACCGGTTAATTTGAGATAGGCGCGTTCCAAGCTTGTGGTGTTGGTTTGTTGCTTCAGTTCGGCAGCGGTCCCCACTACGAGCAATGAGCCATGATCAATGATGCCAATACGATCGGCGTTTGCTTCAGCTTCTTCGAGATAGTGCGTCGTGAAAAATACGGTCATCGCGTTTTCGCGCACTAAGGTTCCCACGTACTCCCACAGCAGGTTTCGGGTTTGTGCGTCAAGCCCTAAGGTGGGTTCATCGAGAAAGAGTACCGTCGGATGGTGGACTAAGCCGCGGGCAATTTCCAAACGGCGCTTCATACCACCACTAAATGTTTTTACGAGACTATCTTTGCGATCCCATAACTCAACGAGGGTGAGGAGCTCCTTAATGCGGGGTGCAACCTCTGAAGATGGTACCCCGTATAGAACTGCATGCAACTCCATATTCTCATATGCCGTTAAATCAGTGTCGACGCTTGGATCTTGAAACACGATACCGAAGCTATGACGAGCTGCAGCTTGCTGCCGGACAACATCGAAACCGTCAAGGGTCAACGTTCCTGCGGTCGGTCGTAGTAAGGTAGTGAGCATTTTGATGGTAGTCGATTTACCGGCGCCGTTCGGACCTAGTAGAGCGAAGCGTTCCCCGCGCGCGACCTTGAAACTGACATCATTGACGGCAACGACAGCGCCAAAGGTTTTATGAACTTTTGCAAGTTCAATCATGGCTTAGACGAGCTCCATACCCTCACCACCAGCTTCTTCGCGTGCCGTCTGACGGAGCGGAGACTCTTTCAGGAGGAGCGAAATACCAAATGCGAGCGCCGCGAATGGTATTGCTATGAAGAAGACATCACTGAATGCTTTTGCAAATGCCACGAGAATGTCTTGGCGTACGACCACCGGCAGATGGGTGAGCGAAGCAGCGCTATTTTGCAGACCTTTTGCAGCACTCGCACCAGCGTGACCGGGCAATGTCTGGCTCAAGTGATGCGTCAAACGGTTGGACAGGATAGCGCCAAACACGGCGGCGCCGAGCGAGCTGCCCACACTGCGGAAGAAGACGACGGATGACGTGCCAGCACCTAAGTCACGGCGTTCGACTGCGTTTTGTACAGCGAGGGTTAGTACAGGCATTACCATACCGATACCGGCGCCTAAAATGTACATCCAGACACCGAGGACGACCCGATTGGTGTCGATACTGATGTGACTAAAGAGGAAGAACCCAAGGGTAATGACCGCCGTGCCAATGATCGGGAATGGTCGGTAGCGACCAAATCGAGAGATGAGGCGACCAGAAGTCAGAGAGGCGCTCATGATACCAATAACGAGCGGCAATAACATTAAACCAGACTTGGTTGCCGAGTCACCACGTACCAGCTGCTGGTATTCAGGGAGAAATATGATGGCGCCAAACATAACCAGTCCCACCAGTAAGCTGAGGATGGTCGTGACACTAAAAATCTCGTTCTTAAATAAGCGCAGCGGAATTATTGGCTCCTTGGCATAGTGTTCTCGCCAGACAAATAGGAGAGCGCCAACTGCTGCGGCGGCAAACAGACCAATAATTTGCACGGAAGTCCAGGCATAGTCGACGCCGCCCCAGACGGTCGCCAGCAGTAAGCTCACAATACTAATAGCCAGCAAAGCCGCACCACCGTAATCGATCTTGTGTGGTGAACGGTGCACGGGCAAATGCAGACGGGTGGCAATAGCGGTAAGGGCGACGGCACCGATTGGCAGGTTTATGTAGAAAATCCAACGCCATCCGGTTATTCCAAGAAAAGTATGGGCGTCAGCAAACAAACCACCGAGCAAAGGACCGACCACACTTGAAACGGCAAAGACGGCACCAAAATAGCCTTGGTAACGACCGCGTTGCCGTGGCGAGACGATGTCACCAATAATGGCAAAGACCAGGGTCATTAAACCGCCGGCTCCAATACCCTGTAAGCCGCGGAAGAAGATAAGTTGGTTCATGCTATGGCTAAGACCGCAGAGGGCTGATCCAAGCAAGAAAATAACGATTGCGGATTGGAAGATTTTTTTACGACCAAACATATCGCTAATTTTGCCGTATAGGGGCGTTGCCACGGCGCTCGTTAAGAGATATGACGTGGCAACCCAAGAATATTTACTTAAGCCGTGGAGATCACTGGCGATGCGGGGAAGGGCGGTCGCAACAATGGTTTGGTCGAGGGCTGCCAGGAGCATCGCGAGCATTAACGCCGTCACAACAACCATAATTTCAGCGTGACTGCGCTCAACCGGTTCCGAGAGGGTCGCCGTTGCGGTCGCAACGTCTGTCGCGCTCGTTTTAGGTATTGGGGTAGCTTTTTTAGATATAAATGGTAGCTTCATAGGGTCTCCTTTTTCTGTTTCGTTGCTGTGGTATAGGACTGTTCATAAAACTGAAGTAGTTTTTGCTGGATATGCAGGTACTGCTCCAATTCAGTATCACTCAATTGCTCAAAGGCGGTGGTAAGGTGTTGGAAGCGCATGGTGCGCAGCTCTTCCAGCCACTTCTTTCCATGATCACTGAGGCGAACGGAGCTTACTCGGCGGTCCGACTGTTCATGGGTCAGTGTAATACTGTTACTGTTCTGGAGCGCGGCGAGCATCTGGCTGACGGCTCCAGGCGTCAGTTGGAGCTTTGCGGCAAGCGCTTTAGGACTAATAGGCTGTTCGTGTTCAATAGTGAACAGCAGGTCGATTTGGGCGAGGGAAATGCCAAGCTTTTCAAACATGGGCTGCAGTGAAGCGCTCATGCGCCGTTTCATGAGTCCCATCGTTTCATAAATTTGTTGAATTATTACTTCGCGGTCCATGCGATACCTTTACTTTAGCTGCTAAACAGTATAGCTACTAAACTATAGCTCGTCAAGACCACTCAGGTAAGAATTGTCACTGCCTGCCTGTGCTTGCATAGCTACACTGAAGTCTTGTTGCGACGTAAACTATGAGGAGACGTGCCATGTTACCCGATGAGCCAACAGATGAAGAGCGTCAAGAACAGTTAGCTGAAGACAACGAAACGCCGTTTCGCCCAGCAGCCGACGCACCAGCGGATGCAACACAAAGCGGTATTGAGGCTGCTGAGCAGACGTTATCGCTGCCAGACGATTATCCGCAAACCGACACCAATATCCAACTTGAGGAACTGTATGATGAAGGTATAGCAGGCGCCGCTGAAGCGTCCGAACCAAATGCCGGCAACGCGGTCGTAGATTACACGCCGCCACCTGACGATACCGCACCTTCACGCCAGCAGTAAGTGCTTACAGTCCGAGTGAGTTCATGACCGCGCTCGAAGCGGTTCCGGCTGCCTGGGTGGTATGTGTCACGGCTCCTGTTAACCCTTGGTTTGTGCCAGTACTCGGGAGGGTCAAAGCACCGCTGTTTGGCTGAAGACTGTCTGCTGACGTTGTTGGCGCAGGACCAACGGGCGTGCTGTCGGGCAGTGAAGTACTGGTCTGTGGCGCCATTGATTGCGTCGGCGAGGAGACGGGCAACGTCGGTGAGCTTGCGGTAACTTGTAAGGCTGGACCGCTCGGTTGTGACTGACTAATATCTGAGTATGCGGGTCGGCGATGCTGCCAGTACACGAAACTGACGACCACAATAAGGACCACTGCTACGGTCCCAATTGCCGGAGCACTGGTTACAGTAGATTTACATTTTTGCAGCCAGTTTGGCACTGCGTATCCTTCGTGCTCAACTGGTTCAGCTTTTGACATGGTACCTAGTAGTATACGTGCTGCTTGTGCTTTTGCTAAGCAGAATTATTGGAGGGCGAACGTTTTTACGTACACGTCGGGGTGTACGTCGCGGAACAACGCGTTGTAAATTTTATTCTTCTAAAGCAGCGAGTCGCTGCGTACAATCATGGATCGATCGGTGGAAGGAAACAGACAATACAACGAATAGCGGCATGGGCTCAGCGGGTACGGTTACCAGATAATCCGTACCTGCGTACGCTCTATGTGTTTACCATTATTAACTGGATCGGCGGCACTGCCTACGGTATGTATTACGGTATCTTTTTGTACCGGCATACTATGTCGCTCCATGTTTTAGCGCTCGACGGCGTGTGCAGTGGGTTGGGGGCATACCTTGGCTATCTCCTTGGTGTACGCGTGGTTCGGCGTCGGGGGTATGGGACAACTATTAAAATTTCCTTTGGATTGATGGCGGCGGTCGCTGTATGCACGGCTCTGCTCACCCAGCACATAGCGGCGTGGTATCTTGGCATGGCGATCCTGCGGGCTTTGCCCGGCGGTCTCTATTCGGCGGTCGCCGATGTCATCATGTTGCGTGACATCGACAGTCCGGCACGAGGTCGCGTACTGCATAGTACCCTTGCCATTGAATATATGGCGGGAGTCGTGTTGCCAACGCTCATCGGCAGCCTTATTCGTTGGTCGCACGGCTACCGGCTAGCTTTTTTACTGTCCGGCGCCATCTACGTCAGCGCACTGGTTATTCCCGTACGACTGCCAAAACCAGTTCTGTACTGTGATGTGCGGGCGGTTATGGGCATGTTCAAGCGACCGCTCTATGTGCCCCATATCGTTAACCGGATGGTTGGGGCAGGATTTAATCAGCTGAATGCCTTTGCCTTAACAATCGTGCCGTTTTTGATGTTCAAAAATGAGTTGAAGCTGGGTCTTGTGACAAGTGCCATGGCTTTGATTGCGGGCTGTGTCTCATTAGGAGTAAAGCGCATACGGTCCAGGAGCCAGCTACACGTCGGATACGCTGCCTATGTCGTACGGTTTATAGGAACAAGTATCTTTGTGAGCGTCTGGACAGCGCCGTTTCTCGTAGCCTGGCAATTACTGAACAAGCTGGTAACGCCAGTGCACGATCCGTTGCAGCAAAGTTTAGATATCCAAAATGATCAGTTAATTCTCGGGAAGAGCGTGAAAGATGCGGCGCTTTCCATGAATGTCCTGAATAATACCTTGCTTCTTATCGGGTCATCAGCCGGCTATGGGCTGTTTTTCCTGATTGCCCATGGCGGCGGTAGTCAACGTTCCATACTTAAACTGCTATTACTCAGCTTTGCCGCTTGGCGATTTTTAAATCTCACCATCTCCGCCGGTATTAACCGTCAGGCTCAGCTTCGCGGTGACGGCGCGGCGTGGCTTAACGATGGTCCGGCAGTATTCCCACTGCTCCTTAAATCTATTTCTGGCAAGATGTGGCGAGTGCGCTTTGTGGTAACTCGCTAACAGGCAGTCGATGCTATACTGACGGGCATGAACCGCGTATCGTCCCGGCTTAAAACGCGTGAGTGGCTCCGCCGGTACATACCGGCGGAAGTATTGGGTACCATCGGCGCTGTCGCTGCCGCCTGGCCAGTGTATGTGCATACCCATTCCTATCTTGCTGCCGCGGCCTCCGGCTGGGTTGGCGAGGGTATCGGCTTTTATGGCTATTTCATCACCACCGAACTAATACGGAGCAACCGCCGCCACCTCGAAGGTACACTGCTGCTGCGGGTGCGGCGGGCGGTGCAGGAAGCGAGCACCAATTTAGTGGTAGAATTTGCGCCCGCTGAAATTATCGATAACCTTATTATTCGACCGTATTTCATGTTTCTGTTTCCGCAGCTTATCCATCCCTACGCGGTTGGTTTTTTGGTTGGTAAATTTAGCGCAGATATTTTGTTTTATGCGTTGGCCATAGTCGGCTACGAACTACGGAAGCATTTCTTGCGTCGATAAACGAAAACAACTTCACATTTGTGAATTATAGATTTCTTGTACAATAGAGGTTATGTTTGGAAAAATAGCTACCTTTTCGGTCCGTTTTCGTTGGCTCATCATTATTGCCTGGATTGTGGCGGTGCCGCTCCTGAACCATTATTTACCAAGTATTACGAGTGTTTCAAAAACAGATAATTCACAGTTTCTGCCGAAAAATAGTCCTACCCAAGAAGCCGTCAATCTTGAGTCGGTGTTTCAAGGCAAAAGTACCGTTGGGCGCGGCATTATTGTTGCTTCACGAGCCTCTGGTCCCCTGACGCCAGCCGATCAAACGGCAATCGAGCAGGTGGCGCAAACCGTTCGTCATGACAAGGATGTCAGCGTCGTACGCAATTTAGGAGTATCGAAAGACGGTCAAGCTGTCCAGCTGTTTGTTGGCTTTAGCGGTAGTGGCTTTGGAAATGAGTCGACTGATTTTGTAAACCAAGTGCGGGCTCAGCTCAAACAAGCGGCGCCGCCCGGCTTGCAGTTCAATTTCACCGGTCAAATTCCGCAAGCTGTTGACGCTGATAAGGCCAATAGCCACGGACGAAACAGCACGGAAATATATACGGTTATTTTGATCATCGTCTTACTGCTCGTCGTATTCCGCGCTGCGCTTGCGCCCATCATAACGTTGGTGCCGGCCATGTTGGCGCTCTTAGTTTCGCAGCCCTTGATTGCTGAGTCGAGCAAAGCCGGCGTCCAGGTTTCGCCGATCACCGAAATCCTCCTCATCGTGCTTATACTGGGGGCAGGCACTGATTACGGCTTATTCTTAGTCTTCCGGATGCGAGAAGAACTGCGCAAGGGGTTCCAGCCAAAAGAAGCGGTCGTGAAAGCCCTCAGCCGTGTCGGTGAATCAATTACCTTTTCTGCCGCAACAGTAGCGTCGGCGTTGCTCTGCTTGTTACTGGCTTCATTTGGTATCTACAGTGGGCTGGGACCGGCCCTGGCAATTGGTCTTGGGGTCATGCTGCTCGCGGCACTGACGTTCTTGCCGGCTACCCTCGCTATACTGGGTCGCAGTGTCTACTGGCCGAGTAAAACCGCCAAGCGGGAGCTTAAAATTGGGTTGTGGGGACGCCTGGCTGACTGGGCTATTGAACGCCCGTGGCTCACCTTAACGGTTGGGATGGTGATTTTCTTTGGCTTGAGCCTCGGGGTTATTGGCTACAAGACGGTTGGCTTCACGAATAGCACGACAACGACAACCAACGATTCAAGCATTGGTCAGAACGTTATTGCCACCCATTTTCCGGTCGCCAGTACTAACCCGGCTGATGTACTGTTCGTCTTTTCGCGGTCAATTTGGAACAACCTGTCTGTCGTACAGAAAGCCGACCAACAGCTCGTCGCATCCTCTCAATTTAAAGCGGTGAGCGGTCCGTTTAATGTGAATGGTCTTACGATTACACCGGAACAGTTAGCAGCTGCGCATGCCCGCGGTGGCACAGGACCCTTGGCGCAAACGGAGAGCCAATTTATTAGTCCAGATGGTAAAACGGTTCGTTTTGAAGTCGTCATTAAGGCCGGTGCGCCTGGCAGTAGCGCCGCGCTAAACGCCACCCCGGCAATTCGATCGACGATTACGGGTATTGCCAATCACGTTGGTGCGAGCCAAGCGCAACTGTATGGGCAGGATTCGTCAGCTTATGACATCAGTCATGTGGCGAACAGTGATCTCAAGCATATCATTCCGCTCGTGCTGATAGTCATTGCCGTACTGCTGGCTATCATGCTGCGCAGTTTGGTCGCGCCGTGGTACTTGATCGTAACGGTTGGGTTGAGCTACCTCGCATCACTTGGCTTTGCCATGATTGTGTTTGTGCACATTGGCGGCGACGATGGACTTAACTTTGTCTTACCGTTCATGATGTTTGTCTTTTCGATGGCTCTCGGCGAGGACTATAACATTCTCGTTATGAGCCGTATTCGGGAAGAAGCAGAAGCCAAGGTTACGCTCAAAAGCGCTGTAGCCAAAGCCGTTGGTATTACCGGCACTACCGTCACTTCAGCCGGGCTGATCTTGGCAGGTACGTTCGCTATCTTTGGTCTGGAGGGCGGTAGCCGTCAGTTCCAGGAAATTGGCTACGCCATTGCCTTTGGCATACTACTCGATACGTTTTTCGTGCGTACCCTCTTCGTGCCGGCCATTGTTGCCTTGCTGGGACGATGGAACTGGTGGCCTGGTGCGCTGTACCGGCGAAGTTCGTAGTGACTAGGTATCAGTCTATTGCTGCTCGTTTCTCAGCTATCCCTAAGGCGTATCTGTCAGGCTAGAGCTGGTACAATTAAGACTACATCTATGCATTTAAAGAAACTTATTCTGGGAATTGGCGTACTCGGCGTATTTGCGGTATATAGTCTTGGCATTCGACATCAAGACCCGCTTATTGCCAAACCATCTTCACTTACCGGTTCGCAGTCTCCGGCTACTGCCTCGACTGCCGCCAGCGGTGGCACACCGCCGGCGGCCTCTTCTCCCAGCACAATGTATAAAGATGGCACGTACACGGGCAGTGTTGCCGATGCGTATTATGGAAATGTCGAAGTGAAAGCCACCATCACAAATGGCAAAATAACGGATGTCAGCTTTCTGCAATATCCCAAAACTCATGCAACCTCTGTTATGATCAACCAGCAGGCGATGCCGTATCTTAAACAAGAGGCGATTAAAGCTCAAAGTGCCAACGTCCAAGTCATTTCCGGTGCGACATTTACTTCCCAAGCGTTCCAACAATCCTTACAGGCTGCCCTCTCTCAGGCGTAATACTGAACGTGAAACAGACCAACATCATTATGGGCATGCCAATAACGGTCGAAATCGTGGATGATCGCGCAGCTGACGCCATCGCTGATACCTTCAGCTATTTCACGGCGGTTGATGCGCGGTTTAGCACGTATAAAGACGACAGCGAAATAAGTCGCATTAACCAGGGCTTGCCCAAGGCAGAGTGGAGCGAGGAAATGCAGCAGGTGCTTGCCCTTTGTGCAGAAACGAAGCAGTACACAAACGGCTATTTTGATATACGCCATAGCGGGAAACTAGACCCGTCTGGACTCGTTAAAGGTTGGGCAGTGCTGCAGGCGGCTGAACAACTGGCAGCCCGTGGCTATACAGACTTCTATATTGAAGCCGGTGGTGACATAGAGGCACGCGGTCACAACGAGCACGGCGAGCCGTGGCAGGTTGGCATACGTAATCCGTTTCAGATAGAGGAAATTATTCAGGTCATTGCGCTCCAGGACCAGGGCGTTGCAACGTCTGGCACCTATATTCGCGGTCAGCATATCTATAATCCGCATGCAGCAGGGCAGACCATAGAAGAGGTTCGTAGTTTGACGGTGATTGGTCCAACGGTCTATGATGCCGACCGCTTTGCGACGGCCGCCTTTGCCATGGGCAGAGCGGGGATCGCGTTTATTGAACGTTTAGATGGATTTGAAGGCTATATGGTAGATGACACGAAAACGGCAACCTTAACAAGCGGCTGGGAGACCTATGTTACGACACCTGCTTAAACCAATTGATTACCTTCTTGACGGTATTACTATGTACCGGTTATTGCTGTATTACCTGGTGGTATTGCTGGCAGCGGCGATCGGCTTGAGTGCTGCCGGGTATCTGCACTACAGCGCTATTGATATAGCAATCTCTGCCGCTACGCTTGTTATCGCCTGTTGGGTCATAAACCACATTTTTGCCCGGATTTTCGAAGTGCCGGTGAATCCTGAGTCGTCGATTCTGACCGGTCTTATTTTGTCCCTGATTATTACGCCCACATTTACTAATTTTGGCTTCTTGTTTCTGTTGGCGGCGGCCGGGCTGGCAATGGCTTCCAAATATCTGCTGACGTTTCGTACGAAGCACGTGTTTAATCCGGCGGCAATTGCCGTCGTTTTAACGGCGATTGGTCCGCGGCAGCATGCTAGTTGGTGGGTTGGAACAGCTGTATTGCTGCCGTTTGTAATTGCGGGTGGCGTGCTCGTTATGCGGAAAACACGGCGTGAACATATGGTCCTGGTGTTTTTGCTGGCGACAACTGTGACGACAGCGGTGCTGTCAGTATTGACCCATGGGCATATCGGAGCAGATCTCCGCAACATGGTCCTGAGCTCGGCGGCGTTTTATCTAGGATTTGTGATGCTCACGGAACCATACACTTCGCCAACGGTACACAAGTGGCAGCTGTGGTACGCTGCACTCGTTGGTGTTTTGCTGGCACCGCAAGTACATATCGGGTCTGTCTATACCTCGCCAGAAATTGCCTTAGTGATCGGCAATGTGTTTGCATTTGTGGTCAGCCCCAAGCACCACTTACTCATTACGGTGAAACAAAAACTTTCTGTAGCGCGCAGTACGGCTGAGTTCGTCTTCACCCGTCCGGCCCAATTTGCCTTTCAACCGGGTCAGTATATGGAATTTACCTTGCCGCACGATCGTCCGGATGCGCGCGGCGCGCGGCGCTGGTTTACCCTGGCTTCATCGCCGACCGAACCTGACTTGCGGCTGGGCGTGAAGTTCTATGAAAGGGGGAGTAGCTTTAAGGCGGCACTCTATAGCTTGGACAAGCAGACCCCGATGGTAGCTGCCCAGCTTGCCGGTGATTTTGTTATGCCAAAAGACACCGATAAAAAGCTGGCATTTATAGCCGGTGGCATCGGCGTGACACCGTTTCGCAGTATGGTGAAGTATCTCGTCGATAGTGGTGAACAACGTTCAGTGCGGATGCTGTATGCCGCAAAGACAGCTGATGACATTGCGTACCGAGATGTCTTTGAGGCAGCACGCCAGGCTATGGATATCCAAACGACGTACGTACTATCAGATGCCGCGGCACCAAGCACGGCGCCGCATACCGTGAACGGCTTAATCACCAGCGAGCTTATTCAGCAACAGATTCCTGATTACAAAGAACGCTTCTTCTTTATCTCCGGTACGCATCCCATGGTAGAGGCAATGCAAGATATATTAGCTGACGTAGGCGTCCCCGCGGGGCACATTAAGATAGATTTCTTCCCAGGGTACGCCTAAACTCCTCTCGCTTCTGTAAGTCTTGCGGAGTAACGATACATGGTTGTGCTTGTAGTGATGCATGGCTGCTTTGTATACTGAGTTGCACAAAAGGAGAAACCATGGAATACGAGACTGCACCGGATCCTGAGTCTACAGTGCGTCGGATGGTAGATGTCGTTGTAGAAGCTGGCAAATCGCTCGTTGCGGCTGCCGTGGAGCCACTAAGAAGCTCCTATACGTGCCAAACGGCTGATTGTAAAACGAACGGTGGTGTCAAAGTGAAATAGTCAGATACTTCTCATGCACATTCGTGTCCGCTAGAAGGGGACAGGTGCGCTGCTTGGGGTTGCAATTCGTCCGGCACATGTCTGATGGAGTAGCGGCGCAGTACGCGTGTCTACGAAACACGAGGTGCTATAGCAATTAGTAATTCTTTGCGTTACAGTTAGGTATATGGATGATCAAACGCAAAATACTACCCCCGCACCTACCGTACAGAAAATTGTTATCGTCGAAGATAACGCCGATCTTGCTAATATCTATAAGACACGCCTCGAGCTTATCGGCTACACCTGCTTTATCGCCTATAACGGTATTACTGGTCTCTACTTTATTCAAAAGGAACTACCTGATTTAGTACTGCTTGACCTCATGGTGCCAGATATTGCCGGTGACCAAATTCTCCTCCGTATGCGTTCCAGTAACTGGGGTAAAAATATTCCCGTCTATATCATATCGAACCTTAACGAAGCGGATGCACCGGCAGGTCTTCGCGAGCTCGGTATTTCAGGCTATGCCGTCAAAGCTAATCTTATGAATGATCAAATCGACCAGATCGTAAACGGCATATTACGGCCAGGCGTCCCTACGCCTCCACCTGATGCAACTGCGCCGCCAATTGCCTAATTGGGTTAATTTTTTATGAGTGTCGAAAAAATATCTCGACCGACATTTGGTACCGAAGGAGTGCCCCTCACCGCTGAGCAGATGGAAGCTCGGGCGACGTGGATGCTTGAACACGGTAACTGGCGCGGCGATCATTATTCTCCTTCCGCCGGTGCACACTACAACGGCTACTTATTCCGGTGGGATGAAACCAAGGGGATGGTTATTAATGCCCGTCGTGATGATCCGGACCGTGCCGCACTTGAAATGCGAACACTGTTATCACATGAAGACGCGAACACAGGTTTTATTTCAAATAAGATATTTGCAACTGTTCCACGAAAAGTCCTTTGGGATTATCCAGAAGCGTTGTACTTTAACGACAATAAAAAGGGTACCAGTTACGCGCAGCCGCCGCTCGAAGCCTGGGCAGCGCTCGAAATTTTTGAAAGCTATCAACGACTCGACCGAGACGCAGAAGGCCTCGCATTTTTGTACTCCGTGTATGGTTCGGCGGAAGAGAATCACTATACCGGCTTACAGGGTAGTTATGCCTACTTTCAAACTCATCGTCAAAACAATGCCGATGACCCCTTAATCGGGATTGTCCATCCGAACGAAACCGGACGGGACAGTGATCAAGCAAATCAGCCCTGGTTAGTAAATCGTGATGGTACACCTGGTGTTGTACGTCAATGGCTACAGATGCAACGCCTTGGCTGGCAATTGGGAAAACTAGGCAGCGATCCTAATGGCGAGCGCATTGACTGGATACCCTCTGAAGCGTTACGCGAGCGCTACTGGATAAATGACGTCATGTTTAACTGCCTCTATGCGCGTAATCTTCGTACTATGGCAGATATTGCGGATATATTGCATGACGCAGTGCCTGTTGCAGCGTCACAGAGCCGCTATGCCCGTGATAGCGAGCAGTACCGTCGTCTTGCAACTGCGGTGGAGGCTGAAATTCTTGACCGCATGTGGGATAGTCGTGAGGGGTTTTTCTATAATCTAGACAAAGACGGCTCAAAGATACCGGTAGAATCAGCTACTGGTTTGTTTCCGCTGCTGCTCGAACACATAACACTTGAGCAATACGCTGCATTACTCGATAAATTAGAAGATCCAACGTGGTTTGCAACACCCTACCCTATACCAACGCACGCCACTCGCAGTCGGTTTTTTCAGGCAAAACCGAGCCGATTAAAAACGCAACTTATACCACCGTGGCATCGATATGTATGGGTGGACCTCAATCGCTTTATTGTTGATGACGGTATTGCGCCGCGGGCAGTGTCAATGGTGGAAACGCACCCATTACTGGCAGAGCGCTCCCTCGTGATCGGTAGTCATATAGTTAGTAAAACCACTGAGCTCTTAGCGAAGAACGAGCACGTGCACGAGTGCTATTCGCATGAAACCGGTGAAGGTTTGCGCGTCAAAGATTTTATGTGGTCCTTAATTGGACATCATTTTGAAACGTTTTTTGCTGCTGAACGCCTTATTCGAATGCATCCGAGCGTGGCTGCAGTTGGTTTGAGCAAGGAAGCTCGTCGACCATAGACAGGACGTGGGCGTTAAACCACCGTTTCATGCCGTTGTGACCGCAGCCGGTCACTTGAATTATGCGCATTGCGTGGTTCGGTTGCCAAGACGCGAGTTTCTGGCGTATTTCTCGTGGTCGAACAATGTAATCAAGGGCGCCAAGCGCAAGCGTAAAACTATGCGGCGGTTCTTGAAATGGTTGCCAGGTGCGCGCTAATTGCTCGTTGCCGTAGCCGCGTTCAGCATAGCGACGACGGATGTCTGTTTTATGTAGGGCATATACCATGGCACGAAACATGACATTAGATGTTACCAACCGTGCAGCATCAATACCGGTGGCCGCGTAGAGGCCGGGCAATGCCTCAGGATCGTTTTTTTGCATGTTTGCAGCAATGCCACCGCCCAAACTGTAGCCACTATAGCGTCGGGCTGGATAGTCGGCAGCATACGCACGAAATTGTCGTGCTGTCTCGGTTGCATAGGCGGGCAGCAGTGCTGGATCGCCGCTTAATAAAATATCGGGTTCTGGAGCATATACGAATACGTCGCGTCCGCTCATTGCTAGGGACACGGCGGCTCTCCCAAGATCACTGGCTTGACCATTAAAACCAGTCACTAGCGCGACGGCTTCATGCGCTGTCACGCTCGCAAAGTGCTTCGCTTGGTATATGACAGGTCGAGTGTTCATAGGTATTCAGTTTTCCTGGACCATACACGGCTTAATAAGGTATCGGGTCCGTATATAGTACTCTAGCACAGTGTAGATATCCGCATCGAAAACATGGAAAGGGTTAGGGTTGGCGTATGACACTGAAACTCGCGCCGTCACTGCCGAGCGCGGTAGGACCAGCCAGGGTGGTACCGCTTTGTGTGACCATAGCAATCGATGAACCATGTACCGCCGAGATTGTTTGACTGCCACTTGGCGTGGTTGCAGAGGCACCGCTGAAGTTAACCGTGCCAAAATTATCGAACGGAACAAGTGATCCGTTGGCGTAACTCGGGTCTTCTTCTATCCACTCCGCGGAATTGTTCTTCGATGGATAACTAACGGTTGTCGTAAATGATTGGCTATTCGTCGAATCAGTGATGGTAATAACCCACGTGCCGGTCGTTTGTTCGGTAATCGAGGCAGTGAGGACGTCGCCGGGACTAATAGCAATCGTGGTGGGATAGACGGGACTCGCCGGCAGCAATTCATAAAATACGGCGGACGAAACGGCGCCGGCAGCGCTCACCGTATCTTCGCTGCCTACTTGTATAAGATCGCTGGTACTAATACCGCCAATACCAATCCACGTGGCATCTGCCGTTGTTGCGGTGCTGTTACCCGTAGGGTTTGGCACTATCCAGCTGCCACGTATGGCGGTATACGTCGTACTGTTTGCCATGTAGCCAGCCCAGTTGTATGAGGTGTAGTCTGGATTCGCCAATATAGTACTTGAAGACGAAGTGGTTGGCGTACTACTTGTGCTACCGGTTGTGTTTCCAGTGCTTGACGTGGTGCTCGATGTGCTTGTGGTGCTTGATGCTGTTGCTGTGGAACTGCTGCTTGTCGGAGTTGGCGCGGGGGTAAGGGTATGCAC
>DASTAH010000038.1:0-15898 GCA_035712845.1 Saccharimonadales bacterium (SeqCode)
CATTATACTATCCCAACTCAGCCTGTAGCCCCCTAACTTTAGCAAGGTCCATTCTGGTATTTGACAGTATTACATTTTACGACCACACCTCAATTATCATCGGCAAAGTCGGTACGGTCGGTCATGATTCCCCAATGAGACAGGCGATTGAGCCTCTTAAAGCCGAAGGCTACAAAGTTAAAGTCCTGAAACCGCTAGGCGGTCCAGTTGAAGACGAACTCAGAGCATTGATTAACGCCGACCTGACCAATTCAGAGTACCGTAAGGCGTTTTACAAGCTGGTTCAGAACGACCCAACGTTCCTGATGACAAAAGTCCCTAACGGTAATTATGGCAAGTACGGCGACGGAGATAACTACCGCAAACGAATACTTAGCCTGAAAGAAAGCGACATACCTTCATCGGTAGCCGAACTAGAGGACTTCGAAGCAAAAGATGGGGCTATAACGCCAGAAACTAATGCCGGACTTATCATGGCTTTAGACTCATTCAACTTAAACTTCTCTGCATTTACCGCAATCGAAGAATCGGTTCATCTATTTGGCGATAGCAAAGGGATGGACATGTTGCTAAAAGCAAAGTTCGCTGCAAATGATGCGATGAAGGCAGCAGACAAAGGTATTTCCCAAGCAGTAGCATATGCTTTGACGGAACATTTGATACCAAATGAGGCTTTCTACGGCAAATCCATTACCGACATTGCTCGTTTCAGGAACAAACGCCAAAAAGAACGAGATAGATTCAAGGAACGCATACTGGAGCTGACCATTGAACTTCAGGATTTAAGCGGTTCAGCCAAACAAACAAAGATCAAAGAGCTGCTCTATAAAACCCTTATACCAGAGGTGCGAAACTACCAAAACGCTACGGCTAAAGTCTGGAACACTTTCTTCAAAGAAAGCGTCAATGCTGTTGTCTATGATACGGATACAATCGCTAAGGAGGTCGCAACCTTACTGCCTCTATCAGTACCGATGGCATTGATGGCTGCTGCCGCCAAAGTTGGCAAAGCGGTTGTGCCACATCTTGTGAACGCTCTTTCGGAGAAGAAAGATTTAGATCGTAGCAACCCTTACGCTTACTTGATGAGGTACAAATGATACTGCCAAACCGTGATAAAGCAACGAACGAACTGACACGTCGTTACGAAGAGGTTCTTAGAAAATCAGAGAGCGGAATACATAACGACGAAGAAGCTCAGCAATTCATATCGTTAGTTGCTCACTACATCAATTACGTCAAGAGAAACAAACTGACCCAAGATGCGGTGTCAACTCTTTTCAAGAACAAGGAAGCATTGGCGAGTGACCAAGTTCTGATTGACGAAGCTGATAAGATCATAGCGCAGCTAAAGATAGATCGTGACAAAGTCGTCAGATATGCAAATAGGCACAACATTGATACAGGGCGTTACCAATTTGATACCTCCGGAGTTGCTCAGCAAGTAACTCTCGACAAGGAAGTTTCGTTTAACCTTAGTTTTCTTGACGACTACCTTAACCTTCCGAGCGACCAGCAAAGAGTGAGTGACCTATCTAGTCAAATAGGACATTTCCGTTCAATGGTTTTTGCTGTTGCACAACTGGCAAATGAAACCAAAACGCTCAAGAAGTTAAAGACTGACTACCTTGATATATCTAATGACTTTGCCAAAAAGCTAAAAATGCAAGGTGTATACCTAGACTACCTAAGAGTTGAAGACTACCAGGCTCTTGAACTTGTATGGCGTGAGGTTTATCAAGAAGGCGATCGTGACGAACGAATAATGTTTCATTTACTCTATGGCGATTTATTTGAAAAATACCGTACCTTCTCTCAAGATCAGCAAAGAGAAGCCGATAATTTTGTAGCTAAGCACATGACTCACCTTCAACGATTTCATAATTATCTAACTGATGAACTCGAGAATATACCTGCCACAGAAATGTTTGCTAAATGGTTCGTGGAGCATTTTGGCCCGACGTTTGTTTCGTTAGTGCTTATAATTTTCATCTACCTAATTCTTCATCGACTTGATAGCAAAATAGACATAAACTCAGTCAGGAGTTGGTTCGGTGGCTAGTCAGAGCTAGGACGCACTAGTCGTTGTCTGAACACCGTTTTTACAGTCAGAAGTATAAGTTTATGCCTGTGGCAGAAAGACTCTTTATCGGTCTCGTATGCACGTAGGCTAGACTGGCTGATTAAGCTCCTTAGCCAGTCGTGCATCCAGTTTCAGGCGTTGCGTCCGAAATCCAATCGCAATATCCATAGACTGTCTATCCCTTTCATCCTGCAACTTCTTGTATTGTTCGCCGAACCGAGTCAAGGTTTCGCCGTGCCATAGCCGACGATTCTGCAAGCGTTGCAGCTTTCTATCAGTCATCCTCGATCTGCTAGAAGCATCTTTGCGGTACTGACTAGCGTACTTCAAGTTATGGCACTTCCGGCAAGCAATGCGATTACCGTATATGTACAGTTTAGTAGTCCGTCTCTGACAACAATAAGGCATAAACCAGATACGCCAACCGTAACGTACTCTTGTTCTGCAAAGCGGAACATCCACATAACTTGTATACGGATGCGGCAAGTACGTGTGCAGTATGCCATTGTTACGCATCTGATCGTATTTAAGACATTCAAACAGATCAATCTCTACTGCATCGGTTATCAGTATTGGGCTTAAACCTTTCATGATTCACCACCTTTCTTATTCACGTTAACCCCTTAAATGACCGCTTAACTCGAAATCATATGAACTTTTTCCAGAATCTAAATCATTAGGGGTTTGGCTAGGAAAGACCTGAACACTCTGCTTTACACTATGCGTATTCATGTAACTCCCACGTCTTACCATTCTGTAAAAACTCTTGATACGGTACTTCTAGTATTTGCCTCCAACGATTGATTTCACCAATGATTTCGTGTAACTTTTTACCCACTTGCAGCACCATATCTGTACTACCAAACACTCTGCATACACCTAACAGAGTGTTTTTTGTTATTATCTAGACATGAAAGTAAAGATTACCGAACTCAAAGATAAGGTCAGTAAATATCTGTTAGCCAGTGGGCTATCCGATAAAGATGCCAACACCTTAACCGAGCTAATTGTTGAGCAGGAATTAGTTGGCAATCAGTTCAGTGCTGTCGGCGAACTACCGGGCAAGCACGCAAGGCTTATTGAAAACACCGGTAATGCTACAGAGGAGGTGGTTGTCGCTAAGCCAGCGGCAAAGCTCATCAAAGGTAATGGACGACTTGCGCCAATTATCACCGCCGACTATTTGGACGAGGTAATCGCTCATGCCAAGAACCAAGGTATCTATGCGTTGGGCATTTATGACAGCACATACAATGACTTTTTTGATGTCTTCTGTAGGCGAGCAGCGGCACAAGACTGTGTCATTGTCATAGTTGAGAACGGTGGTCCGCAAGGTGTTACACCATTTGGGGGCAAGACAGATGTGACTGGCACAAACCCTATAGCTTACGGCATTCCAACTAATAAATATCCAATCGTGTTTGATGCTGCTACCGCTATGCATGCGTACGGATTAATCAGGCAAGCTAAAGAAAGAGGCTCTAAGCTGCCAGATAATGCCTACGTAGATAAAGAGGGCAATGTAACTACCGACCCAGAAGTTGCCTACGCAGTCCTTCCCTTTGGTGGTTTCAAGGGTTACGGTATCAACTTGCTAATAGACGTGCTTAGCGGCAGCCTAGTAAGGGGCAAGAGCGGGCTTGACCAGCCACTTGATAGCCAGCGTTACATAGGGACGCTCATAATTGTTATTGATCCGGAAGCTTTCGGCGACATAAAAGCTTTCAAGCAGTCAACAACCAAGCTAGCGGAAGATATATTGGCTGTCGAACCCCTAAACCCATCCGAGCCAGTTCGTGTGCCGGGCTACCGTGGAGCAAAGCGTAAAGAAGCCTTTGAATTAGCGGGCATGGTTGATATCGATGACGAGGGCTGGGAAAAGTTCTCTAAAGCACTTAGTGCGCTAGACCACTAGACTAGTGTAAATCCCGACACTTGTTTACTAAGCAAGTACTCATGATACGGTACAGCTAGGGTGTAACGCCAACGCAGTATCTAACCACTGATTAGATATAAGTTTTCGCCCAGGTAGTGCATCACAAAGAAACTAATAGAGACGCTCTAACCAAGCGTCTTTTTGTTATAGTAAGTACTAATGAAAAGAATTGATTTCTTTGAACCACTAACAGCATTAGAAATAAGAGAGCCTGCTTTTGATGTATGTAAAGAACTTGCCAGGGAACGAGATATTTACGCTAAATTTAACCAATGGCAACAAGCAGCATTGAGCGGTCATTCTGGGATACGTAGGTCTCAACGAGAAAGAATAGGAAACGGTAAACATAAAGAGTGGGGAATAGATTATCAACTTGACGAACCTAGGGTAAGTAGACCGAGGGTGATAGGTAGAGTCTTATTAAGAGGTCCTGTCTCACCTCTGCAAATGCAATTTGGTGGCTTTGATTATGGTAAGTTCGGTGAACCTAAACCTACTTACTCACATATAACCGTACATACACCAAGTGAACTCAAGCACTATAGACCATTAGACCCTGACGCAGATTTGTTAGAAGCAACATATAACGGACTAGTACAGCTATTTGAAGAACCATACCCGCGACTATTCGATGTTGCAGACTATTCAAGTCAATCTTAGTAATGTAGCTCCCAAGACTCACTTACTTAGTGCTCTCGATGCGGCACATCAAAATTTTTCCGTCATCTCACTGTCTCCACGCTAATAAGCTGTAATCTTTTGCCTATCCGCCGCTAGTATAAGGGTGATGATTTTAGTATCAGACTAATAACATGCTTTTGATATAGTTAGAATCATGAATATACAACAACAAGGATTTAGTGCAGTTACGTCGCTTATTATCATCGCTATTATTGGAGTAATCGGCGTAGCCGGCGATTACGTGTGGATGCATCGTCATACAACGAGTTCACTCAGTGCATCTCACAACAGCACGCCTATAGTGAATCAGTCGTCATCACCTGCCACTGCTCATGTAGCGCAGCAGACATACGCCGTTGCAGGTTCATATAGCTTTAGTTATCCTGCTGATTGGCAATACAAAATAACTCCATTTTCCGATGCTAACGTATTAACGAACCAAGGGCAGGGGGATATTAGTCTCTCTCCGTCTTCAATGACGTCACTGACTTCAAAGACGTCACTGAGCGGGGTTGTCCAAGTTGGGCTTGGGACGTTCAATGCCACGACTGCAAATTTTCAAGCATATGAGCAGACGCTAAAGAGCCAATTTTCCGACGCTACGTTTACTAACATGGTCATTAACGGTAATCAGGCGTTAGCAATGTATACAAATAACACTACTTATACAAACTATACGACGTTTATAACGCATGGAAATAAGGTTGTGGCTATTGGTTTCCAGGAAAAGCAGTCTACGCCGGGTGCTCCTAGTTATACATGGGACTATTCTCAGTACCTGCCTCAATACAAAGCTATTGTGCAATCTCTTAAAATGTAACGACATACAATATACATGCGAGGCATGGACGTACGTGAAGTAATCCATGCGTTACATATCTTGCATAAACCACATGTGAAACTGTGTGTAGTTTGTCGCCATGTATCGCATTAATAATAGTGTTGGCAAAAGACTTGCAGCTTACTGTTTGCGCATCATGACGTAAGCATATACACTTTGAGCTATGAAAACTATACACAACAATGAGCACGGAACTACTGGAATCATTGCATTATTACTTGTGGTCATTGTGGTCTTAATTGGAGCGGTTGGTTGGCTAACATATACGAATCATAAAAAATCAGCCCCGATTAAGGTAAGCACCACTCATACCGTGAGTCCAGTCACTACGCCAGCGAGCACACCGGTACCGCTTACAAATGATCAGATTTATCAGGAAGTGGCCACGCAATTGCGCTTAACACGAAGTTCGGTCCTTTCCTTCCGCATTTTTGGACAAGATAAAGTGCAGTACAACACTACTGAATCCGGTAACACCTATGCGTACAAGACAGCCGGAACATGGAAGATTGCAGCGACAGATGTGCAAAGTGTGCTCGTATGCAGCACGCTTGCGAGCGTTCCAGATCAATATAAGCCGCCGTGTGCTGACACCAATAGCACAAGTGCGCCTATCCACTTTGCGAACGCCGATAATACGAGCTCAAATTACCCAATCGCGAGTGCGGTGTCATATATCGGTCAATAATACGTATAGATGAATTTGTACATGGCAGGCAACTAGTAGTACAGAATTGTCACTAAAAGAGGCCTCGAATGAGACCTCTTTTTGAACAACCCGTGGTAGGTGCTTATTTCTTTTTGCTGCTGATTGCAATCTTTTTCGGTTCTGGGAGCGGTGTTACGGGGACGGTGATACGGAGTACGCCGTCTTCCAGTTGCGCTTCAATGTGATCGGTGTTGGCTCGCTCTGGTAGAGCGATGCGACGATAAAAGCTACTAGAGCTTTCACGAACCACGTATTTCTTATTCTTGTCTTCGTCTTTTTCATGTCGCTCAGCACTTATGATTAAGGCGTTATTGTCGACCTGGATAGAAACATCATCTTGCTCAAAATTTGGCAAATGGGCTTCAATTTTTAGCTCATTATCTTTCATATACACGTCGGTGGTCGGGATATTAACACCTTTAAATGGCGTCATCCAATCATCGCCGAAGAATTGCTTTTGCAAGGCACTCAGTTCAGCGAACGGATCCCAGCGCATAAGATTGCTCATTACTATTCTCCTTTCTGTGGATTGTTATCTAATAGTGAAGCATAATCAGCTTCTAGTTTGATTGTAAAAAATTAGCACTCTCATGTCAAGAGTGCTAATTCGCACATTTTTCAATGTGGGCTGCTACAGTTTGTCTTGTTGACCGGTAGTTGGTCGACGGTAAAATACTATATAACCAGTTCTCGAGACAAAGTAGGCTAATGGTACACCAAACACGGCAATGTAGGCTGATATCCCCGTTAGTACTGCTAGTAATACAGTGATGAGTGATAATAAGGCAGTAAATGAAAATATGAACGCCCAGCTCCATTGTTTCGTTGCGCCTGCTGTGGAAGGGTGGAGCCATTGATCAATGCCAAGTAATAGGGCCCAGCCGAGCAACGTCCAGAGCATTGATATCAGGGTTGCCGACACATAATATGAACTTTGCACAAAGCGTGCTGCCTGATGCGGCAGTGGTATGCCCGCATTATGGCTACCTAGTCGCGGAACGGTTGTTGCGAGCAATATGAGAAGAAAGGCTGAGTAGAGTGAAATCAGTGTGCCCCACACATAGGTTTCGCTACGCACCATAGAAGTAGATTTTCGTTTTAGCATCTCGATTCTGAAAAATAGCGCTGCAAGCAATAGCGGCAGTAGCGCCCACGGTAGCCAGCCGGCAATAGACTCAGTAAGCCTGCCATTACCAAACGTTCTCACTATAAATGAAACAACAGGAGAGAGTATGTGGTTCGTAAATTGTATAGCCCCAAAAGATAACAACATAATGATGCCGAAAAATATTGCTATATTTCGGATAGGGTGTCCTTCGGACTGAGTTTCGTTATTCGTCCCCGGTGATACCGTTGATGGTAGTGGATTGCTATTGGAAGCGTCTGGTTCAGGTGGCATGTTATTCTTTCGTTACATTGGTTTCTCTATAAAATATACGCTATTTCGGGTGGATTGTGAGCGACGTATGAACTTCCCGTTGCATTGTTCATGTTTGTAAAAGGTACTGCACACCAGTCTTTGGTACTATACAAGCATGGGAAATATTATTATGTGGAACGTCGTAAGTGTTGATGGCTGTTTTGAGGGCACGCATGCCTGGGATTTAGGTCACCACCAAGCGGTATGGGGCGAAGAGTTACAGGCCTACGTTCTGGCGCAGTTAAAAACAGCCAGTCTGCTTATATTTGGTCGAAACACATACACCGGTATGGCAGCGCATTGGACAAAGGCAGTGCATGAACCAGAGGCGCCTTACATGAATGCAATACCGAAAATCGTGTGCTCAACCACGCTTTCTTCCGCTGATTGGGAGCACACCACCATTGTGCGCGATGCCGTCGCAGAGCTGTCGACATTAAAGCAGCAGAGTGAGGGAAATATGTTTGTATTTGGGAGCGCTAATCTGTCTAAGAGCCTCATGACAGCAGGGCTATTTGATGAGTATCGCATCTGTATTGCGCCAGTAGTGTTAGGGAAAGGGCGCCGGCTCTTTCCAGATACTACACCCTACCAAAAACTTACGCTTTTGGAATGTAGTCACCTCAAAAACGGTGGAATCATTGTCCGGTATGGGAGTACTACCCAGTAATTCATATGCACGAAACATTTTGCAAAATGTGCACATTCAGCTTATGCTTAAGCCAATAAGAAACGTAAAGGTACAATTATGAAAAAAAGAAATCCAATCGTCGTGTTTTTACTGAGCTTTATCACCCTATTCATTTACTCCTGGTACTGGCAAGTCAAAACTAAAGGCGAGATGAACAAATTAGGGGAAAAGATTCCTACCGCATTTATTTGGCTTATCCCAATTGTTGGTTCAATTTGGTGGACATGGAAATATAGTGAAGGCGTCGAACACGTGACACAAGGTAAAATGAGTGGCGTTCTGGCATTCGTTGTACTGTGGCTACTTGGCCCAATTGGCAATGCCATTGTCCAGGACAGCTTTAATAAGGTTGATGGTGTGGTCGCTGTAGCTGACACTTCAGTAGCGACGCAGCCCGTGGCAAACGTCAATGCGCAACCAGCTGTAACTCCTCCTGCTCCTACGCAACCTGACCAACCGCAAGATAGTCCTGCACTGCCCCCGCAACCACCGGTTGAACCACCAACCAGTACCAGTACGCCCGTTGTTGGATAGGCAAAAACCCGAGCAGTTACTCGCTTGACCTTCAGGGTGGCGATGAGTCCGGCATAACACGTCCGTTACGGCGATATCCCGTGTGTATGGTCAAAGCCAATACAGTCAAACGACGGTTGAGCCGAAAAGTGTACGACTACCCATTCGTGCAGTATATGACCGGGTAACCGACCGCGGCACATCGTTATTCTGCCTGCATGTTCAGGTTGAGAAAAGAGCACCGTTCCGTTCGGTGCGGTGACGTGCCACGCTTCTTCGGTTTGCAGGAGCCCTCTATCTGCCCCAAGGTTAGCGGTGACGTTCATGACAGTGATAGATTCTTCAACGTTATTGCCCGTTATGCTGCTGGTAGCAGGCCATGATGCAACGCGTTGTTCTATTATGCTGCGCGGTTGATCCCAATACCGGGTCTCGATATGGTGCTGGGCAGCGTCTCGCACATAACTTGTCGCATTATTACCGTATTTGTAGTACCCCTGCAGTGCAATGTCTGCGGCGTTGCTTACATACGCGACACACACTTCATACTCGTGGTTGGTGTATTGAGAAAGATCAAAGTACGGCTTACAGCCCTCCAGCCCTGACTCAGTTGCAGGTGTACTGGGCGCTGTTGTACTGCTTGGCGGAACGGAAGAAGGAGCAATAGTGGGAGAAGGAAGGGTTTCGGGTACGGTACTGATAGTTGGTAGGGACTGCGGCATGTGATCAGGTAGGCTGCTGGTGCAACCTGCGAGTGCAAGTGTGGCAGCGAGTGGTGCGACTGCCATACGCCAGCGCGGTTTGACACGTTCTTGTGATGCAGTAGGCAGTGAAGGGGATTCCATACCTTTACTGTAAAAGGCATGGGTGGCCAATTCAGTAAAAAATCCGGCATGGTTTTTTGGTAGGTACCGCAAATTCTAACTGTTCATACCCGGGTAGTCGCCTAGTATAGCGCTATGACACGACGCATATCGTCTACGGTGCTGCTCATGATGCTGGTTTGCATCTTGGTAGGATCGGCACTCGTAGCGGTGGCGTCTGTGGCTGGACGTCACGTGGTATTTATCCATTTGCTTAATGCCAGTGTCGTGTGGCTGGTGCTGCTGTTTGCGTCACAGATACTCGCCTATTGGGCCTATACCGTTCCCTACCGCGATATCTATTACCTTTCAAGGCGTGAGGCCATAACGCATGCCTTTGAAGGCTTTCAGCCGTATCGTCCGTGGGGTGGTTTTGTCTACGACATGAACCTGCATAAACCATCTGGCGGTCAAGTGAACGTCTTTTATCTCAGTATGTGGGAGTATGCGGTATTTGCGCCGCTTGTACTTATAGCGGCTATAACGGCGTATGTGCGCGGCACGGTCAACCCGGCCTTAACGTTGCCCTGGATCATTGGTGTCCCAGCCGGCGCCATTTTGTTTATGCTGCTCGCCTGGCAGCAGAAACGGCTGCAGCGGTTTCCAAAGCTACACAAGCTCGTGAATCTCCTGGTTGACATGCTGCGATGCCAACCATTGCTGCATATGGTGCGCATCATCGTTGGGATGCTGCTCTATTGGATCGGCGAATGCGTGGCGCTGTGGGCGGCACTGCAATTATTTCGGACGCCTATGGAGTGGACGCCTCTTGTAATTGCGTATGCGACCGGCTATGCCGTAACGCGCCGCAGTTTACCGTTAGGCGGTGCCGGTGTCGTGCTGGTTGCTGTATCGTTTGCCCTCTATTGGGTGGGCGCACCGTTGGCACAGGCACTGCTCGCGGCGCTCGCCTACCAGATATCTAATTTGCTCATGCCGATACTCGTGAGGCCGCTTCTCCGTTCGGCGTCGTCCTCATAATATGTAGACGTACTGCAAATGAGTGCACATAACCTGCATGGTGGTGGTATTATGGCTCCATGAACGAACGTTTAACTGATCAAGATTTGGAAGATATGCGGATTGCCGCTGGCATACCATCGCCTGTGAGTGGCATTGACGTCAATAAGCAAGCCCAAACGTATTTACATGGTGTACTAGGAGTGGAATTTATGCTCGACAATGGTACGAGCGTCGATGCGGTCATTGTGGGTCGAGAGCAGGATTATGCCGTCGGTGTGGTAAATGAAGTGGATGCTGACGGAGTGCCTGAACGGCGCTACGTACGTCTTCCGAAGCGTTTAGCTGAGACGCAGCAGGCTGCACTTGAATTTTATAAGGATCATGACAGCCTCAAAAAAGGGGTGGGCGCCACGGCGATTATTGCAGCTGCCATAGTTGCTCGTAGCCTCTACGTAAAACGGCGTAAGAAGCTCAGTCAGTAGGACACTTCTGCTGTGACTGCAGGAGCTTTAGCATGTAAAAAGCCCGCAGGCGTGCGAGGCTTTTTACTGGGTATAGGGCATTAACGCCTAGTTTTATTGACGACTGGCAAGGCAACGAACCGGGTAACGGCTTTACTAAAGAACTCAAAGCTGAGTGATAGTAATAGTACTGCTATGCCTGCGCCTACTAAAAAGACAGACCATGCAACTGGTGAACCCCAATTCCACATAGTAACCCTCCTTATGTTTAGTTTGTGCTTTTACAGTACTGCTGTTTTGTACGTACTGCAAGTCAATGGTGTAGTTCTTGAGTAGCGCGTAACGGCATTGACCGGTATAATGTCCTAAGCTCTTTGTGGCGCTGTGGCGGAATGGTTACGCAGAGGTCTGCAAAACCTCGTATGCCAGTTCAATTCTGGTCGGCGCCTCCAAAATTATAGAAACAAACTTCCGTTTTTAAATGGAAGTTTTTTTATGCCTGATGCTCCTTCACCCCTGTGATACACTGGCTACATGGATGTGGTACAACGTGTCGGCTGTGTAATTATGGATGAGTATGAACGTATCTTGCTGCTGCATCGTAATACCGCGGAATTTCAGCATTGGGATCTGCCTGGCGGCAAAGTTGATGAGGGGGAGACATCTGCCCAAGCTGCTATGCGTGAGCTTTATGAAGAACTGGGCGTGCATGTTCGGCTCATAAAGCTTTTAGGCAGTGATCAATTTGAAGATGCACTTGGGTTGTTTAACTTCCACTGCTTTCAGGCGGTTATCGTGTCTGGCCAACCTGCCGTCCAAGAACTTGAAACATTTGATGACTGTGACTACATTGATTTTGAAGATTTATTAGGCTTATCGCTGTCTGCCAATATGCAAGTACTGTATCCCAAACTACTTTCTGGTGAAATTCGTCTAGAGTAGTGCGTAGTGCCATGTATGCGCTATACATATGGTACGCATGTAGAGGTGTGCTATGCTACGCGTATGCCAAAAAACCGCTCATGGACAGATGAGCAGCTTATTGCTGCAGTACAGATATCTCAGAGTTACCGCAATGTTTTGCGTATTCTTAAATTAATTCCCGCGGGCGGTAATTATGTTCAAATAAAAAATGCAATTAATAAACTCGAAATCTCAACCGCACACTTTACTGGTAAAGGATGGAATGAAGGCATGAAATTTCGTCCTAAACAGCCAACCCCAATCGATCAATTACTTGTCGAAAATGGCACTATGCAAAGTTATTCATTAAAGCGTCGACTATTCCAAGCGGGTCTTAAAAAACCGCAATGCGAACAATGCGGATGGGCAGAACAAAGCCAAGATGGTAGAATACCTGTTGAGCTAGACCATATCAACGGTAACCCCAGAGATAATAGGCTGCAGAACCTCCGTATACTTTGTCCAAATTGTCATAGCCTTCAGCCTACGCATAGAGGCAAGAACAAACGGGTGAAGTTACGAAATTTGACAGATTAATGCGCGGGTGGTGTAATCGGTAGCCACGAGAGACTTAAAATCTCTTGCCCCAAAGGCGTGCGGGTTCGAGTCCCGCCCCGCGCACCAATTACATAAAAGTAGTAATGCCAGTATCGTTATTGCAGCAGTTTATTAAGAGTATCGGGGATGTAGCTCAGTTGGCTAGAGTGCGGCATTCGCATTGCCGAGGTCGTGGGTTCGACTCCC
Source organism: Saccharimonadales bacterium (SeqCode) (assembly GCA_035712845.1). GTDB lineage: Bacteria > Patescibacteriota > Saccharimonadia > Saccharimonadales > UBA4665 > DASTAH01. Next base: position 12,869 of record DASTAH010000038.1, read on the forward strand.
ATCATCTCCACCAAGCCTGCATTTCATTGCATTTAATGACCCCTGTAGCAGGGGTCATTTTTGTCTTATCGAGCTATGGACTTGGTGGAAGTCTGCAAATTTCGCTATCTGTATTAGGGTTCGAATAACTTCTCGTAAGGTAGTGTGCCGGTCTTATTCAATGGCTACTAGGACGAAGCATAATGCAACGTTGAGGATAGTAAACAGCGTCTTATTGTTCTGCTCCCGCCTGATAGCTTTGGTATAGATAAGGCTAGCTATAAAGAAGAACGGGAACGTTTGTATGGATGTAAAGTGCCCCAGGTCTGTCGGGGAATAGTAGAAGATATAGTGGCCAAAGATGGCCAGAAAAGACAAGTTCAGCAGTATTTCAAGAACAATGGTTTCTACCCCGAATACGACGGCTACCTCGTTGTCGTTCTTGATGTGCCGCTTAGCTAGGTTGTCGTGGAACAAGTAGAGCTGGAAACCGTAAACTCCCCACAAGAATGGGGCATATAAAGATGTATAGCCTTTATATATGGGGAACACCTGCCAAAGCCATAAGGCGTTATGGAAGAAGTGATGATAGAAGTTGCCGACGAACACCTCTCCGAATACACCCAGAGCTGCCATTGTTGATATGTACAGAAGAGCTAAACGCGTATTGACCTTCTGGAATCGACGAGCCAGTAAGGCATTAAATAGATACACTGCGACAATCCAGCCGATTGCATACAAGATTAATGGCAGTAGTTTCATATTGAGCTTGTTTATTAGCGAATTACAAAGCTAATTATAGCACTTGGACAAGCACTTGCAGGTTGCTAAATAGAAACACGAATATCGCTAGTGATTATGTCCATGTTGGTTACGCATAGGCACGTCTACCTTGAGCAAAGCCGCATGTACGGTGCTGGCGTGGACACCGAGCTCCACGCCGATAGTGCTCAATGACTTGCCGGAGCGGTAGAGCTTGGCAGCGTGCTCGACCTTGTCTGGTGTCAGCTTTAGGCGGTGCTGCGGTAGCTGGTGGCGTTGGGCAATCTTGATGACAGTCGAGCGGTGGACCTGGAACATCGCGGCTAGGTCCAGCACCTTCACGCCCTGACGGTAGAGGTTCACAAGGGCTTCGGCCTGCTGCTTGGTTAGCCGGTGCTGTACGTGGCGGCGGGGCCGCGGCGCGTGGTCGGTGCGCCTGGAGAGCGTAACGCTAAGGGCTGACTCGATTTTCCTACGGTGCCACGTAAGGTTCGCGTAACGTCTCATTACGCCCACCACATTGCGTAATTATTGCTACGCCCAATCAAAATATGAATATAGCGGCCGTTTGGTCGCTGTTTTGTTTCTAGACAAGCACTATATGTTGAGTGGTTCGAGATCTGACTGGTTTTTTGCTCATGCTTGCAAAATCTATGTACCAACCGTAGCATGTTGACTAAAGGAGATAATAATGTTTGGCAGAAGGAAAAAATAAGAAACCGACGGCGAAAGAGTGCCTATCTATAAGCCAGCGTCTTGCCTGGGGGAGAATTGTAGATATTTCCTCGGTGAGTTATGTACTTCCCGTTATGAGCTTATAGAAGCTACAGGTATGTCTGGAGGAAATGATAAAGGCCCTCTTGTTGATGACTGTAGATATGCCTTATATGGCAAGGTCTGCACTAATGGAGACGAACAGGTAGTGGTTCAGCTGCTTGCAGAATCACCAAATCAGCTTGGCTCAAATGCAGAGCTATCCGTGCGTGCAAGTCGTTTTGAAGGAAAACGAGTTGTGCTGAATACACCTGCTGATGCTATCAAATTTTAAATAATTTTAATGCAGTATAGCTAGCACGCTGTTTTCATCTACTTAGCTCTGTAAGAAGTAGAATCCAACTTGAGTGCAGAAGACCACAGATGATGTGCCTCTCGTTACAATATCTTGATGCGCTATAGGTTTTATTTCGTAGCGGTAACTACTGTGACGCCGGGAAAAAAATAACCTGGCGGGTTAACAGACTCAGCTTCGGCTTGCAAGGCATCAAGCAGCTTGTTCCACTCTGTAGTGTCGGATTCCTTACCTTGCAGTTTCAAATCAGTTGAGCCGGCTTCCCTCAGTTTAAGTACCTGAGAATAGTCCATCATTTGCGGCGGGTCATAGTGTTTGACACTTAGGGCGATGTGGCTGGGGGCTGCCAGCTGTACGGCGTCTAGAAGCTCATGCCCGTAATCTGCGTCAAATAGGAATCCACCATGTATCATGAAATTTTTAACTTTTTCAAAGACTGGGCTACCATGCGCGGTCGTCCAATCGTATTCAATGAATATCGCTTTTCCTGTAGGTTTTATAACTCTCAGAGCCTCTTGTATTGAAGTCTGTTTATCGTTTCCCAAGTGCGAAACTACAAAACGGATGTGGCTTATATCAAAGCTTGCATCGTGAAAGGGAAGGCTTCTAATGTCACCTAAGACCGTTTCTGCGCCCGCAGCCTTCTGTTTCTCTAAAAAACTAGCATTTTTATCCAAAGCCGTATAACCGCCACCATGTGATTTAACATAGTTGGCTAATTGGACATTGGGTCCTGCTCCTATGTCCAATATGTGTGCACTGGCGCGGAGCTCACCGATAGCTTCTATCGAAATCTGAGTAGGCCAGTCGAAACTTGCCAAACGTTGTGTTTCTTGACTGAAACGACTGTCACCTGATTCGTATATATTTGCTGGATTAGATGTCATTGTTAAACATAACTATACCAAAGCTTCTTATCAAAGGATATTAGCCATGCTTTGGTTGCGTAACTTACTACTAATGCTCTTGAATAGCTGCAGCCACTACCCGTATTGACTCGCCAGGACGAACGCACAGTACCACTTTAATACGCAGACAAGGCAGTTTTGGATTATATGTGTACGCCCTGGCTCAATTATCCTCTTATCACTAACCCTGTCACGGCTAACGCCGTGCCGCGGGTGCAGCACCATTACGTGGGTACGTAATTAGTTCAAGACCTTTGCAACATCTCGCGCGGAGTTCTGCACTGTACACCTAAGTGTAGTCGTTCCTCATTG
>DASTAH010000039.1:0-19782 GCA_035712845.1 Saccharimonadales bacterium (SeqCode)
ACTACTCAACGACTGGGTGCATTACTACAACCACGACCGGCTCCACATGGGTATTGACTACCAGACTCCGATTGAACGAGCTACAAAACAGCCGGCCTAACGGCCGGCAGTGATGCGAAGCTATTGACTAGAAAACGTAGTGGCGTCGTAGTGGTTGCTTCTTACCGGCTTTCCCCGTATAACTGAATAACATGCTATGGATTGTCGGTAAAACCAGCCAAGACTACCTTGATTATTTTGCAACGCATCACCTGCCGTATGGCGTGTTTCATGACGTGCATGTACCGACAGCACCGCCTGCTGGTGTACCTTGTATAGCCGTAGATTTCTCGTCTGAAGCTACCATTATGGACTCGCTCGCGCGCACCCCGGTGAAACCAGATGTTACCGGTCTGCTTGTTGCAGGCTATGAACACTATGTACTGCCCGCAAGTATTTTAGCTGTCCAGTACAACGTTCCCGGGCTTACCAAAAGCGCGGCGACTGCAGCTACAGACAAAACAGTGATGCGGCAACGCTTTTTGGATTATGACCCATCAATAACCCCTTATTACATGGCAGTTCATAGTTGGCACGATATTGAGCAGTTTATGGCTGGGCACACCTTCCCCGTAGTTCTAAAGCCAACCAATCTTATGAAGAGCCTGTTTGTCACCATTAATTCGTCGCCCGAGGAGCTCAATCGTAACTTCGCACAGATGCAGGCTGCGCTGCCAGCCCACTATCAGCAAGTACATGCTGGTCTCGAGCCAGGCATACTTATTGAAGAGTTTCTTGCGGGCAGCATGCATACCGTTGCCGGCTTTGCCGATGCGACCGGCGAACCCCAACTGGTCGAGCACATTGTCGACTGCGCCACCGCCCGGGATATAGGCATCGCTGACAGTTTCTTATTTAGCCGTTCTCTCCCCACGACGCTCCCCCCTGAACAGCAAGCTGCAGTTTTGGAAGTAGCAGCCAAAGGCATGCGTGCCCTGGGACTCACAAGTTGCCCGGCTCATGTAGAGCTGATCATGACCGCAACAGGACCTAAGATTATTGAAATCGGTGCCCGTCTCGGCGGCTACCGTCCCCGGATGTACGACTATGCAAATGGTATTGATCTGTATCAAGCGGCGATTGCAACCGCCCTCGGCTCGTCGTGTTCACTGACCGCGTCGCGCTCAGACTGCTCGGCTGCAGTCGAGCTCTTCCCCGAAGCTACGGGCGCGTTTGCGGGAATTACCAATGAAGCACAGCTACGCAGCTTACGGAGTGTGCGGTACTGTAGTATCAAGCGTCAGCCAGGTCAAACCATTGGTCCAGCGCGTGACGGCTATCGTGCTGCGGTCGTCGTGTTATTAGCATCAACTACCGACCGACAAATGCTCGATGATATTTCGTTTATTCGCAAACAAGTACATGTTGTAGTGTCTGCGAATTAATATTGCATACTTCCGTAAGTTAATGACTAGCGTGCATAACTCTCGCATATGCGAGGTAGATGATAAAAACAACAACCGCTAATATGGTCAGAATAAGGGGTATGAAGCCCGCCTGATGAGACGTCAGCTTTTTCATGATACAGTGTATTATAGACAGCAATAGAAAAAAACTGAAGCACTTACCGTATGGACGAACGCACTCCCCCGCAACCTGATCAGCAGCCTGTCCCAGAATTTTCCCCGTATGATGGGGCGGATTATCGACACTCTAAGCCATTTGAGCTTGAATTGGGCATAGAGTACGCCCGTAAAATGCTCGGAATGGGAGGACAGCAACCTCAACAATACGCACGTATACATGCACTTGAAAAACAGCTTGGCAAGGATACTATGACAAAGCTATATACAAAAAATGCATTTCTTGCCCACGGCGAGCAATTGCTGGCTGAGCAGCCTGATGCTGAAATCGCGATCTTTCATATAGATCTTAAAGACTTTAAAAAGCTGAACGACACCGGAGGACATGACTATGGAGACCTTGCGCTTAATAGAGTGGCCGATTTATTGGTACGGCTGTGCCGTAGTGATGACACCGACATGGTGGTCTTGCTAGAGCCACGAGACCAAGAAGTCGAACCAGTAAATAAAACAAATGGCGATGCCGTTGCCCGCACAGGCGGTGACGAGTTTGCGATACTCTTTAATCTATCCGCACAACGTAGCCACATTTCGGAAGATCATCAACAAATTATAGTACCGTCTGGCTATAGTAACTTTGATGTGCCGCGTCGTTCAGTACGCGATCGTACCGAAGGAATATATAGTCGATTTGAAAAAGCTCGTCGTAGTTTTCTTGCTGCCTATCCCGATTATGCCGAACTTGGTCTCGATTTTTCGGTCGGTGTCGCAATCCATGAACAAGACGAACCGCTTGCCGAAACACTCAATCGAGCCGATTTAGCGGGACTAGCCATGAAACGCGAGCAACAAAAGCAAACGGGAAGCTACCGCTAGAGAAAACTCTTTTTCTTAGTCGTCGTCATAAACTGCTGCAACAGTGATTGCTGTTCTTTCGTGAGCTTCGTTGGGGTGTCGACGACGATAGTCACGATATGTGCACCACGACTATTACCCTTGAGGTGCGGTACCCCGTGGTTGGAGAGCTTGAAGTCACTGCCGCTTTGCGTTCCAGCTGGTACCTTCATCCGCACCTTGCCATCAACGGTATCGACATCGATTTCCGTACCCAGCGCCGCTTCCACCATACCAATGTGCTCTTCAGACAGAATAAGGTCGCCCTCCCGCGTAAACTGCTTGTGCGGTTTCACACGGATGTTGACATAGAGATCCCCTTTTGGTCCATTGGCAATTGCTTCGCCGTGCTCACGGAGACGTATAGTGGCGCCGTCGTCTATGCCGGCAGGTATTTTTAAGCCTACCGCTTGGCGCTTGGCTTGCGTGCCTTTGCCGCGGCAAACACTACATACTTTTTCCGGGACCTTGCCCGTGCCATGGCACTTTGGGCACACACTTGCCTGCTGGATGTTGCCAAAAATCGTGCGGGTTACGGTGACGACTTGACCCGAGCCATTACATTGGTCACATGTCTGGAGGGTATAGCCTGGTTCAACGGTGGTGCCTTTACAGTGCTCACAGGCATCTTCCATGTTGAGCGTCAGTTCTACCTCCGTGCCAAACACTGCTTGGTCAAAGGTAATTTCTACCCGCGCTTCGACATCACGTCCGCGTGCCTGACGGCGCTGCCCTTGACCACCACCGAAACCACCGCCAAAGAAACTGTTGAAAATATCGCCTAGACCAAGGTCACCAAAGTCAAAATTAACGTTCTGTCCGCCAAAGCCGGCAAATGGATCGCCACTGGCGCCTCCGACTCCGGCATGACCGAACTGATCGTAGCGTTTTCGCTTGTCAGTGTCCTTAAGCACTTCATACGCTTCATTGATCTCTTTAAACTTTGCTTCGTCACCCCCGCGGTCGGGGTGATGCTCAATTGCAGCACGACGAAATGCCTTCTTTATTTCGTCGGGGCTGGCGTCTTTGCCGACGCCTAATACTTCGTAGTAATCGCGCTTTGTTGCCATAATCTAGCTGTTATTTTAGCACTAAACATGTGGGAGTGCTAACGTTCCATTCTCCTGATTTTCTTGGCGTTTATTCTGCATTTCGACATCTAATGGCGAGCCTGAGGGACTGGAGCATTATTTCGGCTTCGCGCGCAAATGCCTGTTGCAATATGAGCGACGAACTTTCTGATGGTGCCACCCTACTGTGGGTTGATACCGCATAAATGTCGCCGTCGGCGTTTGGACCAACACCCGAAATTGTCATTATCTCGCTGGTAACCGCGCCGTGGACCGGTAAGCTCTCGAGCTCCAGGGTACAGGTACGCAGTCCGTTCTGCGCATTCAGCTGCGCGTTCCAACGATAAGACAAAACACTGCTTTGCGCATCACAAACCATAAACGATACAAACCCCTGGGGATCACGTAAATGGGTAAAACGGCGCGCCAGCTGATCCACTTCATTCGCACAAGCCACTGCTCGTATAAATGGTGGCTGCTCGCTCGTATAGGTGTCTAAAAATTCGGACATTATCGTTCGTGCCTAGTGGGTGTGCGGTGTGCGACACCTGAGTTTACTGCTGTTCATGGCTATATTCTACCAGGAACTGCTACATCCTTAGAGGAGAGCGTGCGTAGTATCGAAATACCACCGGCATCCAGTGCATGCACGATACGCGTAAGATGAGGGAAATTGTCAGCCTCCAGTTGGGCGATGACTTGCACAGAAGCGTGCGGGCTGGAAGCAGACAGAATTTCCACTGTGGGCGCGAGCTGACGAGCCATGAGTTCGTCCACGAGATCGTGGGCGACCTGCACACTGCGACAGCTCACTCTTGCCTCTACCCAGGCGCCAGGGGACCGTTGAATGGACGCCATGCGAGCCGGGCTTACGCCTTCTTATCGTCTACGACTTCACCTTCCAGTGGTTCGTCGCCGGTATTGTTGTCAGATGCACTTTCGGCGGATGCACCGGCGTCAGCCTGCTCGTACATTTTGGCGCCAATCGGCATAAGTTTGTCGTTGAGGGCTTTCGCGGCAGCCTCTAAGGCTTCTTTGTCGGCGCTATCGTCTGCAACAACCTTCTTTGCAGCTTCAACCGCTTCATCTAAGGTTTTTACATCTTCCTCAGACAGCTTATCTTTTTGTTCAGTCTTGAGCTTCTCTGCCTGATACACCGCGCTATCTAGTAAGTTGCGAGCTTCAACTGCTTCCTTCTTTTTCTTGTCTTCTTCTGCATGGGCTTCTGCATCCTTAGCCATCTTTTCAACTTCTGCCTTATCGAGACTACCCGAACCTTGAATGGTAATGTTTTGCTCTTTGCCGGTACCTTTATCTTTCGCGGTCACGTTCAAAATACCGTTCGCATCGATGTTGAAGGTAACTTCAATTTGTGGCACACCGCGGGGAGCTGGTGGAATACCATCAAGTACAAAACGACCTAAGCTCTTGTTGCCATCAATCATGTCGCGTTCACCCTGGGCGACATGAATTTCTACCTGTGGCTGGTTATCGGCAGCAGTACTGAAGACTTCGCTCTTACTGGTTGGAATCGTGGTATTGCGCTCAATCAATTTGGTCATCACGCCACCCATGGTTTCAATACCTAAGGATAACGGTGTTACGTCGAGCAATAGTACGTCTTTGACATCGCCCTGTAAGACGCCGCCTTGGATGGCAGCACCGACGGCGACCACTTCATCAGGGTTGACACCCTTCATGGGGTCCTTGCCAAAAATGCGCTTCACTTTTTCTTGCACTGCGGGCATGCGGGTCATGCCACCCACGAGGACGACCGCGTCGATGTCGCTGGCGCTGAGCCCCGCATCTTTCAAGGCCTTTTCGCACGGTTCAGCGGTTTTATCAATCAACTCGCCTACCAAACTTTCAAGCTTGGCACGAGTCAGCTTATGCTCAAAGTGCTTTGGACCATCGGCATCAGCAGTCAAGAACGGCAGATTTACATCTACTTCTTGAGCGGTCGATAATTCGATCTTAGCCTTTTCTGCTTCGTCGCGCAGACGCTGCATGGCAGCATTATCCTCACGAATATCGATGCCGTGCTCTTTTTTAAATTCGTCTGCAAAATAGTTAATGATGACGCGGTCAAAGTCAGCACCACCGAGGTGGGTATCGCCGTTTGTACTCTTAACTTCAAATACGCCGTCGCCCAGTTCCAAAATGGAAACGTCAAACGTACCACCGCCAAGGTCGTAGACGGCAATTTTTTCATCGGCCTTTTCTTTGTCTAAGCCGTACGCCAAAGCTGCTGCTGTTGGCTCGTTAATAATGCGCTTCACTTCGAGACCAGCAATTTTACCGGCATCTTTCGTGGCCTGGCGCTGGCTGTCATCAAAGTACGCAGGTACGGTAATCACTGCTTCCGTTACCGGTGCACCGAGAAATGCCTCAGCATCAGCTTTCAGCTTACCAAGCACCATAGCGCTGATTTCTTCAGGGCTGTATTCTTTATCACCCATTTTTACTTTGACGCCATTGCCGCTTTTTACGATCTCATACCCCATGAGCTTGAGATCGCGCTGGACTTCTTTATCGTTGAAGTTGCGTCCGATAAGTCGTTTTACTTCATAAATGGTGTTTTTTGGATTGGTTACCTGCTGACGGCGTGCAACTTGACCAACCAGTCGCTCACCGTTCTTATTGATCGCGACAACGGATGGTGTTGTACGATTACCTTCGCTGTTCGCAATAATTTCCGGCTTACCGCTCTGCATGACGGCCATTGCCGAGTTTGTGGTACCTAGGTCAATACCAATAATTTTTGCCATAATTATTTACCCTTTCTTTAGCAAGCAATACATTAGAGTGCTAATACAATTTTAGCATAAAAAATTAGCACTCTTATGTCAAGAGTGCTAAAGTGCTTCGTTTTCACCAGCAGGAGGGACCGGCGGCAGCAGCATTGACCAGGGACAATACTGTAATCCTTGGTATACCCCTTTCAGCATTGTGCGCCCCGCCAAATAGGCAGCATGCCGCGCCCGCCGGAGCGAGGCGAGATGCGCTTCGCGCTGCCAGGCAGCATCAACGATCTGCTCAGCCTCCGCGCCGAGGCGCTGTGAAGCTTGGTAGGCAGCGCTGCATGCCAGAGCCACATCCGAGAAACGCTCCGCCACTATGGTGCCGCTATCGAGTTCGTCAAGCAACCAGGCTGCAGCCGCACTTGTTCCCTGCATAAAAGCTTTCATGCCCTGGTTGAGCTCCTGGGGACTACACAGAGTTAATAGCTTGGCATCTTCTGGTAATGGCATAAGTAATCCGTAGGCGTGGTACTCGGTAGGTTTATTTATACTTCAGCGTCTAGTTGACTTTCGACAGGAGTCAGCCACCCAGTGGGGATAGAGGCAATTTCCTGCCAGCTCCCATCAAACGGGAAACGACCAAACACCTGCTGCTCAACTGAGAGGTCGTCAGCAGCGTGCGGTACTGCTGCTGCACGGAGTGCCGCCCGTGCCACTTCGGCACTAATAGCTGTGCCGAGTGATCTACTGTCAAGTACTTCGTGGTTGTTATTAGGCATTGTCATTGTTCCATCCGTACCCGAACCATTGCGTGTCGAATAACTTCATCACCAAGCTGATAGCCAGCCTGCAATTCTTCGCTGACTACTTCGCGCGTACCGTCACCGTCTTCCATGCTGACCGCTTCATGCACCCGTGGATCAAAGGCTTCACCAACTGTTTGTATGCGTTGCACGCCAATGTCGGCAAGCGTTTTTTCAAATTGCTTGACGACGGCTTGCACGCCTTTTACGAAATCACTGCCATCAAGCTCGCTCGGCACGTGCTTAAGTGCGCGCTCAAAATTGTCGACTATCGGCAGCAGATCACGGACCACGCTCGCTTTGATAACATCCTTAAGTCCGGCAAGCTGTTCTTCGTGGCGGCGGCGCAGATTAATCGCGTCTGCCCGTTCACGCTGTAAAGCTTGTGTCAGGTCGTCAAGTTGCTGCTGCAGGGCTGCATTGTCAACAGCCGCGTCCTTTTTCGGTGCAGTAGGTTCCTTCTTGGGGGTACTCATTATGTAATCCTTCCTTAAACTATCGAGATATATATGGGGTCGAGAGGCGGCCGGGCTTAGCCATACAACACTTCTTCAAGCTCTTGACCAGCGCGACGTACCAAGTGGATAACGTCTCGATACTGTTGCCGTGTGGGTCCGAGAGTACCAATGTAGCTGCGGTCTGAAAATGGACTGCGAAATCGACTAATAACTAGGGTCACACCGGCACTTCGACCAACGGGGTTTTCCTGACCAATGTACACGCTGAGCGGTTGATTCGGTGCCGCCTCTCGGAGCCATGGCTCCAGATTGTCGAGCAAGGTTGCCACTTGGTGCACCTGCTGTCCGTTCATAAATTCAGGCTGTCCAAATAAGTTCGATAGCCCGCTCATATATAACTGATTGCCTATGGTAGCGAGTCCCAAATTATGGGTCGACTCTACTAACATATCGACTGCATTGCGTATCATGCGCTCAGGCGTACCGGCGTGTTGCACCCGCGTTGCCAAGGCTTTTTCGCGTCGTTCCGGCAGCTCTTGCTCAGTTTCACTGAGGGCATTGACATAAAAGCGGTAGCCTTTGTCGGTGGGGACGCGGCCGGCACTAGTATGTGGCTGTGCAATAAAGCCCAGTCGCTCGAGCTCAGCCATCTCCGCCCGGATGGTAGCCGACGAAACATGGAACAGCTTCGCGAGCAGACTCGATCCAACCGGACTAGCTACTTCAGCATATTGTTCAACGATGGACGACAAGATTTGCTTTTGGCGTTCTGTCATAGCGTACTCATGAGAATTATGGTGGTATTGTACCGTGCTTAGCACTCAGACGTCAAGAGTGCTAGGTGGTAGCGCCGGGACGCTGCAGGGGGTTTGCGGGTGGTTGTGGAGGTGTAGGCGGGCTCTCTGGTGCAAGGGTCGTGGCACCGTCGAGCTTCGCGAGTAATGACTCCGCGACCTGCCGTGCCTGGTGCTGGGCATCAGGATCAATTTCGTTTAGTATGACGAGTCCATCCACTGCTTTGCCAGCCACATCTAAGTTGTCGTTGATGAGGTAGAAGAAATAGTCGCTAGTCAGGGCGTGCTTTAGCTCAATACGAGCGGTTGCCATACGACGGGCATAGTCAGCCTCATCCACTTGCCCGGCATAGCGATTCACTAAACGTTGTTGCCAGACTTCAAAGCTTGGAGGCAATACGAACAGCGCTTTGACATTTGGATCAATCGCCTTATATTCCGCGACGCCCTGTACTTCAATATCGGTGACGGCAATCTTATTGTCATAGTGCGCTAATAGTATTTCGGCGACACTGGTGCCGTACAGATTACCGCTATACATTTTGACTTCTACGAATGCGTGCTCATCAATCATACGCTCCGCTTCTTGCATGGTAGTAAAGTGATACTCGCGACCATCTTGCTCTAGCACGCCGCGGTTCATACGTGGCGCTCGCGTGGTGTGCGAGACAATATTGTGATAGCGCCCACTAGTGAGCAGAGTTTGAATAAGACTATCTTTTCCGGCGCCCGATACACCAACAATCAGCAGCACGGGCGTAGAGCGCACTATGGCCAGCGCTTCAACTGATGGCTTGTAGGTCGCAACTTTCTGCGCCAGGGCGCCCGGGAGTTTTGTGTCATTCATTGACGCCCATTATATAGGGCGATGTACCTTCACAGCAATTGTAGCCACTTAGTAGCGCAAGGTTGCCAGCATTAGTGCGCCACGTTCGGGCATATGATCGGCTTCAATATCGACGACAGTACCGCTCGTATTCCACACGCGGTAAGCGATATCATGGAATACTTGAGCAGACGGTTCTGCGGGAAACGTAATGACGGGAACTGGCTCACTATTATCGCGCACGGTATCAGTCGTGACGCGTACGCCAGCGATTAGCAGTTTATCGATGCGACCCTGGTCCGCCGCATCAACAATGGCAGCCACGTCTTGGGCAGCAAGCTGGGGCGCCTGTCCTTTGGCCCGATTGTACTCATCAATAATGCGTTCATGTTCGCGATTCAGTAGTTCGGTGCGTAAAATGGCCTCAGCTTTTGCAAATACCTCGTGTGGCTGAGCACCTCCATAACTGCCTTCAATAGTGGTCTTCAGCACGTTCGGATGATGGCTGATGCTGCGATATTCTGCGGTCTCACTGTCGATTCCGGCCAGGATCAGTGGTGCCGTGGTGTTCGCTTTGTTCAAGATCACTTGATCGAGCATGCGCCAAAAACGAAGGCGCTCGTCTTCCGCCGGGTTTTTCGCGCCGCCGCGACCGTTATAGCCGCCGGTATTCATACTCGAGCCGACGGCGGACGCTTGCTGCTCGCTTTTTTGGTTCAGTTCATCAATGTGTAGCCCCTGTTCTAGAGTCTCGGGCAGCGCAATCCCGCTGTCGTGCAGTTCGTACAAGGTGCCAGTGAATAGCCGGGGTTTATGCTGGGCGACGGCTAATACGTAATACTCCTGCAGGTCTTCGAGGACGCCGAAGATGGGGGCAAGATGGAAATGATCGGCCACTGCCACGTACTCTTCCGTATCAAACGGTAAGCGAAACATCCGTAGCATGCCAGGACGAGCGCAAATCAATAAGCCTTTGGTTTGCATTTCCCAAAAATCGCGGTCGACTAGGAGTTGCTCCAGTCGGTCGCACAAATCGCGCTGCACGGCACGTCCATCGTCACGGTTCTTAATAATCCCCACAGCTTTATGTATAAGGTTCTTTAACCGAATTTGGTCTTCCGTCATGTGTGGCGGCGAGGCTGAGACATGCGTCGGTACGTAGATCGTTACGGCTGGTGCCCGCGGTGGGGTTTCCGCTAATAAGCTCGCAATTGCCTCACGCGTAATATCTTCCATGTACCCTCCTTTCAATTGGTAGGATACATAATAGCCGTGACGAGCGGTGGAACGCCGTGACTTATTTAACAGAGATAGGTACTACGCTTGATGCATGCTTTGGTAGTCGCTGGTGACGGCACCAACTGCCCGGAGCCGCAGCAGGACGAGTCGTAACAGGATGACGTGTACGTGGAGCGCCAGCGCGATCACCACAAAGGACAGCAACCCATAGCCAACGGTCCGTACGGACAGATGCACTGCCGTATGAGCAGCAGCGAGCCCGTAGGGTAATAGCGCCCGCAGAAATACCCGCACGTAGATCAACCACACGCCTAATACGATGAGTCGAAAAATTGTGTGCTGGGCTTCTTGCAGCATCAAGGCGTGTCGGCTGGCGTGGACGTAATTCATTTCCTCGCGTAATTTGGCGGCCGTACTAATAGAGTTCCAAATTGCGACAACAAATAAATAGACAATGACGCCTAACCCAGCCCAAAACAAGAACAGGGGCAGATTATTGACGATCCGATTTTGGGCGAGATTATCTGTGATAGTTTGAATGCCAAGCACCGAGGCGGTGCTTTGTCCGGCACGAGCCTCAAATAATTGCTGTTGCAAAGTGCTGCCCTGGTAATTGGATAGTACGATCGTACCAATCGTGACAATACCACTTGCCGCAACCACCACTAAGCCGCTCAGCCACGAGGGCGCCAGAAGTATGGTCAGTTGTTTGAAGCGGTTTTGCATGTTTAAGCTCTAGCGTTATTCTAGCATATTGCTAATCGCGCTTGAGCATGACCGTAAAGGCTTCAGCTGGGATATCGACTTTACCAAAGCGTTTCATCCGCTTCTTACCTTTTGCTTGTTTGGCCAGGACTTTCTTTTTGCGTGATACGTCACCACCATACAAACCGGTGGTCACATCTTTGCGGTAGGCACTTAAATCTTCGCGGGCAATAAATTTTCCGCCAATAGCGGCCTGCAGACTCACTTGAAAATTCTGCCGGGGGATGACCTCTTTTAATTTTTCAACCGTTTCACGACCGAGCCGCGGTGCTTCTGAGCGATGAGCCATGATACTGAGCGCGCTCACCATTTCACCGGCCACATAAAAATCGAGCCGCACCAAATCTTCCGTTCGATAATCGTCCAGCTCGTAGTTAAATGACCCGTAGCCGCTCGTAATACTTTTGAGCTGATCGTAAAAATCTGTCAATAAGTTGGCGAGTGGCGCCTCAAAGGTCACCAGCGCCCGGTCTTCAACGTAGCTCAAGTTTTTTTGGAGACCACGTTTTGCAGAAACCAGTTGGATGACCGGTCCGACGTATTCTTTGGGAACGACAATCTCGCCGCCAATCCAGGGCTCCCGAATTTCTCGAATCTTACTCGGCTCTGGCAAATCGGCAGCACTTTTAATATCGAGCTCTTCACCACTATTGAGCGTAACTTGGTAATCAGTCGACGGATTCGTGACGATAAGCTCTAAGTTATACTCTCGCTCGAGTCGCTCGCGCACGATATCCATGTGCAAGAGACCAAGGAAGCCAATCCGCACCCCAAAGCCGAGTACCGGTGAGTTTTCCGGAGCGAACTGCAGGGCTGAATCACTGAGGGATAATTTTTCCACTGCATCTTTCAGTTCTTGGTAGTACTCGTTACTTTCGGGGAAGAAACCAGCATAGACAAATGGCTGCACATTCCGATACCCGGGCAATGGTTCGTGGGCGGGCGCGTTGGCGAGCGTCACCGTATCCCCGACCTTCGCCTCGCGCGTCGTTTTTAGGTTGGTTACCACGTAGCCAATTTCACCTGCCTGCAAGCGTTGACCGGCGGTCATGTCCGGCTTGAGCGCCCCGACTTCGAGCGCGATACCGTTGGCACCGGTCGCCATCATCCGAATCTGGGCGTTCTTGTCGATCGCCCCGTCTAGTACCCGGATGTACAATATGACCCCGCGGTAGTCGTCGTAGTAGGAATCAAAAATAAGGGCCCTGGTCTCGGGTGCAGCTGACACCACGGGTGCCGGCACGTCGCGCACAATGCGCTCCAATACTACCGCAACACCCTGACCGGTTTTTGCGCTAATTTGCAAGATGTCCTCAAACTGACAACCAAGTAAGCTGACAATTTCGGCGCCCACCCGCTCGACGTCGGCTGCCGGTAAGTCTACTTTATTCAGGACCGGGATGATGGTCAGATCAGCGGCAATCGCGAGATAGACATTCGCCAGCGTTTGCGCCTGAATGCCTTGACTGGCATCGACCACTAAGAGCGCGCCCTCACAGGCTTGTAGGCTCCGTGAAACTTCATAGCTGAAGTCAACATGACCCGGTGTATCAATGAGGTTCAGTTCATGTCCCTGATACTCCATACGGACGGGAGCAAGTTTAATGGTAATGCCCTTTTCCCGCTCAAGATCCATACGGTCAAGCACTTGGGCTTTCATGTCACGCTTATCAACAGTACCGGTAAGTTCCAGCAAGCGGTCCGCGAGCGTCGATTTACCATGATCAATGTGCGCAATGATGCAGAAATTACGGATTTTTGCAGGGTCCATGACTGCCTATTATACCAGATATAACAGAGGTAGTTATAGGTCGACTTTTATGGGCTTAAAGACTATCTTTCGCAGCCGGGACATTAAGGGTCGCACTTCCTCGAGTCCGAATAGGCTGGAAACGCCAACGTGCACGGCTAAGGTGACCAGCGATATAAACAGTAATTTGGTACCAAGCGTAATGATTCCCCGGTCAAAGAGTCCGAGCGGGTACAGCGTGATCATAATAAAACCGGCCACCACCGTAAAGCCACTGACCGACAATATACGGATAAGCCCCGCCCAAAAGATGCTGTCGAGCAGCTGCGTATCACGCCACAACATGATGACCGTGAGAATCGACACTTCAACCGCAGCCACAATAGATTGCGCCAGTGCTAATCCTTCCACACCGTAGCCTCCAGGACGGGTCAGGGAGTAGGCCAAAAAGATGTTCAGGGCAATTGTAAACAGCGACACGTAGAGAGGCGTACGGGTGTCTTTATGCGCATAAAACCAGCGTGAGATAATCGAATAAATAATCCGGAAAAATATGGCAAGCGTTAAGTAGCCGAATATGCGGGCAATATGATCGTTGCCTTGCGTATATATAAGCCGCGCCAAATACCCACGGCAGTAATAACTAATAATGACTACCGGCGCCGCAATCCAAATCATGGCCCGCAAGGTTTGCAAAAATTCCTTCCGAAATAGGTCTGGTCGACCTTGGCTTAAGCGTGCGTTGAGTCGTGGAAAAGCTGCCGTAGAAATAGCAGTGCCTAACAAGATTATGGGGGCGGTACTTAATATATAGGCGTTGTTGTAGTACGTAATATTGCCGGAGCCCAGTCCACTCGCGATGTGGGTCTCAACAATGTCTTCAACTTGGTCCATACCTTGGTCCAGGGAGCGTGGCGGTAAGTTCCTCAGTACCGTGCGAAAATCGGAACTGCGCCACATGATGTGCGGATGCCAGCGAAAATTGAGCGATTTTACACCCATGAATATCACGACTAACTGCAACACGGCGCCCACCATCGCGCCGATCCCCAGCCCAACAAGACCAATATTGTATTTAAAGGCATAGATGCTGGCAATGATGGCGAGGTTATAGACGAGTGGTGCAATGGCATAAAAAAAGAATCGACCAAGCGTTTGTTGGACACTCGATATAATGCCGGACATCGTAAACAGCAATGGGTCAAAGGCCGTCAACCGCATAATGGTGGCTGCCGTATTGAGCTGCGGTCCGCTGAGTCCGGGGGCCACAATATTATGAATGAGCGGCTTCGCAAAAATGAGCATAATGACACCGACCCCCACCATGATGATCACCAAAAAGTTCATGAGGCTCGATGACAGTTCCCACATTTCCTTGCGACCAGTTTTATGCAAACGGTCGGTGAGTACGGGGATAAACGCCACACCCAGCGCGCCGGCACTTAAGGTAAAGAAAAAGAAATCTGGAACGTTGAAGGCTGCGAAATAGGCGTCAGTACTGTGCGGTCCCACAATGGGAAAGTTTGCATTCACTAATTTTGTCCGCAAAAAACCGAGGAGTTGCCCGACAAATGACGTTGCCATCAGTAACAACGCGGCATTTCCTATCGGCCATCGTCGATTTTTCGTTTTACTCGTATCAGAGGGATTCATGCAATGTTCATGTAGATTTAAAGCTCCCTCTAGTATAGTCCAGCGTCGGACCGGATAATAGCCAAAAATCTATTTCGTGCGCGAATTGTGCATTCGCGGTGCTGACATATGTCGTGGCACTAGTAAAGGGCGGCTGCAGATGGCAGCTTGGAGCCCTTCAGGATCTCAGCTACTTCATCGGCGTCCACAGTTTCTTTTTCGAGTAGTTTATCTTTCAGTTTTTCCAAATGAGTCCGGTTTGCCTTGATTACTTCGCGGGCCCGTGTGGCTGCTTCACTAATCAGCGCTTCTACTTCATCGTCAATCACTTTGGCGGTCTCGTCGGAATATTCGCGCTCATGAACCAGGCGATCCAGCATCATACCGTCATCGACGTGGAATACTTGGTCGCGTAGCTTCTGACCCATACCCTGGTTGATTACCATATCACGGGCAATTTCCGCCGACTTTTGAAGATCGTTGCTTGCACCGGTCGTGACACGGTCACGTCCAAATATGACTTCTTCTGCGATACGACCACCAAGACCACGCGCCAGCATATCCTTGAATTGAATTAACGACACATATACCCGGTCTTCAGGCGGAATAAACCAGGTAACACCCCCGGTGCCACCACGCGGGATGATCGTTACCTTGTGGACAGGATCACTGTCAGGCAGCACATGACCAACCAAGGCATGACCAGCTTCATGATAGGCAGTCGTCAGCTTATCGGCTTCGGTCATGACTTTACTTTTACGCTCAGGACCAATCGCCACCCGTTCAAACGCTTCGGTGACATCGCCCTGGGTTATTTCTTGGTGACCGTTACGAGCGGCGATAATAGCTGCTTCGTTCGCAATGTTCGCCAGATCAGCTCCTGAAGAGCCGGCGCTCTTCGCAGCAAGCGCATCGAGATCAACGTTTTTCGCTAGCGGCTTTTTGGCAAAGTGCACTTTGAGCACCGCTTCGCGGTCTTGCCGATCGGGCAAGCCAATGGTAACCCGGCGGTCAAAGCGACCCGGTCGGAGTAGTGCTGGGTCTAAGACGTCCATACGGTTTGTTGCCGCTAGAACAATCACGTTTTGACCTTGTTCAAAGCCATCCATTTCCACCAGGATTTGGTTGAGCGTTTGCTCGCGTTCATCGTGCCCGCCGCCCATACCACTGCCGCGACGGCGACCGACGGCATCTATTTCGTCGATAAATATGATGCAAGGAGCGTTTTTCTTCGCCTTTGCGAATAAGTCACGAACCCGTGAAGCACCAACGCCGACAAACATTTCGACGAATTCAGAACCAGATATTGAGAAGAACGGTACGTTTGCTTCTCCCGCCACTGCTCGAGCGAGCATTGTCTTACCCGTTCCCGGAGGTCCGACGAGCAATACCCCTTTTGGTATGCGGGCGCCCATACCGGCAAACTTTTTCGGGAATTTCAAGAATTCGACGACCTCTTCTAAGTCTTGCTTGGCTTCTGCCGATCCTGCTATGTCAGTAAACATAACTTTATCTTTTTCGTTGCCATAGAGTCGTGCCCGACTCTTACCGAAACTTAACGCTTGATTACCCTGCCCTTGGGCGCTGCGCAGCATAAAGTACAAAACGCCGGCGATTAATACTACCGGGATGACCGATTCAGCGAGACTTACCCAGGCACTTGTGCCACTGGTTGCTGGCGTCGTATTAATGGACACTTTGGAGTAGTCAAAGCCTTCGTCCTTCAGCGTTGCGTTCGGCTCCAAGTAACTTTTGATAGAAGGCGTGGATTGACCTTTTTTGGTAATATCCAGCTCGTTACCGTTGACGGTTATTTGCGAATACTCACCGGCATTCGCCTGCTTCACGGCAGTGGTAATCGGGATTTTTTGGAGTGAGCTTGGCTGGTTATACGCCGCATAAATAATAAGTCCAAATAAAATGATGAGCGCTATAAAGCCAGCGTTCTTCATCCCCCGCTTGTTTGGGCCGCCCTTGCCTTTGGTTGGTCTGAGAGTCTTTTTATCCATCCTGCTCGAATTCACCTATTTCCTTCAGATTATATTTGCTAATCCCTCGCGCTACCTTCACTCTAGTATACCTGTATTGACGAGGTGTCTCACAGCAATCGTACTGCACTATTATAACGCGCGCCAAACGTTAAATCTAGCGCTCAAGTAGCACGAGTGCCAAAAAGTCTGTGCCAACGTCTATTGTCCAGTGGTGTTTGAGCGCGATTTTCTTACCGACGCGGGCGGTTTTACTGCCAATAACTGCCCGTTCTATCGTTGCTTTATCGAAATCACGTATGCCGTTTACGCGTAGCCAGCTCGCCATAGTTTCTGTGGCAATAGCGTGCGGCAAACTAATAAACCACCCCCGCTGGAGCCTCTCCACCGGCGGCTCCAGCCGTTGCAGTAATAACGCGTCAAGCTGAGCATTGACTGAGCGTTGCCGCTCCAGGAGGTGCAACAATTCTGCCCGCTGATTAGGAGTAAGCTTTGGAAGCACGTGGTGGCGAATATAGTTCCGCAGATAGCGGGTCTGGCTATTCGTGCTGTCTTCCCGCCACGTAAGACCATGTTCAACCGCATATGAGCGGATGAGTTGTTTGTCATAGGCTAGTAGCGGACGCACAATCTCGTCTGTGGTTTGCAGAGACGTCAGACCTTTTCGACCGGTCCCCCGCAATAAATTAAGTATGGCTGTTTCCAGCACATCATCTTGGTGGTGTGCGGTCACAATGGCGCGTGCCCCATGGGCGTGCTGCACCTCCCGCAAAAAGGCGTACCGTGCCTCTCGGGCCACTGCCTCGCTTGCCGCAGCGCCCAACTGACCCTTCGCCGATACAAAGGGTATGCCGTAGGCATGAGCCAGGTCTGCAACGAACTGTCTGTCAGTATGCGAATCAGGACGAATACCATGGTCGAAATGTGCCACCACGAGATCTAGCTGCGGTTGACGCGCCATAAGATGCAAGAGCACGACCGAATCCACGCCGCCGCTTACCGCAACCACGTAGGAGCCTTTTGGCAAGTTTACTTTCATGTCATATTATTGTATCAATGAATATCTTCCTCGTTTATCTCGAAATGGCAACTCCTGCTGCCCGCATGGAGGAACAGCTGTAGTGACGCATTTATATTTCGTACGCCATGCCTTAAGTGTCATGAATAAAAAAGGGAAGTTTTCCGGACGCACGGAAACGCCCCTCGCTCCTGAAGGCATAACCCAAGCGGAAGCTACAGCACAGGAGGCAAAATCGCTTAAGATTGATCTCATTGTCAGCAGTCCCATGGAGCGCTGCCGTGAAACCGCGGCTATTATTGCCGAGCAAATTGGCTATCCCGTTGCAGACATACGGATTGAAGAGCTCTTTATGGAACGAGCATTTGGCGTCCTGGAAGGAACTGAATACATGCAAGGGCTCGACGTTGAGGGGCACGAAGGCGTAGAAAGTGGCGATGAAATACTTGCGCGAGCGGCCAAAGGCGTTGCCTACCTACAGGCACTGCCCTATGATACGGTGCTGCTTGTCAGCCACGGTGCCATTGGGCGCGCCATCCGCCATGTGCTCCACCCTGAAATTCCGTACCACAATAGCGAGCGCTTCGAAAACGCTCAAATAATACAACTTTTATGATGCAGACTAGTCGTCCTGGTGTTGGCGTCACCGTCATCATATGGCGAGAAGGTTCATTTCTTATGTATCAGCGTGCCGGTTCTCATGGAGAAGGTACCTGGTCTGTCCCCGGAGGACATCTTGAATGGGGGGAGAGTTTTGCCGCCTGCGCGGCGCGTGAAGTCATGGAGGAAGTAGGGATCAGCATTAAAAATATAGCCCTTCTCGCCGTCACGAACGATATCTTCACACACGAAAACAAGCACTACGTCACAATATGGACGACTGCTGATTGGGAGAGCGGTGAGCCTATAGCCGCGGAACCCGACAAAGTACACAACTTGCGGTGGGTCACGTTTAAGACCCTCCCCTCGCCTCTGTTTGAGCCGTGCTGGCAGCATCTACGACACGCCAAACCCGAGCTATTTCAGTAGGCGTTTAGAGCAGGTAAATGCTACAGTGATATAACGTAACGAAACACTAAAAACATGTTCACAGATATCGTTCTCATCATCATTGGTCTTGTGGCTGGCATCATAAACTCGATTGCCGGCGGCGGCATGATACTGGGGTTTCCGGCGCTTATTGCAGCCGGCGTACCGGCTCTCAGTGCGAATGCCACCGCTAACATAGTCGTGCTACCCGGACAATTGGCATCAGCCTGGGGCTATCGCCGGGAACTGCGGAAACTGCCGAGACGCTACCTATGGCTGCTCCTGCCCGTTGCCATTGGCTCTGCTCTTGGTGCGGTCATTTTGCGTCATACCACGGGCAGCCAATTTGAACACGTTGCACCGTACCTTATCGTGCTCGCGATCGCGCTCTTTGCGGCGCAACCGTTTCTGCACGCCCATGGTCGTCGCAGCATGCAGCGTGGTGTGCCACTCCTAGTTATCGGCTTGTTACTGCTTGTTGGTTCAATTTATGGCGGCTACTTTGGCGTTGGATTTGGCTTTGTAACGCTCGCAATTTTGAGCCTCACGACGCTGCCGTCGATCCACGAAATGAACGGGCTTAAAAATTTGCTGGCTGCCTGCATAGCGGCTGTTGATATTATCTTCCTCTTTCACGGTCACTATATATACTGGCATACGGGCATATTTATGGCAGTGGGCAACATTGGAGGCGGCTATTTGGGTGCCCGCTTTGCCCAGCGGGTGCCGGTTCGTATGATACGCTACGCTGTTATTTGTTTTGGTGTAATAGTAGCCGCTTATTTTGTAGGTTAGCTTGCGGTCAGCAACGTATAAGCTCTTAGCTTCTAGCCAGTCCACTTTTATTGGGACAAACTCAGTGTCCATTGGCTCAAGCTCAGTGAACTCTAGCTCCTCGTATTGGAAGTCTACTGGGGTGTAGTCGGTTAGAGTGGTGTCATTCATATCTATTTACAATTTTAGTGGTTTGGGCTGTGTAAGAATAGTTCGCCTCTGTTATTATTAAGAGCGATGGACTACCAGCTTGATGATGACGTCTATACCAATGACGTACAATACTTCTTTTCTTTGCACGGCCCTAGATTTGAGTATATGAACAACGCTATGGCGGCTTCGCTGAGCAAGAAGTTTGGTGAAGAGTTCAGACCTATCCGCATACTCAATGCGTGGCCAAGTAAAACCTACGCCTCGCCAAATTATATCGTCCTAAACA
>DASTAH010000040.1:0-5899 GCA_035712845.1 Saccharimonadales bacterium (SeqCode)
CGCTAAGATTTCTCGATCTCTAGTGTAAATCCTGGATCTATTGAGTATGGGATGTGTCGATCCTTTCTAACCGTAAAAGATGCTGCGTCATTCCACCAGTCCATCACGGTCACCCCATCACCCGATACAATTGCAGGGTCGACCGTATATTCGCCATCACTCAAAACAGCAGGCATTCTCCATGTAATGTTTAAGCCTTGTCCTTTTTTCATTGGTGGCAATTTAATTTTTTCAATCTTGTTGTTGGTACCTGTAACATTTTTGCCCGCAGCGTCACGTATTCTAAACCCTATTGCATAGCTTTCAATATCAACTTGCGCCTTAATAAACTGGGAAATAGTTATAGAGCTTGTGTCAGAACGAGCCTTAACTTTTATAGTAGACGCATGACCATTTCCCCACCGATCGGCATTGTCGTTATTGTCGACCACCGTATTATCCGTCTGTTGGGGCGACGGAATAAATAGTCTGGTGTACTTTTCGGCAATTTTATCGGTGCCGCCTATTTCCACCAATTTACTACTTTCTATGAGCATTGCTCGGTCGCAGTACTCACGCACGGCGCTCATATCATGCGAGACAAATACGACAGTTTTCCTGTTTTTCTTAAGCTGCTTGAAGTAATCAAAACACTTGCGCTGAAAGTCGGCGTCACCCACGGCCAGTACCTCGTCGATAAGTAGTATGTCGGCTTGCGAGCGTGTCGCCATCGAGAATGCTAATCGAACCTGCATGCCACTGGAGTAGTTTTTTAGCTTTTGATCCATGAAGCGTTCAAGTTCGGCAAATGCGACAATATCATCGTACATGGCTGCAACTTCTTTTTCTGAAAAGCCAAGCATGGCACCGTTTAAAAAAACATTCTCACGGCCGGATAATTCTGGATTAAAGCCAACCCCTAGTTCAATAAAAGGCACCAATTTACCCTTGGTAGATATTTGCCCGCTGGTGGGTTGATAGATGCCGGCCAGTATTTTTAGCAGAGTACTTTTGCCAGAGCCGTTGCGACCGACGATACCAAAGAATTCACCTTCTTTAACCTCAAAGGATATATCTTCTAGGGCGTGCTGAACTTCTTTGGTTTTGCGGTGTCGTCCCTTCGCTAAATTCGTAAATAGTCGTTTGATTGAACGGACTTGTTCGTGAGGCAACACAAAGTCTTTACTGACATTTTCTACTCGTATAGCGATATTATTAGCCATTACACTTCCTCCGCGAAGAACCGTGATCGAGCTCTAAAGTATGCTCCGCCAATTAGCGCCGTGGCAGCTACAAGCCCTAGCGGTATTAGCCATATCCACGTATCGCCGCCCCAGAAATCTGAAATAGTTTGCGATAAGGGCGTAACCAATACATGACGTGCATCTTGGATTATTTGTGCGAGGGGATTTAATAACATATATTTTGCTACCCTGTGCGGTACGTAGGTCATGGGGTACAGGATTGGTGTCGCGTAAAAGGCCGCCTGAACAATCACCTCCCAAATGTAAGTGACATCACGAAAGCGCACAAAAAGGGCACTCAAGAAAAAGGCCAATGCAAGTGATACAACGAATAGCTCAATAACTAGCGGAATAATATACAGAGCATCCCAAGTGATCGGTACATGTTTATATGCCATTAAGAGCGCAATAACGATAAAGTTCAATACTAAATTTATAAGTGCCGATAACGATCCAGCCAAAATAATAACGTACTTCGGGAAATTGATTTTTCGCAGTAGATCGCCTTTGCCTACTATTGCCGCAACGCTGCCACTCGTTGCCTCAATGAAGTAGTTCCAGAGCACAATGCCGAGCAGTAAGTACACTGGGTAGTAAGGTACATTGCCTTTCGCTTTTAAGAAGACGCCAAAAACAATATAGAGGATAACAAACATAAAGAGGGGTCTTAATAGAGACCATATATAACCCAAGACAGAACCTTGGTAGCGAAGTTTAAAGTCGGTCTTAACCAGCTGCGTCAGTAGAATAATAGAGTAGCGATAGCGCTCGTGTATTTTTTTCACTTCTGTCTATTTTATGAGATTTTTACCCCTGTAGCAATAATTCCTAGTCATTACCATGCGTCTGTTGTAGGCTAGATAGTATGAATAAACTCGTAATTACGGGGGTGGGTGGCTTTGTGGGACAGCACGTAGCTACACTTGCACAAAATACATGGGAAGTTCATGGGATTGGATATAATCCTGAGATTAACAACGCTCTGCGCGCTACACTGTCAAGCTATACTGCGCGTGATTTAACTGATGAATCGGCTGTTCAGCGGCTGAATGTTGAAGATAGCAATACAGTTATTCATTTAGCTGGTCTTGCCTCGCCATTCGAGTCTTTTTCCCAGCCTGCAAAGTTCATTGCCGATAACACGTCAATGCTCATAAATTTATGTGAGCCTATATTAGCTGCAAAATCAAAGACACGAATTATTATGATCAGTACAGGCGCCTTGTACGCGGGCGATCAAGCCATGCCACTTACCGAATCCAGTCGCACCGCGGCAGCCAACCCTTACGTTGTCAGCAAGCTTGCCATGGAGGATCTAGCTTCTTATTATCGTGCTCGGGGTCTTGATATTATTGTCGTTCGACCGTTTAATCACATCGGACCCGGCCAATTACCTGGCTATCTTGTACCCGACCTCGTCTCTAAACTACAGACATACCGGAAAACCAATGATCCAATGAAAGTTGGCAATCTTGCTACGCGTCGAGATTATACGGATGTAAGGGATGTGGCGCGAGCCTATTTGGCATTAGCAACTGCAACAAACCTTTCTGATACAACCTACAATGTTTGTAGTGGGGTGTCACATAGCGGACAAGAAATCTTGCAAATGCTCGCCCGAATTATGGAGATTGAGCTTCCTGACGTAGCCATACAGGTTGATCGGTCACTTATCCGACCTACAGACATTGCTGAAATTTATGGTAGTAATGAGTTACTACGAGGCGCAACAGGCTGGCAGCCAACAATTGCACTTGAACAAACGTTAAAAGACACTATTGAAGCAGCCTAGACAGCTGATTTCTCTGCTTCAAGCCCTAGGTCGTGCTGTACCATCAACTTGACGAGACCAGGAAAGTCTACCTGGCGCTTCCAACCAAGTACGCGCTCAGCTTTTGCAGGGTTACCAAGAAGGATATCTACTTCGGCGGGACGCATAAAAGCAGGATTTTGCTTTACGTATGGCTTCCAATCATCGATGCCAATTTCCTTAAAAGCAAGGTCTAGGAACTCACCAATTGTATGGGTTTCGCCAGTAGCTAATACGTAGTCGCTAGGCTCGTCCTGCTGCAACATACGCCACATGCCCTCTACGTAATCTCCGGCGTACCCCCAATCGCGCTTTGGCTCAAGGTTGCCCAATTCAATATGGTCTTGTTTGCCTAAATGGATGCGCGCTACAGCGTTACTGATTTTTCGAGTCACAAATTCTAGTCCTCGCCGCTCACCTTCATGATTAAACAAGATGCCGCAGCTGGCATGCATGCCGTAGCTTTCACGGTAGTTTTTAGTAATCCAGTGTCCGTAAAGCTTCGCTACTCCATATGGACTGCGAGGATGAAAGAGTGAGTCTTCATCATAACCCTTACCAGGTCGGTTATAATCTAGCCCCCCAAACATTTCTGAAGTAGATGCTTGATAAAAGCGCACCGTTTTTTCGCCACCAGACAGTCGAACTGCCTCTAGCATATTAAGAACACCCTTACCAGTTACATCTGCCGTTAATTGAGGGTTCTTAAAGGAGTAGCCGACGTGGCTCACGGCTGCAAGGTTGTATACCTCATCAGGTTGGGCAACTGCCATAGCACGCACGAGCGACGACTGGTCTGTGAGATCGGCTTCAATAAGTGTTACGTACGGGAACTCCTGTTCTGTCGCGCGACGGCGTGGATTATGTTGGCCGCGAATAATACCAAAGACTTCGTAGCCTTTTTTGTTCAGCAGCTCCGCTAAATGCCCACCGTCTTGTCCGGTAATACCAGTTATCAGTGCCCGCTTTGCCATACTCCTCCTGTTTGACTATTTTTTCAGTATGTCATTAGTATACCATCTGATTATCTTGGCTAAATAGAGTGCTGTGATGAGTACTTAGGTAGCAGAAAGAAGGCTACTAAAGTACTTTTTCTGACGACTCAGATCGTACTGGGAAGCAAGATGCAGCCCTCGTTCTGTTTGCCTGCGAATATAGCTCGTGTCTGTACACCCTAATAGCCTGAGCGTATCTACCTCTTCTTTAATGCCTGAAACTTCATAAACACCAGTATTTACTAAAGCTTGGTTAAAATAGTTAGTAGTAAATTCTTGGATGGAATAGGGCTTCTTATGGCCCGATACCACTAAAGATTTCGTTAGTGTTATGCTTAGATGCAAACCGTTTATATAATTCTCTCTTGGCTGCGCGATGATATCATGCTTAGCAATTTTTAATACATGCTGTATCAGGTTATGATCACTTAAATAAGCGGCGCTCGCAGCCATTGACCGCAAGGCAAAGAGTCGCTCGTTGTCAGTAACGGGCAGAGTATGCATGGCTACGCGCGCCAAATTAATTGACTTTGCATAAAACCGTTTTTTGGTTTGTGCGTCAGAATAGCCCCCTGCTAAATAGTATGCCGTGCAGAGAAGTACATGGGCATACCCGTAAAGTATACTGCTTGATGAAAGTCGGCTGAGTCGAATAAGCTCCTGGTAGATAGGCCTAATTTTGTCCAGTACTTTACTAGAAAGCTCTCCATTGGCAATAACTCGACCATGCATGTACAGCGAAAAGCCAAATGCTTCTATAGATTCCCTGTCGTTCATTTGCTTAAGAAAATATATTTCCGACAATTGGACAATCAACTGGTGACGATATGCTAAGCTTTCGTACTGGCTTCCATAAAAAAGTGTAAACGTATCTTTGCCAAGCTCACACATTGCGGCCCCGAGTAGGTCTTGCTCAATAATCGACACGCCGAGTGCAATACCAATTCGATCATTATGGTCCCATTGTAAGGACGCGTGCAGGTGGCGCGTTTGCCTGGGATTAAGTCGAAGCACTTCGCAAAATGCATGAAGCTGCGTTGCCGTGAATAATCGCTCGCCCTTTAGTACTCGCGACAGAGTACTGGTGTCCATGTGCTGATAGCGTAGAAACGTCCATAGCGATACGGCTAATTGATTTAGCGATTGGCCGTTTGAAAAAATAATTTTATTACCGGTTCGAGTGTAATGTCTGGTTAATGCCTCAGATAAGTGCGACATACCAGGTAGTTGTCTCCGCATTATTGGAACTCAAAAAGTTGGTGGCAAATTGATTGAAGTTAGCCATATATCTGGATTGTACTGTTTCGCATATATAAGGGCAAGCGTAAGCAATTAGCACTTATTATTGACACGAACGTCAATGATTTTACCACCCCCTTAAACATAAACTCACTGTAGTAAGGGAGTAATCATGCGATACACATATATGCACAAAACGGTTGCGGGCGCATGTGCCATTGTTGTGCCGCTACTTATCTCATCGCCGGCGTGGGCAGCAACATCAAATACTGCTGGCGTATCAAATGTTGAAAACTTTATAAAATCCATCATTGCAGTCATGACTGGTATTGCTGGCCTTATTGCTACGGCTTTTTTTGTCGTGGGCGGAATTCACTACATTACCAGTAGCGGCAATCCAATGCAGATGGAAAAAGCCAAACGAACCATAACTTACTCAGCACTAGGTCTGGCCATAACACTAGCGGCGTTTGTTATCAGTACAATCGTGACCAGTTTGGCTACAAACGCATTTGGGAGCTAATGGGCATATGGACCCTACGCCAATGCTCCAAAAAATTGCAGCAGACAGCGGAAGCGCTAGCATCATGCACACATTCGTGGCGCCAATTATGTCAACATTGTGTGTTATT
>DASTAH010000041.1:0-3975 GCA_035712845.1 Saccharimonadales bacterium (SeqCode)
AGCCGATACCTGCGTCGCACACGAAGCAAAGATCAGTTGGGTAGCGTTACTTGGACTGGTGCCCAAACAAAGGCCCGCCGTAGGTGTATTTGTGGGTAGCGTTAACGTATAGCTTGCAGCAATAGAAGAGGGAGCGGCTAAGCCTATCGAGTTAGCGTCGCTACTATCGAAGAAATTAATGTCACCTGCAACGGTATTTGCTGAGCCTAGACTAACTTGGTTAGCTGAGGTGTTTACGCCGAGAATTGTCTGACTATTGCTGTTCTGAACCTGGAAGCCAGCAGTTGAATTGGTTGAATTTTTAAAAGTCGCGATACCGCTTGAACCAAAAGTAGCAACATTAGAACCGGCACCACTCTTTAAATCAAGAATATCGGCCGAACCACTACTTGCAGCCTGCAATATGCCCGCAATCGAACCACTAGTAGACGCCTGGACATAGAAGTTCGCCTGTTGCACTGAGGTAGAGTTATTAATTGCCGTGCTCGTAACGAAAGCGGTTAAGATAGCACCGACAACGTTAGATTCTCCCGATGAGGCTTGGGATGCGGTCGGTTGATAACTAGTATTTGCATTTGTCGAGCTGTTATAGGCAATGATGTTATGCTGCGTGCTTGTGACAATGTAGTTAAATCCAGCTGTAGTTCCAGCTGCAGCCGGTGGATTTTGAACCTGACCATAGCCTATGTAAAGTTCATCGCTGTTTATAGAATTCAGGCTAGGAAAGGTTACGCTTGTACTAGCTGAATTTATCTGAGCACCGTTACTGGCAACACCCCACGTAGTTGATGCGTTAACACCGGCAGCCGTGAATTCGGTGGCGGTCAATTCTTCGCTTCCCGGTGCGCTGGAGTACGTAACAGTAATGGTCGAAGAGCCGGTCGAAGTGACAGTACCGACCCACATTTCTACTCGATTCACAGTACCGTTACCATTATCTACGACTGTCTTTGTCCAAGTACTAACTCCACCACCGCTAATCGAAGAAACCGTAACACCACTTGTCGGTATCTGGGTGGTAAAGACAATCTCATCCCCTACTTCATATGGAGCTACCGCAAGCGAATTAGTGGCGTTGGCGTCCCATTCAGCAACTTCAGTTATGCTGGCGTTGGTATTCGAACAGCTGGCGAATACCAACTGAGAAGCTGATGAGTTGCTGGTTTCAATACACAGACCTGGATTAGGAGCAGATCCAGGGAGCGATAGGGTATAGTTGGCGTTCGTTCCGCTGGTGTTTAGCGTAACTGCGTTTGTGCTGGTGTTGTTTTTGAAAACTAGCGCTCCATTTGAAGTATTTGCCTGACCAAGCACAACCTGATTGTTTGTGGTATCAACTCCAAATACTCGGCCGCCACTACTGTTTAATACCTGCAGGGCACTGGTATTGTTGGTGCCGCTCTTAATGATAAAATTAGGAGATGTAGAGCTGCCATTTAGCGTGGCTGAAATACCTTGCGCCTCTAAAGCCAACGCACCAGTTTCACTAGTACCCCCAAGGGTAATTGAGCCGGTTGTCGTTGCGCCGCCAATACTATAAGTGGATGCCCCAACCCCGTTGAGTAAATAATTACCGGTACCGACCGACATCGATATGCCGCTTGAACCAAGCAGATTGCCTATTGCTACCGCGCTTGCATACTGGGTGCCGATGTTGACACTACCGTTTGTTCCGGTGCCATT
The DNA here is from genome assembly GCA_035712845.1 of Saccharimonadales bacterium (SeqCode). Classification (GTDB taxonomy): domain Bacteria; phylum Patescibacteriota; class Saccharimonadia; order Saccharimonadales; family UBA4665; genus DASTAH01. The sequence continues at coordinate 1,684 of DASTAH010000041.1, forward strand.
GGCAACACCCGAGTCTATATTTACATTTCCGCCATTACCGTTCGCGCCACCACCGCTACCACCTTGTAAAACTAAATTGCCACCGCTCAGGGCAGTCGTGCCACTGCCGGCTGCGCCCGCAGTTACACTGAGAGCAACACCGGCGGTTGAAGCTGGCGCAGTGCTAACACTTATGCTATGGGTTGTCGTGTTACTGCCAAAAATAATATTTCCCGAATTGTTAAGTAAGAACGAGTCGACACCCGAAGTCTGTAATTCCAGTAAATTTCCGGTAGAGGTTTTATTTAGGAAGATACTTGAATTAGTAGTGCGGTCTGTTTGAACACCCTGTCCAATTTGCACAAACTGACTGCTGCCTAGCCCACCAAGTTGACCCGAGTTTAGAGCATAAGGGGCGGCTGTTAAGCGTTGCATCGGCAACATTTCACCGTCTGGAGTACAAGCGCTAAACGACGTACAGGTAGTCGAGGTACCGGCAACATTCATCGACAACCATAAAGTATCCTGATTCCAGTTGATACTACTACCGAAAGGATTAATTGAACCGAGGTTCACTGAAAGAAAACCGTTAACGACCTTAACTCCTACACTGTTATAGTTCAGATAATCTTCTGTCCATAGCAGTGTACCGGCGGGAGTACCGGTAGTATCGCCAGCCGATTGACCATCGCCATTTGCATAAATCTTGAATTCCATGTTGTAGTATCCGTCAGGCACAGCAGCACCTTGCGAATTTAACAAGCGTCCTTGGAATTCAATCGTCTGGTTTATGCCGGTTGCCGCTTGGGCGCTAGGCAGACCAAAAAAGACGACAATAGACAACACCATCGTGGCGTAAAATACAAAGATTTTGCCTTTTGTCTTATTTCCCCAACTCATTTGATTTTTTGGACCCAGATTTATAATGATCTTAGCCCGTTTTACTCTTTATTGAGTTAAACTTTCTCTCACGGAAATTACCCTATAAACTATAAGCGTTTTAACAGATTTTTACAAAGGTTTTCAGTAGGAGTGATGGCCGGAGCCCAGCTTTGGAATTGGCTGTAATGCTTCGCCCAAAACGTGTTTTTCGCGTACTTCGCCCATCCAGAAACTTACTACTAAAGTAGCGGCGCAGGCATACAAAGGCCAAAGAATTAATAGCTTGTTAGTCGGTCCGGAACTTCCGTTGGTAGAGCCAACGCTAGCCGGTTGTCCGTTTACGATTACCGCTACGTCAAGAAACGCTACGCGTTGTTGACTGTCACTAGCCTGAATTGAGATTTTATAAATACCGGGTATGCTATAGGTATGGCTCGCATTTACCGTAGTATTAGAGCTTGAGGATATTACCTGATTACTGTCATCGCCCCAGTTAACGTTAACCGCAAACGGTGCAACGCCGCCAATAATATTTATTGGAACGTTCAATTGCTGTCCTGGGAAAACTCCTCGATAAACGGCATTGGTCTCGACGACCAGTTGAGTTGATGCGAAATTAATATTTAGCAGTGAAGACGTCGGCGGCGTTTGAACGTTGTAGGTAACCATGACTTGATTAGATGAAGGGCCAGCCTGGTTTAAATCATCATAAACTACTGCCGTAATAGCGTTCGATCCATACAATAAGTCGATTTGTATAGAAAAAGTACCATCTGTCGTACACGGTGTAGAACCGGCAAAAACATTGTTCTTAAATACCTCGACTAGGGTACCGCTAGGACAGGTACCGCTTACCGTGACTGGCGTGTTCTGGAATGTCTGTTGATTGGTTGGAAATGTAATAGTCGCCCCAGTTTTTGGAGGCGGTCCAGGCATTTCGCCGGTTATGCCAATAGAGCCAGATTGAGGTGGTGGGCTAGCACTAACGACCCCCGAAATAGTGAGTAAAGACAGCATCAAACCTACCAATAGAACCAATACGGCCAAGGCTGCATATGATGTGTGCTCGTGCGGCCTAAGTTTACCGCTATGAGCGTTGCCTAAACGGGCTTTTCTGGACATAATTACCGTTTTTGTTTTAAGGACGGATTTTATTTTTTCTTCGTTTTTTGTGCTTTTTCTAGTATGTACTTATTATAGCGCCGCAGCAGCCAGCGAATCAAGAAGAAGCCACCTATCAGACCAATGATCCAGATAGCGAGCAACTTGACTGGTATCACCCAAAAACTAACTGTTCCGGTGACTGTTTTTACGGGAGTGCCATACGTTAACTTATAAGACGCGGTATAGTGACCGAAAAAGCGCTTATTACTTACGTTCTCCGCTGTTAATTGTTGCGTAAATAGACGTGAGCTTCCGGGCAATATATTG
>DASTAH010000042.1:0-8815 GCA_035712845.1 Saccharimonadales bacterium (SeqCode)
GCAAGTACTATATTGACGGCGGTGTAGCCGACCTTATCCCCCTCGATGTGGCACACGAGCTTGGCTGCACTGACATAGTCGTTATCATGACTCAGCAGATGGCCAGTTATCACTTTGACAAGCCGCACACTAGGCTGGTTAAACATTTAGTAAGGCGCTTCGCCCGTAATGAAGCAAAGTCGGTGCAGCGCATCTTGCCGACGAACGAGCATGTCCTGAAGTTAACGCTGCGTAATCTCAAGCATCCCTTCAAGAACACCCGCATTTACCTGCTCGAGCCCAGTGACGAAGAGATACTCATCTCCATGGGTACGATTGATAAGCAAGAAGTTGAGACACTGACGAAGTTAGGAGTAGAAGACATGCGGTCGTTCCTGCTCGCTCCTGTCAAAAAATAAGCTAACGGCTACGCCCCTGTTGGTCGCGCATTTGAACCCCGTGCTTTTGCAGTGTTAGCCAAACGGTTCCTGGACTTACACCTAGTTTTTCGCCAATCCGTGCCAGCGACCAGCCTCCCTTGTATAGAGCGGTGGCTTCAGGAAGCCGGCGTTCCACGACTCCGCGGCGCGACTCGGCGCCTTCGCGCTTCAAGTGCGCCATGACTGTCACCCGGTTGATGCCGTACTTGGCCGCTAGGTCGTTGATACGGGTGCCTTCGTTGTAGTCCGCCACAAGGTCAAAGACCTCATCGGGTTTAAGCCGGCGCGGAGGGTGGTCAGGCCGACTGGAGGGGACGAGGGTAAGAATTTTGTCGACTCTCCGGCGTTGCCACGGAAGGTTCGCGTAAGTTCTCATTACGTCCACCACATACGATGAATCCACGTCCGTGGATTTTTTTGTGCTCCTACACCACCCGTTTTTTCTTGGCAACGATTAACACGGTAATCATCAACGTGACATTTATTCCCATGATGACCCAGAAGGTGTTTGCGCTGTGCTGCGCAGGCAGCGGTATGTTTAAGCTGTACACGCCCATCGCCAGACTGGGCACAGATATCAAGATGGTCGCAATCGTTAAGATAGTCAGCGTACGGTTTAGCTTGTTCGAGGCTATTGCCGAATAGGCATCGCGGATATTACTAATCGATTTTATGTTGGCTTGTGAGGCTTCAATGGATTGCTCGTTGCTGAGCAGTATATCTTCGACAATATCCTGGTCTTCTTCAAACAGCGGTATATGTTTACCGGAAAGCAAGCGGCGCAAGGTTGCGTTGTTCGGTTGCAAGGAGGAGAGAAATTCGTTGAGCTCATCTTCGATGGTTACAAAATCTATGAGGTCTTGGTCCGTAATACTATGACCGCGCAACCGCGTGCGGATGCTCTTTAGCTTTCGACTCGTCTGATTTATGTACACATCAAACTGATCGCTGGAGTGGCTCAAAATAAGGAGCACGAGCTTTGCCCGTTGGGTTGTGGCAAACGGTATACGGCCGCGCTGCAAATAATCGAGGGCTGGCAGGTGCACTGGTGAAATAGTAATCACATACTCACCGCCAAACACGATCAGTAGCGGCGCGGTATCAACTTCGCCGTTCGCTTTCTTATACGGAAAGCGCACAAAGATGTAGCTGACGCCTTCTTCTCGTTCAAGCCGCGGCACTTCATCAGTGTCCGCGGCATCTTCTAATATGCCGGGTTCTAGGTTAAATTTTTCGACGAGAACTGCTAAATCGCCGGTGGACGGGGCTTCAACGTAGACCCAGGTTCCCCGCTTAACGTCATCAATCGCTTCGATCGAGGCGGTACGTAAACTCTTGTAATAATATGTGATCATAGGTGATTCCTGGCCCATTATAACCGATAAGCCGACATATTGACTGTCGGCTTATAAGCTCGTGCGCGCCCACCCGGCGCGGTAAACATTGGTTTTTTATATTTTTTGTTTTACGCGCCGCAGCGCACGATTACTCTTTAATCATAACCGTTATACGAGTACTGTCAAGCCACACTTAACGGGCGTGCGACTTAGCTTCTGCCGCCATGGCGTTCACGGCATAAAACTTGACGGAGTCAGACAGGTTATAGCGGCTGTCATGCAGCTCCATGGGAGTAAACCACTTGAGTTCGATATGCTCGTCGGATTTTACAAAATGCGGGCTTTTGGCGCGGGCAAAATAGGTCAGTGCAATATGCCGGTGCGGGGGATTCGCTTCATGTACATCGATGTAGTTTGGCGTCAGAATAAACTTGGTGTCAGTGGACGTGAGCTTTGGTTTACTTGCCAAAATCTCTACTTCAAGACCCGTTTCTTCGGCAATTTCTCGATATAATGCTTGCTCAGGATCTTCGTTGAGCTCAATGTGACCACCGGGTGGAATCCACTTGCCATAACGCGGATGATGGACAAGCAGGACTTTACCGTTATAGACGATAAAAAAGGTGACCGTAAAATCATAAAGTTCATGAATGTGTGGCATCTGCGTCTCCTAGTAGCTTAATAAATGCATCTTCGGTTAATTGCGTGGTGCCAAGTTTCTCAGCCTTTACCAGTTTGCTCCGGCCAACATGAGCGCCGACCACCAGGTACGTCGTATCGTTACCGACCGAGCTTTGATAGGTACCGCCACGTGCGCGAATTTTCTCAGCCGCTTCATCCCGGCTCATCGTTTCGAGCGTACCGGTCACGACAAAGCACTGTCCGCTTAAGGGTCCGCCCACCTGCTGCACGGGCTCGGGCCATACCCCCGCAGCCTGGAAGGTAGCCAGCAACTTCTGATTGCGGGCTTCACTAAACCACTCCACCACCGATTCGGCGACCACCTCGCCCACACCCTCAACTTCTGCCAGCTGATCAATCGTAGCGCTGCCCAGCACCTCAAGCTCTTTAAAATGATTAGCAAGATCAATAGCAGTTTGTGTACCGATGTGCCGAATGCCCAGACCATATATAAAGCGGCTGAGCGGTACATGCTTTTTAGCTTGTATGGCACGTACCAGCTTGTGCGCCGATACCTCAGCAAATCGATCAAGCTGCATAACCTGTTCCGCGGTCAGACTATATATATCCGCCTGATCTTTAATCAGTCCGGCGTCTATCAGCGCGATAACGTTCTTTTCTCCCAAGCCTTCAATATCCAGAGCCGCTTTTGAGGCGAAGTGCTCGATACGTTTCCAGGCACGTGAGGGACAGTGCTCGTTTGGACACCGCCAGGCCGCGTCTTCAGCCTTGAGCTTAATGAGCGCCGTCTGACAATCGGGACAGTGTGTCGGCATGTGAAAGACTTTTTCCGACCCGTCCCGTAACGTAACCAGCGGCTCCACCACTTCCGGGATGATATCGCCGGCTTTATGTACAATAATCGTGTCGCCAATCCGGATGTCTTTTCGCTGCACTTCGGCTTCGTTATGTAAGGTCGCCATTTGCACGGTACTGCCCGCCACGACTACTGGTTCAAGCATGGCCACCGGCGTCGCTGCCCCTGTGCGACCAATGCTAATAAAGATATCTTTGACTTTGGTAGTCGCCTGCTCGGCGGCATATTTATATGCCACGGCCGCCCGCGGCGCTTTCCCGACGACGCCCAGCCGCGCGTAATCGGCTCGGTTATTGAGTTTAATCACGAGTCCATCGGTGCCAAACGCCAACGCGTGGCGCTTTTCATCCCACTCGTGGGCATAGTCAACAACTTCACGCAGCGAACGAAAGACAGGCGCTTCTCGGTTCACCAAAAAGCCGAGGGCGCTCAGCGTCTCGTAAGCAAATTTGTTTGTCGGTACGTCTGCAGCCGTATCGCGCAGCAGGTCATAGGCCCGGAAGTGTAACGGCCTAGTGGCTACTAACCGCGGATCAAGCTGGCGTATAGTGCCTGCAGCGGTATTGCGAGGATTGGCAAACAGGGGCTTGCCTTCGGCGGCCCGCGATGCATTGAGCACTGCAAAGTCCGCCTTATACATGACAATTTCACCGCGTACTTCAGTGCGTCCAACTAAGAACGACTCCAACCCTTTGGCAACGCGTAAACGAAGCGGTACGGAATCAAGGGTTCGAACGTTGGCCGTGACGTCCTCGCCCACGAACCCGTCGCCGCGGGTGATGGCCCGGGTAAAGACCCCGTCTTCATAGACGAGCGCACAGGCAAAGCCGTCCATTTTAATATCGACAAAATACTCGAGCGTCGTTTCAGGCGGTAATAGTTTCGTCACCCGTTCATTCCAGGAAGATAATTCTTCGTCGTCAAAGACATCGTTTAAGCTAAGCATGCGACTGGAGTGCTCAACTTGCGTAAAACCTGGCAGCGGCGCACCCGCAACGCGTTGAGTCGGCGAATCAGCCGTCACCAGTTCCGGGTAGTCGGCTTCCAACTGACTCAGTTCATGCTTTAAGCTGTCGGCGGCTGCTTCGCTCATGATCGACTCGTCGAGCACGTGGTAATGGTAGCGGTAGTCATTGATCAATTCGCGGAGTTTTTCTATCCGTGCCGCAGCCTGGGTTTTATTCATTGAGCAGCTCCCGGTATAACGAATACATATAGGCGTGTACGACAGCCACGGCAAACATCGTTAAGATAAAGAACACCCACTGCGCCACGGGCGTGAGCCACACGATAATGGGCAACATGATAACGGCGGCTACGATAAATAACAACAGCGGTAGCCACAAAAGTTTACGAATAATCTGCCACCGCCGATAGCGCACTAATTCACGCGCCGAGCGCAAAGCTTTCATAGGCGTCATATCCGGTAAGGTGACGATGTAGCCCGCAAAAAGACTGGAGCATACCCAGTACAAACTCAGGCACGCCAGCGCAATCGCACCGAGTGCCCAGGCTGCTTGTTGCCAGCCATTAACGGCAATACCGTTATTGACGACGAGGCTATAGATGCTAGCACCGATTACCAGTGGCAATAGCTGCACGGCGATCATGGCCAGTACTAGCACTAAGGGAATTAATGGATACATACCTTTGTAGTAGGCGTCGCGGACTCGTACTGATGTACCCGCCAACACTTGCCGGAGCGCCCAAATGACCGCTAAACTGACGATCACAATGAGAAACACCTGGTACGCCCCAGCGGTCGGGCTCGAGCCATTGCCAGCCGAACCAACCAGGATTACAAAAATAGCCAAACCCGAAGTGACTTGCCGCAAATGACCGGTAAATGCCTGGTTCAAGGTCTGCTTTAAGCTCGTCACGTCCGTGCTATTAGCTAAACCTTGCACGAGCACCACGTTGAGCAGCCCATATATGATAATGATGCCGGCAAAGAGTGCTTTATGCCGCCACAGCACCATTGCGGCTTGCCGCGTCAGTACCAAGACATTCGGCAACTTACGTACCGGTACCGGTACTTTTTTGCCAATGTGTAGCGGTGTGTACTTTGGTCTCTTTAAGCGGCGGGGTTGCATCACGCCGGCAGGACGCACTGCGGCAGTGCTCGCAGCAGTCCCTTTCTTCTTCGCAGCTTTTGTGCGCGCCGCCGTTTGTGCGTTCCCCATTGCCGTTAATTATATAGGATGGACGCGCTTTTTAAGCAGTCTCATCCACTTAGGCGTGCGATTCCATACTAGATAAACGCTTAATACGATCTTCCAGCGGTGGATGCGTGCTAAACAAACTCGCGAGACTATGGCCTTTAAGGGGGTTGGCAAAAAACATATGGGCGGTGGCCGTATTTTGCCGCTGCATCACGCTGCCGGTACGCTCCAGTTTTTGTAAGGCGCTAATGAGTCCTTCCGGGTAGCGCGTGGTTAGCGCCCCGGTTGCATCTGCCAAATATTCACGTTGGCGGCTGATAGCGAGTTGAATGAGCGTCGCGACGAGCGGCGCCAAAATTGCCGCAATAATACCGAGGATAAAGAAGAGCTGGTTATCTTCGCTTTCATTATCATTTCCTCGAAACCACGTCAGTCGAAGCATCACGTCGGCGAGCAAGGAGATAACGGCGGTCAGCGCAAAAGCGATCATGCTGACCCGAATATCGTAATTTTTCACATGCCCCAATTCATGGGCAAAGACGCCCTGCAGTTCTTCATCGTTCATAATATCTAGCAAACCGCTCGTCGCACATACTGCCGAGTGCTTGGGATCGCGACCGGTGGCAAAGGCGTTGGGCGAAGGGTCATCCATAATGTACACCCGGGGCATGGGTAATCCGTCCGTAATACTTAAGTTTTCAATGATTCGCCATAGCCGCGGATTATCTTGCTTTTGTATTTCCTTAGCGCCATTAACTGCGAGCGCCATCTTAGCTCCCGCAAAGTACGTAAAAAGGGTGTAAATGCCGGCCCCGATCAGGGTGCCGTAAAAAATGCTTGGCTGACTGCCAAATTGTCGACTAAAGAGCCATCCTATACCAGCAACAACGGCCACAAACAGGATCATAATGAGCACGGTCTTGCGTTTGTTTTCAGCTATATCGTGATACATAACGTCAGATTTACCTTACTTGTATGGTTAGTGTATATCGAGAACAACAAGAAATGCTGAGAATTTTGAATCACACCAATACTTGCGCAGTTGGTCCTAGAACTGGACATTGACCGGTTCAGCTGCCGCTGCCGCATCAGCGTCACTCAGCTCAAAGAATTCTTTATTCTGCTTAAAACCAAGCATGTTCGCGAAAATGTTGCTGGGGAACGTTTGGCGCGCGCTATTAAAATCGCGAACTACACTGTTGTAGAAGCGGCGAGAGGCCTGAATCTTATCTTCTGTGTCAGTCAGTTCCGCTTGCAACTGCTGGAAGTTTTGCGAAGCCTTCAAATCCGGATAATTCTCGGCAACTGCGAAGAGGCTCTTCATGGTGGATTGAAAATCACCTTCGGCTTTGGCTGCTTCGCCCGGTGTTTGGGCACTTAAAGTGGCAGCACGAGCTTCGGTTACCTTTTCAAAGACACCACTTTCATGGGCGGCATAGCCTTTTACCGTATTTACCAGATTTGGGATAAGATCAGCGCGCCGTTTGAGCTGTACCGTAATGTCACTCCACGCTTCACTCGACTGCTGATTGAGACGCACAAGACGGTTGTACAGTACCGCCATAATAATGCCAATAAGGACGACCAGGCCGATGATGATATAGAGAAGTGTCATGCAGTATGTGCTCCTTGCAGTTACTATCTTTAGTATACAACAGCGCACCGTCAAACCGTGTATCATTAAAGTAGTCTATGCGCCCTAAAATCACCGTTTTGTTCGTGCTCGTTGTAGCTGTAACCGGCTATTGCTTATGGGCACTCAACCGACCGTTGCCGCAACTATCCCCGCATCTCGTTGCCGAGGCACCGCTGCTTAGTAAAACGACGGCGCTGCCGTGGCCATCATTTGGCGAGGCGGCACTTGGCGCCTCAGGTTATGGGCTACTCGACAGACACGGCGCACAAACCCCAGCTCCGACGGCAAGTACCGCAAAGTTAATTACCGCTCTCGCGGTACTCACGCAAAAGCCGCTGAAACCGGGCGAGCAGGGTCCCATGCTCACCCTTGGTCCTCAGGATGTCCAATACTACGACACCTATGTCGCTCAGCAAGGTTCCGTTGTGCCTGTTAATGATGGTGAGCAAATAAGCGAGTACCAAGTACTACAAGCGATGCTGTTGCCGTCAGCCAATAACTTGGCGGAGAGTTTAGCGACCTGGGCGTTTGGCTCCACCCAGGCCTATGTGACCTATGCTAATTCGTTCGTGAAACAGCTTGGCATGACGCACACCCATGTCGCAGATGCCAGCGGCTTTTCCCCGCTCACCACGAGCACTGCTGAAGATCTTGTATGGCTTGGGCTTGCAGCGCGGAATAACCCGGTCCTCGCATCAATTGTCGCTCAATCACAAGCCACACTCCCCGTTGTTGGTCAGGTCCAAAATGTAAATGTACTGCTCGGTCACGACGGCATTAACGGTATAAAAACGGGTAATACCGTACAGGCTGGCGGCGTATACCTAGCAAGCGGTACGTATAGTATTTCTGGACACATGGTTACTATAGTTACCGCAATTATGGACGCCCCTGATCTAAATCAAGCCATGCAAGCAACACCGCCCCTCCTCACCGCTGCACAGTCAGGATTTGGCATTGAGCATAGCGTGGCAAAAGGGGGCATCGTTGGCTACTACAACACGCCGTGGCATACCAGCGTTAATGCCATTGCCGACCAACCTCTGTCAACATTTGGCTGGCTCGCCCACCCAAGTCTGCCAATGGCCTCGCTACAACCGCTTGCACCAGACACTCCGAACGGCAGCACAATTGGCGCAATTGCCCTGACAAGCGGTGGTACCACCCAGCGGAGTACGGTACGCTTGCAGACAGCCATTAAGCCACCAACGTGGCAGTGGCGCCTGCTTCATCCCTAACGCTTGTGTTACCATCGAAAAATAGATAAGATACTATGGTTATTCGCGGACGTGGCGGAATGGTAGACGCGCTACCTTGAGGTGGTAGTGGGAGCAATCCTGTGGAGGTTCAAGTCCTCTCGTCCGCACCATAACAGTACAAAGATAGTACGCCGGACGCATTGCCGTTTTACACGAGTGTGGTAAAATCGGTAAGTCCTATCCTTCGGGCGCTTAGCTCAGCTGGCTAGAGCACCTCGTTTACACCGAGGGGGTCGGGGGTTCGAATCCCTCAGCGCCCACCACGAAAAGAACATCCTGCCAATGTAGGGTGTTTTTTTGTATGCATACAGGAGCAAGTGCACGCTATTATCAGACTTTCGTATGCAGCTCAAACATAGTCATACTACGTTTTCTAGTCAATAGCTTCGCATCACTGCCGGCCGTTAGGCCGGCTGTTTTGTAGCTCGTTCAATCGGAGTCTGGTAGTCAATACCCATGTGGAGCCGGTCGTGGTTGTAGTAATGCACCCAGTCGTTGAGTAGT
>DASTAH010000043.1:0-3614 GCA_035712845.1 Saccharimonadales bacterium (SeqCode)
TAACTCTTCGGCTTTCCGGAACCATGCCAAACGGACTCTGGCGCCGTACACCAGCAACTGTTTCTCGGACATCTTTCGGTACCTCATCTTCACTACCTCCTAGTTTAGTTGGAAGTGTGCAAGATGTATGGGAGCCGGATACAAAATATAGGTACTTTATTGACATCATACACATTACACGAAATAACGTGAGCGTTGAAAAATCAGGCAATTTTTGCTATAATAGAAGGCATAAAGATTTAGTTCTTCCCTGTCTACTAGCACTGCGCTGCATTCGAAAATGCCAAAGCGCAAGAAGTTCAAGACCGGTGAAAGAGCTACCCTTGCACATCGTAAAGCCGATGTGCCGAGTTCTAGTGAGTTTGTTGCGCAGCGCAAGGAAGATGCACTGGCACTTGCTCAGCTTGCGTACGACATGTTTGTCGAGCAAGAAGCTGCCGATGCTGAGGCAGAAGGACAAAACAATGCACAGTAGAACACTGAGTGATTTATTAGCATTGGTTTTGTCAAAGAAGCTCCTAGCTATATCCGGAGGGGTTTGCTATGTCTAGAAAAGTTCTAGCTATTGCAAACTGTAGGGTGTCGAGTATTGAGCAGCTATTGAATAATAGTCTGCCTAGGCAGCAGATTTCAGTATATGCAGCAGCCGAAAAGCTAGAAGCCGAGATTATCCATGTATGGTCCGGAAATGTTAGCAGTAAGGCTGGCACTAATGTCACTCGTACAGACCTTAAAGAGATGCTTGAGATGTGCAAGCAGAATAAAAATATCAAGTTCGCTATATTTGATGAATATGACCGCTACATGCGGAGCGTAAACGAAGGTCCATACTTTGAGGTTCTGTTTCAGTTACAGGGCGTAAAGGTTTGGTATGCGTCAGAGTCGGACGCTTTTAATGGCGATGATGCTATGGCTAAGTTTATGCGTGCAATGAGTGCGTTCAAGGCAGAGGGCAGCAATGAGGAACGCCAGCGAAAATCCATATCCGGACAAACAGCAGCACTAAAAGCCGGCAGATGGCCGTTTGTACCAAAACCAGGATATATGAAAGGCCGAGAAACCGGCATACCAGAGCTGCACCCTGTTCGTGGCCCTATACTTAGGGATATTCTGATTCGCTTAGCCGCTAGACGGATAACGCCCACTCAGGCACTCAAAGAGCTTAATGACAGCGACTTCACGAATGGCCACTCACTGTACAAAATGGATAAGTTCAGAAAAATTGCTACTGACGTTTTTAACGCCGGAATAGTCGAAATCGACAAGCAGGTTCAGGTACGTAATGAACAGGGCTTGCATGAACGGCTCATTACCATTGAACAGCTTAATGTAATCAATATGATATTTACGGATAAGCCAAAGAACCAAGCTGGACCACGCAAAAACGGCAATCCAAAGTATGCAGCAAACAATATAACGGAGTGCGACAACTGTTTAGGTAAGCGAAATGGAAGATTTGTTGGTTTCGACCATACGAATGGCAAAAGCAGCAAGATATATGAAAGGTATCGTTGCCGTTCCTGTGGCCGATACCTTACACGTCAGGAAATGCATGAGGGCATAGAACAGCAGTTTAAGAATAATCCAGTAACGAAAGATGGACGAAAGGACTTTTTAGAGGCGTTAGCAATCGTTTGGAAGCAAAGAAAAGCCCAAGCTGAACAGGAAGTTAATCGGATAAATCATCAGATTAAAGCTATCAATGACGCCGCCAAAAGGCAAACAAACGATTTATCAGCTACAGATAATCCAGCCATAAAGCAAAGGATTGAAGAATCAATGTTAGAAAAGGAAGCACAGATTTCAGAACTTGGGAAACAAGTAGAGAGCCTAGAAGCTAGGGCGGATGATGATTGGCAAAAGTTCCTGCGTTTTGCTTACGGCTTTGTGGAGCATATGGGAGCAGCTTTCCTAGAGACTTCGCAAGAAAACAGATTGAGGTGTAAACAAATCATGTTTCCAGCCGGATTTTACGTAAATGAAAATAAAAAAGTTTACACACCCGAAATCAGCCCACTTATCACCTTATTGCCAACAAAAAAGAGTACCGAAGTACTCCAAAAATCCCATTTGGTGCGGGTAAAGGGACTCTAACCCTTGGCCTCGTCCTTGGCAAGGACGCGCTCTAAACAACTGAGCTACACCCGCGTGTATACTCGAAAGATTGTAGCAAAACTTCTTTAAAATGCAAAGTGCGCAGGACATACATGTCCTGCGCACTCCACAATAGTGGACTTACATATTAGCCTGTGATATCACCGGCGTTACCTTCGATCGAATTGACCCACACACTTCCGTTATTACCTGTGTAGATCCATCCCCACCATGGCTGATTGAAATTTGTATAGGTGCTGCCAAAGTATTGGCTTACCCAATCAACATAATGACGGCAGTAACCAGTCGCATCGCACGCATAGTCAATGGTTCCGACGTGTCCCTTTGTTGAAACTGGGCTCGTACTACTAAAGGTCGCAATGTAGCCGCCAGCAATTGTACCCGATACATTTCCACTAAGCGTGGTTGTTGCGCCGGGGCTCGTTTGCCCTGCTATTGTTTGGAAGCTACCCTCATAGCGAACCACTGCGCAGTAGTTAGTGCTTTTTGCACTGCCTACATGCCAAACCTGAATTTGTCGGTTCACGTTATCGAATGCCCAATAGTTGCCCGCAATGCCGGAATCAGCATCATTCGTAATTTTTTCAGTCACATTGACGACCGGACCACCAACCTTGCCAACGCATTGCGCGGCATTGAGATGTGCACCCCAATTTAATGTTGGTCGTGGTGTAAAGGTATAGGCTGTCGTATTAACGCTCGCTGAACTAAAGGTAAAGTCTTGCGGGGCGCTCCAGCCACCATCGACAACAATATCCATTTCAGAAATTGGTTGCGATCCAGCTATAGACTGCACATGAGCCCATGTGTCGCCGTATCTGCCACCAGACACCTGCGACGAATCTATGCGCATGTCAGTGGTTGCGAGTAGATTTCCAGTACTACCGCTCGAGCAGCTTGCGAAGCTCGGTGCGTCGCCAATATAGACAAAAATAGTGCCGGCAGGCGTGACGACTGAAAATCGCGGCGACCCACCACCGCATGAACCACTGTTCACTTGAAAGGTGGCCGCAACGCTTGAAAGGCTGCCGACTGTTGTATTACTTGGAAGCGCCAAGGTTATGCCACTAAAATCTGTGCTGTTCGCCGACACTAATGAAACACCATTGCTCTGACTCGTTGCACTTCCAAATAATGTATAGTTTTGTGCTGCGGACGCAGTAGCCGTAAGAAACGCTACACTGCCCGTACCGCCCAGGACGATTCCGAGAACTCCCGCAATAAGTGCCGTTTTGGTTTTGATCGCTGTTATTCCGCGCGAGAGCGCGTGCTTACTGAAACGCAGATTCATAGGCTCCTCCTACTTAGTATCTTCAGTAATACTCCCAATCAACCATAAGCGCAAGTCTTATAGAAATAAAAAACCGGCACATGCCGGAATCGTGTGGTGGCGCCTCCCAGACTCGAACTGGGGACACAAGGCTCTTCAGGCCTCTGCTCTACCAACTGAGCTAAAGCGCCACAACAGGGCTATTTTACAGATAATACCAGTTTTTATC
>DASTAH010000044.1:0-14489 GCA_035712845.1 Saccharimonadales bacterium (SeqCode)
AGCGCTCTCAGTGAAGTTCTGGAGAACCACGTCAGCATCGGTGGTCGTAATAAACGTTTGGTATTGTTGAAGATAGGTAGTTAGCGCTCGTCTGCGCGAACCATCAAGTTCACTGAACACATCATCAAGCAGGAGAAGAGGTGTACTTTCACGAGCAGCTCTAATTATTTCCAGTTCCAATATTTTCAGCGCCAGTACAAGTGTGCGGATTTCGCCGCGACTTGCAGTTTCATCTGCCGGGTGGGTGTTAAATAATACGGTTATGTCTTCACGGTGGGGACCGGCAGAGGTAAACCCGCGCACGGCATCGAGCTCGGTACTCATTTCGAGTTTTTTCAACAAGTTACTCTCATACGACTCGGCTGACCACTGCGCTTTGTAACTCAGTGCGGTCTTGGTCGCGGTGTGGGATAAACTTTCATATAACGAAGGCAGTTGTTCAGCCATCTGTGCGACCAACCTGCAACGCTGTCGAACAATCTGACCAGCTAATTCACTCAGGCGAACGTTCCACGGAAAGAGTTGGGTCACGGTATGAGGGGATTGCTTCAATAACGCATTGCGCTGCGCTAGTGTTCGTTTGTATTGTCGCCGGAGCGTTCCATACCCACTCACGGTTTGCTCGAGCAGGTCATCTAAGTACGTACGACGCCCCTCGGGGCTGCCTGACAGCAGTTGGAGGTGGTTTGGCTCAAATAGGACGACTGGCAGTGTGTGTGCGAGTGTGAGCCGTTTATATAGCTTCCCGTCAATGTCAAAGCGTTTGCCGGGAGTTGGCTCCGACACAATCTTCATAATGCGTTCGCCGCCATGCTCCATATGCGCGTCTAGCCGAGCCCACGGTGCAGTAAACTGTATCAGCTCCGTGTCTTTTACCCGGTACGACGAGCCGCGTGCCAGCACCAATACGGCTTCGAGAAGGTTGGTCTTGCCACTGGCGTTAGGACCAACGATAATATTTACTCCTGGACTAAACTCGAATGACTCGTCCGTATATGAGCGAAAGTTCTGCAGTCGCAGGTCAATAATCATGTACGTATTGTAGCTGGTCTAGCTCTTGAGCGGCATAATGATGTGCTGGTAGTCTTTTGTCGCCGGGTCATGGAGCAGGGTGGGCTCTAATTTACCGTTAAAACCAAAAGTCACATCCTCACCACTCAGCGCGTTTAAGCCGTCGAGTAAGTAGCGTGAGTTCAACGTGATACTGCCGCTGCCGGTAACCGTCCCGTTGGCGACCGCCGTGTTCTCGCCAAGCTGAGAAGCCACCGAGCGGATACTGACACTGTTATCCGTTTCACTCACTTCCAAGGTGACACTACCGGCGCTCTCCCGTGCAAATAAGCTTGAAACTTTGGTGATGTTTAAAAAGTCCGCGCGTTTTACGGTAATCTCCGTCGTAAATGACTCCGGTATAAGCTTTCGGTAATCGGGGTATTTACCTTCGACTAAGCGCGCAGTCAGCTCCACGTCTCCGACTTGGAAGAGGACTTGCTGCTCGTCATGGGTGACCGTGGCTTCGCTATCGTCGTCACCAAGGATACGCAGCAGATCGTGGAGTGCCGTAGCCGGTACGAGGAGATTTACATCGGTCTTATTAGCACCCAGTTGTTTTTCGGCGAGCCGGTAACTGTCGGTTGCGGCGAGATATAGTTTGCCGCTTTCGGTATGAATAAGCACACCGGTGAGCACCGGTCGTGATTCGTCGCTACTAGCTGCAAAGATAACTTGCTGAAGACCTCGTTTTAGGTGCGCTGCGGGGACGGTCCAGCTGTTACCACTACTAATCGCCGGCATCACCGGGAAGTCGTCTGCGGCTATACCGTTGACGGTTGAAGTATATTTCTCGGTCGTCACGTGCAGTTTATTGTCTTCAAGGGTCAACTCAATAACGCCGCTCGGTAAGCTGCTAATAAAGTCTTGCATCAGGCGGGCAGGGACGGTGATAGAACCTTCCTCACTGACTTTTGCCCCGATGAAATGTGTAATGGCAATATCGAGATTGGTAGCTGACAGACTCAATCGGTTATTACTCGTCTTAATAAGGACATTGGATAGTATGGGAAGGGTGTTGCGGCTATTCGCAACGCGGGCGACTGAACCGAGTGCACGGTTGAGGTTTTCCTGGGTGACCTGTAGTTTCATGACGGCTGCTCCTAATAAGTAATTAGTTAATATACTTTGTCGTTATCTTTATTGGGACTGTGGAAAGTGGGGATGAATAGCCATGTAACAGCGGTAAAACCGCAGAAATGGCCGTGGAAAAGCAGCGGGAAACTACGGGCACAAAGTGGGGGAAACGAGTGGTATTTATACGCAGCCATAACTCGCGCACCTGGCACTGTGTGGACGTAAGGCTACCTTGTCCCCCACCTATCCGGCGGTTACCCACAGCCCATCCCCATGCGTTGGTACAGGCTGTGGTGGCTGCACAAAAAGAGGGCGACATAGTCCACCCCCGATGACTATCCAGGTGGCGCGTACTACGCATACAGCCGCTCCTTAATTTCAGAAATAGCGGTGCGCAGCGAGGCATCGAGCCGTGACTCTTTTTCGATCTTCTCAACCGAGTGGATGGCGGTGGTATGATCTTTACGCCCGAGTTCTTTGGCGATTTTTGGAAAACTCAAATGGAGTTCGCTGCGCAGCATATACATGGCGATTTGCCTGGGTACGACAATATCTTTGTCACGCTTGGGACCCAATATGTCTTCTACCGGCACTTGGAAATGTCGGGCAATGCGCTCAATAATCTGCTTGGAGCTCAAATGCTTGGGGCGGGTGCGGCTGACGCCCAGCAAACTACTGGCAATACTAAGATCAGGCTCGAGTGAGCGCATTTCACAAAATGCAAGCAGCTGATTTAAAGCCCCCTCAAGTTCACGGATGTTGGTCTGTACATTGGTTGCTAAATATTCAACCACCGCGGGCGGAAGTTCAATGTTGTGACCGTGCGCCTTGGTTTGAACGATGGCACACCGCGTTTCAAAGTCTGGAATTTGCATGTCGATACTCATGCCCCAGGCAAACCGCGAGCGTAACCGCTCTTCGAGCGTTGGGATGTCTTTCGGTGGCTTATCGCTGCTTATAATGATTTGTTTGTTGGCTTGGTGCAGGGCATTAAAGGTATGGAAGAATTCCTCCTGCATCTTTTCCTTCCCGGCAATAAACTGTACGTCATCGACAATGAGCACGTCAGCTGTGCGGTAGTAGCCGGCAAAGTCGGCGGTTTTACGAAAGCGCAGGGCGTCAACAAATTCCTGGACGAATTGTTCGGTGGATATATACAGCACTTTGGCGTCAGGATTACGCGCCAGTACGGCGTTACCGACGGCCTGGATTAAGTGGGTTTTTCCTATCCCAACGCCACCGTAGAGGAAGAGGGGATTGTACTTGGTGCCGGGGGCGGCCGCGATCGACTGACAGGCGGCAAAGGCGAGCTCGTTGCCGGCGCCAACAATGAAGTTGTCAAAGGTATAGCGCTCATTGAGACCTTGGCGGTAGGAGTGGGACAAAGAATTAGAAGGTGTCGGTCGTTCGGGGAGAGCACTGATCGGCTCGCGGGGACGCGGTGCGGGAGCCGCGGCAACGAGGACGGTGTCTTCGATAGGGCGCTGGGGTGTGACCGAGACAATTTTATATTCGATGACCGACGGCTGTACACCGTTCTTTTTAAGAGTCTCAGCAATAAGTTCGTGGTACTTGCGCTCCAGCTGCTGCTTGATAAAGACATTAGGAACACCGATGATGACTTTGTCATCAGCCTGCTGTACGAGCTGGGTGTTTTTAAACCAAGTAACAAAGTTGCCGCGCGAAACGGAGAGTTCAATCTCACCTAGTACTGCTTGCCATAGTCCCGGCTGCATACGCGTTCCTTTGCTTGCCCCTTTTTCTGTAGCGATAAGTGTAGCGGAAATCGCAGGACTTTTCCACACCTTCTCGTACAATATCGGTGGTTGACAAGTACGCGAAGCCAGAACGGGGGTAGAGTTATACACAGGTTACTGCTACCTCTTGAGAAACTGAGGATAACTTTATGAAAAAAGGGGATAAACCTTCTCTGTACCGGGCGTGTTATTGTCAAATCTACAAAGAAATGTGGGCTCTTTAGGCAGGGAAGGGCGGCGTGTTGCGTGCAGGTTGCTTTGACTTTACAAACAGGGGCCACCCCTGTATAGTTATACCTCGATATTTTGTTAATACTGCTTAAAGGATTTTTATGCCCAAGCGAACCTACCAACCCAAAAAGCGCTCACGCGCTCGTGAGCACGGATTTATGAAGCGGATGGCCACAAAAGCTGGTCGTACTGTTTTAGCTCGTCGTCGTCAAAAAGGACGACAAAAGCTGTCGGCCTAGACTTCAGTGCTACACAAATAGATTGCGTAGCGCTGCATGCACTGTATGCAGCGTATCTGGTTTGACCATACCCTGAATGCTGTCGACAATAGAAGGGTCAGCTGTAAACAGTTTATCTGGACGAATGTAGCTGTCTAACGGAAGGCCTCCCTTCACAAAATCAGATTTTTGCAGTGGTATTGGATGCGTGCTTGTATACGGTTTTGAAGTTATTTGACACAAGATGAGATCACCAAAATCCACTTGCGCCACTACTAGTGCCGGTCTTTTTTTGTGGTTTAGTAAATCTAAAAATGGGAACGTAATTGATACTACGTGACCTACTGTAATTCTGCCCATGCCTCATCTTCTTCATTGCGTAACCAGTCTCGTGCCAAAATCTTTTCAGTAAGCAACGCGGTATCAGATAATTTTGTGTCAGTCTTAGCAGGTACAATTATAATTTCACCGCTTTTCGCTTTAATCTCAACTTCAGTCCCCAGACCGCTTTCTTCAAGCAGGGGTTTAGGGATGCGGACCCCTTTTGAATTACCGATTGTAATGATTGTTGATCGCATATGTAATTACATTATATATACGCTAGTTTTGTGAGCCAACTGTCTGGTTATTGGCTTCTATGTCCGTTATCCTATAACCATGCTCGATACATCACATCGATTCCATGGGCTCGGCAGCCTCAATTTTGCCTATAAGAAGGGGCAAACGCTCCGCGGACCGTTGTGTAGTCTGAAATTTGTGCGAAACCCGCAGCGAAGCACCTACCGGGTAGCCGTCATTGTGAGTCGCAAGGTCAGTAAGTCGGCAGTGGTGCGAAACCGTATTCGTCGCCGCATGTTTGCCGTCATAGCAGACGTCTTGCCAGCGGATACAGACGCCTATGATATGTTATTCACGGTCTTTAGCGATCAAGCGGCGACGCTCCCTGTTTCAGAACTGGAACAGCAAGTTCGTAGTTTGTTCGCAAAAGCTAGTCTTATACATTAATCGAGACTAACGTGACTCCCATAGCCGTTTCTAACGGTTTACATGGTATAGTTTTTAAAGAGGATTTTTAGAGAGACATGTTTACAACTATTATTGTCCAACCAATATTCAACTTGTTGGTGCTTATTTATGCCATTTTGCCGGGACACAATTTTGGCTTAGCAATCATTATCTTTACGATCATTATCCGCTTGCTCCTGTGGCCACTCGTTAAAAAACAACTCCATCAAGCGAAGGTCATGCGCGAGCTGCAGCCAGAAATAAAGCGTATTAAAAAAGAATCTGCTGGCGATCGTCAAAAAGAATCACAGAAGCTCATGGAGCTGTACAAAGAGCGTGGCATAAACCCCCTTGGATCCATTGGTGTGCTTATCCCGCAGTTCATTATCTTGATTGGCCTGTACTCCGGGTTGCGCCGCGTCGTCAGCGACCCGCACTCACTGGTGACATTTGCCTACCCTTTCCTACGGCACATCGGCTGGATGCAAGTAGTTGCCCACAATATTCACCGCTTTGACGAAACGCTGTTTGGCAGTGTCAGCCTGACGAAAGCCGCAGTCGGTCCCGCCGGTATTTACTGGCCAGCCATGATCATCGTGCTCGCCAGCGCCATCATGCAGTACTACCAGAGCAAGCAGTTGATGCCGTCTGACCAAAACGCCCGTTCGCTGCGTCAAATCCTCAAAGCTGCCGGCGAAGGCAAGCAAGCAGACACCTCAGAAGTAAACGCCGCCGTTGGTCGCATGACCCGCTTTTTCCTGCCGTTCATGATCTTTCTTGTCACCTACCGCTTGCCGGCAGCCCTGAGCCTCTACTGGCTCACCGGTGGTGTGGTGGCCTACATCCAACAAGCCCGGGTCCTGCGCACCGATGAGACTGAAATGGAAGCAATTGCCGACGCGCCCAGTAAGGATGTGTCTGCCATCCCCGAAGCTGAAGTGGTATCTCCTGTAAAACCAAAAACCAAAAAGAAGAAATCCTCAAGCAAAGCAAACAAGAGGAGGAAACGATGAACGAATCACTTGATGAAGCAATCAGGTATGCCAAAAAGTATCTAGAAGATCTCCTTTCCTTTTTTGGCCTTAATACCGACGTGCACGCCACGAGTGACGACGAAGTTATACAACTGAACGTACCGAGCACCCATCTCAACGGCTTCTTGATCGGACAACGCGGCGAAAATATGCGTTCCCTGCAGTACTTGACGAGCACAGCCCTCAAAAATAACGGCTTTCTACATAACCGCGTCAATGTCGACATTGCCGAGTATAAACAGCAACGAGCCGAACGGCTGCGTGAGCGCGCGGAAGAATGGGTCGTGGCAGTCAAAGATAGCGGCAAGCCAATGGAACTTAAACCCATGAACGCGGCTGACCGCAGGGTCGTCCACCAACTCGCGAGTGAGCACGGACTGCACACCGAATCAGTCGGTGAAGGACGAGACCGTCACATCGTGCTAAAGCCCGCGACTGACTAAATGACGTCAAGTGGTAAATAGTAGTCCCAACGCAATGGTTGTTGCCGGGCTTGCTTTTTGGTACCGACAAATGACTGCGCTGGATCGACCACATATTCTAAGCCATTGGTTTCGCGGAATACCGCCCACGCATGACCATCACCGTACTCCGGGATAACGTTGCGCTCAACACCAAATCTGCCATGTAGTTTTTTATCATCTACCAGCCGCTCTAGGAAGTACGCCGCTAATAAGCCCTGTTGACGGCACACGCCGATGCCCCACTCTATATAGTCGCCAAGCAGAATCTTTCGCTCGCCCTTATAATGCTTTTCTATTGCTTCAATGGCCGGTCCGTCGTAGCGCATGAGTGATTTTGTATAGTTCATGACCTGCTCAAGCACTGCCTCAGTGTCATGCCCTCTCCCCACCACACGGTCAAAGACTAATTTCGCAGTGACCAGCTTGTTCAGTGACTGGTATGCCGCATCAAGGTGAGGATCACGTTCCGGATCTACGACCATAGCTTCACCATAGCTACCGCACAGATAAATGCCCCGCATGGAAGGGGAATGGCGACCAATAATTGGGTAGCCGTCGAGGTACCCGTAGGGACTTTTACTATCCGACTCTTGATACCCGGGTTGTGAACGATACCGTTTAACCGCCTCACCCGTATACGGGTCACTAATGCGATGATCGGGGCGCGTAATGACCGTCTTATTACGAGAACCCAAATCGGTTATGAAAAGCGAGCTATCAGCATACTCAAGTTTAAAATGCTGCCGCGATACGGTTTCATCGCTGAAATCAAAACGCTCACGTAACTTAGGAGCGGTACGACCAAAGACCAGTGGAGTACCAGCCCGGAGCCCTTTATACCCACTTTTATCAGTCAGGTCCCACTCACTAGGCGAGAGTACCAGAAAGTCCGCCTGCAGGGGTGTATCTTTGCCATGTATAGGAATAATGCGGTGACCGCGTTCGTTTGTCTTAACGTGGCGCAAATCCACAACCATGAGTTGCTTCGAGCCGGCTTTAATTGACACGGGCACTGACGCACGAAAGCCAAGTGTTTCTTGTACATCGCGTGCATCATAGAGTGAAGTCGACGTGTTTATTTCAGTTCGTACGTGCGGCACAAGCGCTTCAGGGGAAAACGGCGTCATGAGGGCGTCGGCGCGTATTTCAGCATGTTGCTCGGTAACACGTAGTTGTTCAGGCTGGGAAATCATACACTAATTATAGCATAAAAACAGCTATAACACAAAATTAAGCTTGACAATATAGCAACAATACTGTATTGACTCATCAGAGTACATAGCGTATACTAATCTTTGGATGGAAGTGCGTGGACGAGCCTAGTTGCTCATTGAGTCCAAAGCGTTCATCCTTTTTTATTGTCTTGAAACTTCTTTGTTCCAGGTTTAACTTTTTGCGTAACACAAAACATAACCCCATTACGCAAATGGAGCTCGAGTTTTTGTGATAGTGAAAAAACGTTGAGTTTAGACTGCACGTATTTTACTAATTGTGCTTTTGCGCCTCTAGTAGACACACTGCCTACTCCCATCTTGTGCGCATATGCAACTGCACCGACGAGCACGTCACAAACCTGCAGTTCCGTAACGGCATGAGACTCTAGGCGACAAATGCCAAAAAGTGCGTTGCGTCGAGTAACTTTTCGTACTCGGTCTCGCACCATAGATTCGAATTTATCATTTATGCTATTAGTTGAAACATCATCGGCAAGTACTGTTATGTACTCGCTATCGCCACTACCGGTCTGGTCGATTGCGTTTGCTACTAAGTATCCCGCATATCCATTATAAGAACGTACGTAGTGTTCCGATGTTCGAGCGGTTTTGTCAACGACATAGCAATTAAATCGCAGACCATGTGTATCAAATATGATATCAATGAGTTTTTTATAAGTAAGTAACGTATCGCTATTTACGTGGTTAAACTTAAACTCTTTATGAAATCGTCGCTGGTCTTTAAGTCTAATGACTCCGCGATGCAATTGACGGGGATTTTGTACTATGAGAAGCCCCATGCCAAAAAACCGGTCTGTGTCAGGCTTATGCAACAATCCCGTCTCATCAAGGTAGCCGAAAATATGTGATCGTGGTTTAGGTCCGGTAGGTAGTTCCATGCAAAAAATTGTATCATGCTAATGCCAATTATTGTATACCTTTACTTTACAATTATTGTAAATTCAATTTATTGCATAATGTAACAATTTCGTCTCAAATATCATTATTTCCTTGCGCCTATGGCGCACGTCTAAAAAGTCAGATAAAAACGTACGGAACCGTTTCGTTTAATAACAACAGCAGGCAACAATGGTTGCGCTTATTACCACACATCCGCATAATAAGTGTAATTCATGCAGCCAAAAGAAAAGAAAGAGGTGGGAGCGATTGTCCGGCACGACGGCGTATCGTTTCGGGTGTGGGCGCCGTTTGCTGATAGCGTCTGTCTGACAGGCTCGTTTAATGAGTGGACGGAAACACCCCTTGCCTCTGAGGACGATGGCTACTGGTACGGCTTTGTCGATAACGCCAAAGCTGGCCAAGAGTATAAGTTTGTCATTCGGCGCGGTGAACAGGTGCTGCATCGCAATGATCCGAGGGCGCTCGCCGTCACGACCCTTGCCGGCAATTCAGTCATTGTTGATCCCGCATTCGACTGGGGCGATGACCACCCCGTCGCAATTCCGCCCGAACAGCAGGTGATCTACGAACTCCACGTCGGCACCTTTAATCGACCCGATCCGGCGACGCCCGGCACCTTTGCTACGGCTATGGAGAAACTGGACTATCTAAAAGAGCTTGGGATTACCACCATAGAGTTGATGCCCATCGGCAATATGTATATGCAACGAGAGTGGTGGGGCTATACTCCTGAGTACATCTACGCGGTTGAGAATCTTTACGGTGGTCGCCACCAGCTGCTCGAGTTTATTAAAGCTGCCCACGCGCGGGGGCTGGCCGTAATGCTCGACGTGGTATATAACCACTTTGCCGATGACGCGAATCTCGATTTATGGCAGTATGACGGCTGGAGCGAACACAACATGGGCGGGGTCTATTTCTATAACGACGAGCGCGGGGTCACGCCCTGGGGCAAAACGCGACCAGATTATGGACGACCGGAAGTACGCCAATTCCTGCTCGACAACGTCCGGTTATGGCTATGGGACTGTCACTTTGACGGGCTGCGCGTTGACTCCACAATCTATATCCGAACAACGAGTGGTATCAACGACGATCCGGCCCACGAGCTAGAAGATGGCTGGTTATTTTTGCAACGACTGAACGGACTAGCGCGCAAACTAAATCCGAACGCGCTCATTGTCGCGGAAGACATAGCCTGTAATGAGTACCTCAGTAAGCCGGTAGCTGACGGCGGGGCGGGCTTTGCGGGTCAGTGGGAAGTAGACTTTCCGGATATGCTTCGCCACACGCTCCATACCAACGAACCTTCCGCTATACCGCTCGCTGGACTTATTGGCTCGCTCGGCAAGCGCTATAACGATGATGCCTTTCAGCGCGTCGTCTATGCCGACTCACATGACAGTGCTGCAAATGGGTCGGCCCGATTTAATGACGTGGTCGCTGGCAGTAAGAAGGTGCCAGCCACGGGAGTCTTTGCCCGGCGCCAGTCATGTATCGCGGCGGCTATCGTGCTGAGCGCCCCCGGTATTCCGATGCTGTTTATGGGGCAGGAGTTTTTAGAGGACGGCAGTTTCAGTGACTGGGAGTGCTTGGACTGGGCAAAAACGGCAAAGCACGCCGGCATACTTGAAGCCTACCGGCACCTTATAGCCTTGCGGCGTAATCTGCATGGTCATACTGCGGGTCTCAGCGGTCAGCACTATAATCTCACCCAGCTTGATGAAGATAATAAGGTTATTGCCTATCACCGCTGGCATGAGGGCGGTCCGAAAGATGACGTCATGGTGATCGTTAATTTGGGTAACCGCCACTTTGATAGCTATGTGCTGGGCTTTCCGCGTGACGGCAGCTGGCAGGTACGGTTTAACAGTACGTGGGATGGATATAGTAAAGACTTTGCCAACGTATTAGTGCCGGAAGTACAGGTCATGACCGGAGAAGGGGTGGTCGTGGTGCCACCGAGTAGTGTCCTTATTTTGTCGCAGGACGCTTAAAACACCCCCTAGGTGATTTTATGTACGCTCGCCAATGGTTTTTTATCGATGACGATATGTGTCGCCAAACCCTGCGCCAGGCGATTAGTATCTTGGATGACGTGGTTGTGCCAGTACCAGTGTTGGTTACTGACCACCAGGTAGGTGAGGATACCCCCGCCCTGTAGGAAGATCAGGAATGCGGCAATGACGAGACCCATGCGCACGTCAGCGCGCCGTACCCATTCTCGGTAACTTAGTGCAATCATCAACAGAAAGAGTGGCACGACGGGAAATAGATAGCGCCCGTTAATGGCTAACTTCTGACCGAGATTAACGTAATCAATATAATTGTGGAGCCACACGTTAACGCTAAAGAATACACCGATGAATAGTAAGAACCCTAATCCGTGGTAGCGGGCAAGCAGGGGGCGTCCGTAGCGCACACACAACGCCGCACCAATGAGTAGCAGGGCGAGTGCGCCAAAGAACACGACAGGCAAGGGGTTGATGCTTAAGTAAAACGCCTGAGGGCTCGCACCGCCGCTGGAAGTATAGAACATGGCCACCAGCATGCGGTAGACCCAGCTGCCCGCAAAGAGGATTGGGTTTGGATTGCCGTGCACGTGTGCCAGACCAACGGTGTAATTGCGATACCAGGGTCCATTGGCCATACATTGCTGGGTACTTAAGACGCTATTACAGGTCGGGACAAGGTTATGATAAAACACCACATTTAAGCCATAGGCCCCGATAAATAGCGCGACGACAATACCAAACGGCATCCCAATCGCCAGCCGTCGCCACCACGCAGTGCGCGACCAGCTCACCGCCACACTGTGGCGCAGGGCAAGTCTGTGTTGCCGAACTGCCGACCAAATTTCCCAACCCACATAGAGAAAGATACCGGCCATAATGGGCAGATACTCATATTGCACGAGACAGCCGAGCAAACAAACGGTCGCAAGTATGAGCGTCTGCCCGATGGGGAGGAGCTGCTGGTGGCGTATTCGCTCCATTAGGTTCATGGTGAGCAACAGGGAAGCTGCCGCAAAGAGCAGCAGCAGATTATCGTAATTAATTTGCCCGGCGAGCAGGGGCACCACTGGGAGCAACACAAAGAACAGCAGCACGACGTGCACGATGGCAGTTGGGGCACCGGTTTTTAGGAGTACTTTACGAAACAGCACTAAAGCCGCCGCAAAAAACGCGACATTAATAAGTCGCAAGCCAATAATTTGAATCATCTGATTTGCCGTAACATGCACCAATATGCGGTACGGAAAGCTCAGAATGTAGTGATACAAATAGGAAGGGTCACGGGTCAGGGCGCCCCCAAAATTGCCGCCTGCCGGCTGGTGAATGAACACCGGTAACCATTGTTGCGCATGGAGTTTAATGAGTCCAAAGTGGGTGTTTTCATCGAACACCATCGGATATGCGGCGGTCAACGCAATCCAAATCGATTGGCATAAAAAGAGTGCCATAATAGCCCAGAAAAATTTCACTGACCGAAAAGCGGGGAGTATTTTTGCGTAGATGTACATGAAAAGCTCGTACCCCCATGATACACCCAAGCGTAAGCGGTGAATGCAATGTTTACTTAGGAGCGTTCAGTACCTGCGTATAGACTCCAAGCGTTTGCTCTGCCATGCGTTGCCAGGAGTACTTGGCGGCTTGGACCTTACCCTCCTGGATAAGGTCGTTGCGCAACTCCTCGTTCGTTAAGACGTCATTGATCGCTGTGGACATGGCATTGATATTTAAGGGATCAAAGTAATGGGCTGCGGGACCGTAAATTTCTGGTAGACAGGTCGCGTTACTGGCAACGACTGGCGCGCCGTGTACCATAGCTTCCAGACCAGGCAGGCCAAAGCCTTCGCTTAATGACGGAAAGACATAGGCTGCGCAATGTTCGTATAGCCACCGTAGCTGCCCTTCACTGATAAAATCCGTAAACACAATGCCGCTCAAATTACGGGCTGTAACCTCAGCCTCAATGCGCTGGTAGTTGGCGTCTTTCTTGCCGGCGAGTACCAGTAGTAATTCTGGTTGCCAGCGGCGGATTTGCTGATGGGCTTCAATCAGCCGCTCCAAATTCTTATGGGGTGTCGGGCGACCAACGTAGAGCAGAAATGGTTTGTCTTGAAGTTCCTCGATTGGCTCGGGAGCATCGGTAATAGCATCGGCTGCTTCGTAGGTGACCGTTAGCTTTTGGGGATCGACACCCGTAAACGCCACGATGTCGCTTTTTACAAAATTAGAAATGGTAATAATGTGCTGTGACTTGCGCACCGCCTGCCGAATAACCCATTTGTAGACTTGCTGTTTGACGGTAAAAACCAGGTTGTTCTTAGCAGGGTTTTTGAACCGGGCGGTGGTCAGGTCGTGTATGGTGGTGATATGTCGACCACGGTAGCGTATCGGCTGCTGGACAATGGCAAAATGCACCAGGTCAGCGTTCAGTGATTTCACTTGCTTAAGCAATCCCACTTGTTCGTCGACGGTAAATTCCTTATGTGGGCAGGCCAGTTTTGTAAAACGCGGGTTCGTAAACTCGTAGACGTTCATGTCATTCGGCTTTAATAGAACTACATACTCGTTCTCGGAGTCGAGTTTTTCGAGGTACTGAATGAGGCGAAAGGTATACCGTCCGGTCGAGGTCGTGTACTGGCGGGCATCAATAACTATTTTAGCCATCTTGGAGTATAGTGTAGTTTATATGGAACACGAAAGACAGATAGAAACTTTTGATGAATCAGTAAACCCCGGTGCGTTTCAGGCATTTGTCTCGGAACATCCAGAGCTCAGCGAGAAGGAGGCTACGAGCGCGTACTCGGAACGTCTGCGTACCTACCAGGAAGCAGTCATTAATCCCTCAGTCGCGCGGGTACGGCATTTGGTACAGGTAGTGTTAGCTGCTGTACCTCCTACAGAGTAATTTGTAACGAGTCTGGTGTGCGCACGGCAGCAGGTGACGCTTTTTAAAGTGAGTCAGACGTAGGGTGGTGTGTTTTTATTCGCCTCTACTTCTGTTCCTGCACGACTGAACGTACCCACCAACTCAACGAAATCGCTGTGAACTGGTAACAAAAATATACCACTTTCGAAAGTGGATGTTTTTGTAAATATCACCCCTGTAATTCACGGTATAAATGGCCCTCTCTATTAATATATACATATATTTATTACGCGTAATTAATAGCTGAATTATAGCAATAGTGCACATTTATATTAATTTGAATTTTTTATGATCCAAAGCTTAATATTGCAAACGTAAACCAATACAAGAGAAAATTAAGTATAAAATATAAGTGGCGACACTACAAAAATATTATTTAAGAACATTAAGTTTATGCCAAATTGATCTGAGACTTCGCAAATTGGTGGCATTTGGAGGTAGGTCGTGGACAATAATTTTCCACAGGTATTCATTTGTAACTATGCGACTTTGTTGTATAGCGCGCCGTTCGCCAATCTTTTTAAAACTCAATACCACACCTACGACGCATCCCTTGATGACGGGCAATACCTGACCACGT
>DASTAH010000045.1:0-8217 GCA_035712845.1 Saccharimonadales bacterium (SeqCode)
AGATTGCACTGCATCTTTAAATTCTATACTATTACCGCGCACTGCTTTTAGTTGTGCGTAAGGAAGTGCACCTAATATTAACAGACTATAAGCAGCGGCTATGCAATACATGATTATTGTTGTGCTATTCCAGTGGATTACCGCAGTGCCAGTTGACCCAATTTTAACCACGCCGCTCCTGCGCTCCCACAAGCTAATAAAGAGTAGATACATTGATGGCACAAGTGAAAGCAATAGAAATGTATTTAAGTTGCGCAGAACAGCATTATAACTCGGCTTGAATAAGCCAAACGCGCTTGGCATAGTTGATATAGGTAAAATTTCTTTTTTAGTTTCTCTATCATTTTTACTATGTGATGTATCAGTGGATTTAGCTTGCGTACTATTATCTGGCTTAAATCTTTCTATTTTCTTTACCATGTTAATGCTCCTTTTAAGACCCACAGTCGACGACCACTGTAATGATGTCAGCATAATTGTATTTCACAATAATAATTATAAGTTTTTGTAGAAAATATATCGTACTTTAAATACTTAGCGGTAGCAATTTATTGTTCATCCCTGTAAAATAGCGTTGAGCCAACCAAGGGCGGGTGGCGAAATGGTAGACGCACTAGCCTTAGGAGCTAGCGGGGCAACCCATGGAGGTTCAAGTCCTCTCCCGCCCACCACAAAGCTTGTATTTTCTTACTTTTAAGATGAAAATTATATAAATGTCATTGCAAACAACTCCATACAAAGGCGCGAGGGATTTCTATCCAGAAGAAAAGCGAATCCAAAACTACATGTTCGATACAGTTAAACACACTGTAGAATTGTATGGCTACGAAGAATATGATGCACCTATCTTAGAGCCACTCGATCTTTATTTAGCGAAAACCGGCGAGGAAATCGTAAACGAACAGACGTATGCATTTGAGGATAGAGGTGGTCGCAAGGTAGCAATACGCCCAGAAATGACACCCACCGTAAGTCGAATGGTTGCAGCCAAACGTCAAGAACTTGCGTACCCACTGCGCTGGTACAGCATCCCTAACCTGTGGCGGTACGAGCGCCCACAAAGAGGAAGACTACGGGAGCACTGGCAAGTTAATGTTGATCTGTTTGGTATTGAGGGCATAAGTGCAGAATTCGAAATTATTAGTGTAGCGGACGCTATTTTTAAAGCTTTTGGTGCGCAACGAAGCATGTATGCTATTCGTCTTAATAGTCGTAAGCTCATGGACTACTTACTTTCTGAATATCTGGGACTAGACGATGCAGAAGCTGGTGCAATTGCTAAGCTCATAGATCGCATGCATAAAATGGAACGCGCAGATTTTGTTACAAAAGCTGAAGCAATAATGACCCCGCTTGAAAGAGAAAACGGTGTCGTTGAGCGTCTACTTGACATCTTGAGTATTAAAACGACAAAAGAATTGCCTGAGATCATACGTGCCTTGCCAACAGTACTAGAACTAGAGCACGTTCTCAAATTACTAGATGAAGCAGGTATTAGTAATGCGAACTTTGACATAACGCTTATGCGTGGTTTTGACTACTATACAGATCTCGTTTTCGAAATATTTGATACCGACCAAGATAATAATCGCTCAATGATGGGCGGGGGTAGGTACGATGGATTGGTGGGACTGTTTGGCGTAGAGCCTATACCAACTATCGGTTTTGGACTTGGCGACGTAACATTACAAAACTTTTTGCGCAGTCATCATTTATTGCCAAACATACAAACGCCAACCCAAATTTATGTTGCATTAGTCGGAGAAGTCTTTGCATCAGCCCAAAAGCCTATCACTGAGTTACGCGATATGGGTTTGAATGTTGCTGTTAGTGCGCCAGGGAAAAAAATAGGCGATCAGTTTAAAATTGCGCAGAAAAAAGGCATCCACTATGTGCTCATAATTGGTGAAGATGAAATTCAAAACGAATTATTTACGCTGAAAAATATCGTATCTGGTGAGGAAGAGAAACATAGTCTTGAGAGAATTGTCTCTATTATCAATGATTACCGCATAAATGACAGCTACTAATCATGCATTAACTGGTGCGCTTATTGGTCTTGTAGTAGGCAATACCCTTGTAGCCCTACCCATAGCCCTAATTTCACATTTTGTTTGTGATACTATCCCGCATTTTGGAAAAGATGCTGACGAAACCTGGTTAAGATCATCTCTTTTTAAGCGATCTCTTGCGGCTGACGCAATAATATGCGTATTAATTACCGTCATTCTTTTTTTGACACACCCCATGCACTGGTTTTTAGCTGTACTTTGCGCTTTCATTGCTACCTCCCCGGATTTATATTGGATTAGTCAATTTAAAAAGGCTGTGGAGGGCAAGAAGATCACACGCTACACTAACGGCTTTGGTTATTTTGCTGGCGTAATTCAGTGGTTTCAAAAACCTATAGGCATCGTAATTGAAATTGCTTGGGCAACTGCTATGGGTTTACTTATATTTCCATTTATCCGCTAGCTCCTAGCAAATAAGTCACTAATCTGTTAAACTTGCCTACTATGCAAGTAAAGCTTGAAAAACTAGATTCAACCAACTTTAAACTGACAATAACGGCTGACGCCGAGATGTTACAGGACGTCAAGCGCGAAGCGTTAGAGCATTTAGGTCGTTCCCACGTTAAATTGCAGGGCTTTCGCAAAGGCAAGGCTCCAGTAGAGCTAGTAGAAAAGAGCATTGACCCAGCAGCGCTACAAACAGAATTTTTAGATCGCGCTGTAAATAAACTATACGTTACTGCGGTAGAGCAGCGCAGATTACGTCCTATAGCGCAGCCATCAGTCAGCATAACGAAATTTGTTCCATATACTACGCTAGAAATATCTGCCACAGTTGAAGGTATAGGTGAAATCAAATTGCCAGATTACAAAAAAATTAAAATGGCGCCGAATAAGGTGGCTATTACAACACAAGATGTAGATGATGTACTTAAAAATCTCAAGATACGCGCAGCTTCTAGAAATGACGTTACTCGAGCATCACAAGACGGCGATGAGATTTGGATAGATTTTACGGGCGTTGATACAACTACTCGCAAACCAATTCAGGGAGCAGATGGCACTGATTATCCGCTAATACTGGGTAGCAATACCTTTATCCCAGGTTTCGAAAAAAATCTAGTGGGGATGAAACCTGAGGGATCAAAAGAGTTTACGCTCACATTTCCCAAAGACTATGGCGTCAAAGCTCTTCAAAATAAGAAAGTCACATTTAATGTAACTATTAAAAAAATACAAGAAATAATTGAGCCAGAATTAAACGACGATTTTGCATCAACTGTGGGTCCATTTAAAACGGTTGAAGAGCTAAAGGCCGACATTAAAAAGCAGTTGCTAGCTGAGAAACAAGCACAAGCTGATCGAGAATACGAGAACAAATTATTAGAAGAAATTGCCAAAAAATCGCTAGTAGCTGTACCTAAATCGTTAGTTGATGAAGAAATAGAGCGTATCGAACAGGAAGAGCGTCAAAGCATTATGTATCGAGGACAAACATGGCAAGAACATTTAGATGAAGAAGGTGTAAGCGCAGAAGAGCATAAAGAGCGCAACCGCAGCGGTGCAGAAATTAGAGTTAAAGCAGGACTTGTACTAGGAGAACTTGCTGAAGCAGAAAATCTAAAAATCACTCCTGAAGAATTAGAGATGCAATTGCAGCTGCTGAAAGGACAATACAATGATGCAGCAATGCAATCTGAGCTCGATAAGCCAGAAAATGTTCGCGACATCGCATCACGAATGCTCACCGAAAAAACACTCGCTAAAGTAAAAAGATACGCGCAACAAGCTTAAAAAACATCACATTGACTTAAATCAAATACGGTCAAATATATACTCTAAATACATCGTTATCAAATTATATTCTGCATTGTCTAACTCGATTATTTGAATTTTAACGATATAGGCATTCACACACTCTACAGGTGAAACTTAGCACTCTTGACTCACGAGTGCTAATTAGCGTACCATTTGTAGTGTAAGGTAACGCAACGACTGTTAGATAACTTATTAATCTTGATACCAAATAATCAATACACAGGAGAAAAGCCATGCATGACAACTTTGCAAAACCAATGAATCAGATCTTAGTACCTACAGTCATCGAACAAGAAGGTCGCTATGAACGTGCATATGACATTTACAGTCGACTACTAAAAGATCGTATTGTATTCCTTGGTACGGATGTTAATGAAGCGACTGCAAATCTTGTGGTTGCACAACTATTGTTCCTTCAAGCAGAAGATGCGACTAAAGATATCTTTTTCTATATCAATAGTCCAGGAGGAAGCGTATACGATGCTTTAGCTATATACGACACCATGCAATACGTAACTAATGACGTACAGACAGTAGGCATCGGGGTGCAAGCGTCAGCTGCAGCGTTCCTGTTAAGCAGTGGTGCAAAGGGAAAGCGTTTTCTTCTACCAAACGCAACTGTAATGATTCATCAGCCATCGAGCGGTACTCGTGGTAAGGTGACTGATATGGAAATTGATCTAAAGGAATCCCTTAGAATTAAACAACGGTTAAACGAAATTATGGCTGAGAATACGGGTCAAACCGTAGAACGGATAAAGAACGACATGGAACGTGATTATTGGATGACCGCAAAAGACGCTAAAAAATATGGGTTAGTTGATGATGTCATCAATAGCCCCAAGATTTTAGAAAAGAAAAGCAATTAGCCTGATCAGTTAATCAAGAACTGTATTGAACAATTTCTAAGAAGAAGTGAAAATACGTTTTTACTAACTAATATAATAGTATGTACAATTGCTATTGATGCTTCATTCCTATCTAATATGCTAATAAGTATGTATGCCGCCCTGACAATTCTAGGGTGAAAATCACGCTTATACACTCATCACTTGACACTGTTATGAACTTGCGGCACAATAGCTAACTAAGAAGTAGTGTAAGTGGGCAGTGCTGTGGCTAAAAACAGTAGTTAAAACCCTCGCTTAGGATTCTTCGGCCGAAACAACTTATCACACAAAAATCACGCGTTTGAGCGCTGTTATCACATTGCATGACATGCGACAAACTACGCATACACAATCACTATCAATCTAATAGGGGGCGTTGATTAGCATATATGGCTAAAAGCACTGCATCTAAAAGTGCAGCTTCGCGTGTTTTCTTTACAAAAGACGACGATGCACTTGAACTACCAAGCTTGGTAGACCACCAAAATAAATCATTTCAATGGTTCGTAGAAGAAGGTCTTGGCGAACTTTTGGCCGAGATAAGCCCTATAGACGACTATACAGGGGCAAAATTATCACTAACGTTTAAAGATTATCATTTTGATGATCCTAAACTCACTGAAGCTGAAGCTCGAGAAAACAACGTTTCCTATGAAGCGCCACTCAAAGCAAGAGTTGTTTTAACAAACAAAGTTACAGGTGAAGTTAAAGAGCAAGAAATTTACCTAGGTGACTATCCTTGGATGACATCACGCGGTACTTTTGTCATTAATGGAGCTGAGCGTGTTGTGGTCAGCCAGCTCATTCGCTCAGCGGGCGTGTTTTTCACAGCAGATCAACATGGTACTTCTAATTTGTACGGCGCCAAAGTAATACCGGGTCGCGGTGCGTGGCTTGAATTTGAAACCGCAGCTAACGGCGCGCTGTATGTAAAGATTGATAGAAAACGAAAAATTGCAGTAACAACTTTATTACGAGCTTTAGGAGTGACAGAAAGTCACATGCGAGAAACATTCAAGCATGTAGACACTGGTAACCTGAACTACATTGAAGCAACTCTTGAGAAAGACCCTACTCGAGGGCAAAACGATGCACTCATTGAAGTGTATCGAAGACTGCGACCTGGCGACCTTGCAACAGTTGATAACGCGCGTAGTCTTATCGAAAACATGTTCTACAATTTCAAACGATTTGATTTTTCTAGAGTCGGTCGATACAAAATCAACAAACGATTAAATCTAGACGTTCCCAATACAACAGAAAACCGAGTTCTTCGTCTTGAAGATATAGAAGCTATTGTATCGGAAATTATACGTCTTAATAACACACAAGAGCCTGCCGATGATATCGATAGCTTAGCTAATCGACGGGTCAAACTCGTAGGCGAGTTAGTGCAACGTCAATTCAGGATCGGTCTGCTACGCATGGAACGCAATACAAAAGATCGCATGTCCATGAGCGAGATTGAAACTGTTCAACCTGGACAGCTCATTAATGCTCGACCTGTTGTAGCTGCAGTAAGAGAGTTCTTTGCTAGTTCACAATTATCGCAATTCATGGACCAAATTAACCCATTGAGTGAATTAGCCCACAAGCGCCGCCTAAGCTCCATGGGACCTGGTGGTCTTAGCCGAGAGCGTGCTGGTTTTGAAGTTCGCGACGCGCACCCAACACATTATGGTCGTATATGTGCCGTTGAAACACCAGAAGGCGCAAATATTGGATTAGTTCTCAACCTCGCAAACTACGCTCGCGTAAACGAGTACGGTTTTGTGGAGACTCCCTACCGAAAAGTAATAAATGCAGTCACTGCAAAAGATGCGACCGGTCACATCGCAGCCGTAGACTTAGAAAATGCTGATGGTAAAGTTATCGTGAAGCAGGGCTCTAAGATCACTGCTGCTGATTCAGCTAAATTAGCAAAAGTAACCGAGCAAAAAACATGGCCGGTACGAGCTAAAGTAACAAACGACATAGTATATCTAGATGCGTATGAAGAAGAAGCTGCAGTTATTGCCGGTGGCGGTAACGAAGTAGACGCAGATGGCTATTTTGCGACTGAACGCGTTGGAGCAAGAACTCGTCTAAACTCTGGTGAAGTTGACGCAAATGACGTTACACATATGGATGCTTCACGCCATCAAATCATAGGATCTAGTGCCGGTCTCATCCCGTTCATTGAAAAAAACTATGTTTACCGGTCACTCATGGGTAGTAACCAGCAACGACAAGCAGTACCTTTGATTCAACCGAGTAGCCCGATTGTTGGTACAGGCTTGGAGACAGCCGCTGCACGAAATTCAGGTCAAATTGTTTTAGCTGAAGATGACGGAGAAGTCATTAAAGCTACCGCTCAAGAAGTTGTCGTCCAGCACAAAAACGGCAAAACCAGCTATGAACCACTACACTTCGTTCGTTCAAATGAAGGCACTTCGATTAATCAAAAGGTAGTGGTCAACACAGGAGATAAAGTTAAGAAAGGTGACGTACTGATTGAAGGTATGTCAGTTTCTAATGGAG
The DNA here is from genome assembly GCA_035712845.1 of Saccharimonadales bacterium (SeqCode). GTDB lineage: Bacteria > Patescibacteriota > Saccharimonadia > Saccharimonadales > UBA4665 > DASTAH01. The sequence continues at coordinate 7,241 of DASTAH010000045.1, forward strand.
AATTAGCTTTAGGCAAAGATTTAGTTGTAGCCTTCATGCCATGGTCAGGATATAACTTTGAAGATGCAATCATAATTAGCCGCAAACTAGTTGAAGATGACACTCTCACCAGTGTACATATTGTTGATTTCATGATTGAAGTACGTGAAACAAAACTAGGTCCAGAAATTGTAACTCGTGACATTCCTAACGTATCGGAAGAGACTTTGCGACATCTTGATGAAGATGGCATCGTCCGTATCGGCGCGGAAGTACATCCTGGCGATATTCTAGTTGGTAAGATTACACCTAAAGGCGAGCAGGAGCTCTCAAGCGAAGAACGCCTACTGCGTGCAATATTTGGTGAAAAAGCTAAAGAAGTGCGGGACACATCACAGCGCATGTCAAATGGCAAACATGGCAAAGTGGTAGGGGTCAAAGTCTTCTCTAGAGAGAACGGTCACGAGCTCAAAGCTGGTGTCATAATGCAGATTCAAGTGTTTGTTGCGCAAATGCGAAAAATTGCAGTTGGAGACAAGCTTGGTGGGCGACACGGCAATAAGGGCGTTATTGCGCGTATATTACCAGTTGAAGATATGCCGTTCATGGAAGATGGAACGCCTGTTGACATTATCCTCAACCCACTTGGTGTTCCTAGTCGTATGAACATTGGCCAGCTTTTTGAAACGCACCTAGGTATGGCAGCCCGGGCACTTGGCATGAAGGTCGCAAGTCCTTCCTTTAATGGTGTACCCGTCGAAAAAATTGAACAACTACTTACCGAAGCTGGCGTACCAGCCGATGGTAAACAGCAGCTATACGATGGACGAACTGGTGATGCATTTTCCGAACGCACTACCGTAGGAAGCATGTACATGATCAAACTCAATCATATGGTTGCAGATAAGATACATGCCCGCTCCACCGGTCCTTACACAATGGTCACACAACAGCCTCTTGGTGGTAAGGCACAAAATGGTGGACAGCGTTTCGGAGAA
>DASTAH010000046.1:0-16774 GCA_035712845.1 Saccharimonadales bacterium (SeqCode)
AGCTAATCGGACGCAGGCCGTTCCCAAACCGCCGGAGCTTTAGCCCGAAGGCCACATGCGGTATTAGACACCATTTCTGGTGCTTATCCCTCAGTTTGGGGTACGTTCCTACGTGTTACTCAGCCGTCCGCCGCTCGTGTATCCCCGAAGGGACCTTACCGCTCGACTTGCATGTATTAGGCACGCCGCCAGCGTTCATCCTGAGCCAGGATCAAACTCTCCAAAAAAGAGAACTTGTTTCCTATTTCAGTCAGAAACTGACTTACTGTCGAGAACCGTGGAAGGTTCTCTTAAAAAAAACATAGTTCAAAAATGAACTGACGTTGATTTGCACTACTCAATTTTTAACGTACTGTAGGAAGTTTCTGAGACACTCCAATAAAGCATCCGTCAAATCCTTCCTGAAATATTACAGTATCAATTATGTTACGTCAAGGAGTAAATTGCCTTTTAAGGTTGTGCTTGTTGCAACAGTAATTATTATGCTGTTCAGCTCTACGGCACCCCTGCTACGCAAGGTGAACGTGAGCGAATACTTAGTCGCCGTGCCTAGCTGCCACGACGCTACGGTCTATTCAGCTGGAGCGCTCCCGGCATCGATGACCACTCCTTCAGATCCTTCTGGACCTTCATCCTCAATCTCTTCAGCTTTTTCTACCAGCGCCAGGCTTACAACCTCATCGCCGTCATTCAGACGCATGATCCGCACTCCTTGGGTAGCGCGTCCAAGCGCTGGGATATCTTTGAGGCCTAACCGTATAGTTTGACCCTGCTGGCTAATAATGATCACTTCTTGTTCATTACCTACCAATGTCTTCACCCCGATAAGCTCACCGGTCTTGCTATTCACCACAGCACTTCGGATACCAACACCGCCGCGGGCATGAGGCGTGAACTGAGCGACCTTCGTGCGCTTACCGTATCCATACTTAGAGATTACAAAAATGTCACTGCCTGCCTCAACGATGTCCATACCAATTACTCGGTCATTTGGTCGTAAGCGAATACCGCGTACCCCGCGGCTGACCCGACCCATTGGCCGTACATCACGCTCGTGGAATCGGATTGCTTGACCATGGCTGGTACTAATGACTACTTCGTTGTCGCCGTCAGTCATGCGAATCCATTTCAGTTCATCGCCATCATCCAAATTAATAGCAATCAGGCCACTACTGCGTACGTTTTGATACTGTTCAAACGGTGTCTTCTTGACGGTGCCGCGAATGGTACACATGAACAGATGGCCGCCATTATTTTGTTTGCTGACGTTTATGACGCTACTAACCGTCTCTTCAGGCTGTAGTTGCAATAAGTTGACGAGGGCGACACCCTTTGCATTTAATGACGCAGCAGGCACTTCATAGGTCTTTATCCGGAAAACCCGACCCTTATTTGTGAAGAATAGCAAGAAGTCATGCGTACTGGCATTAACAACATGCTCGATAACATCTTCCTCGCGCGTTACCATGCCTCGACGACCCTTACCGCCGCGGCCCTGACGCTTATATTCAGCGATTGGGCTTCGCTTAACGTAGTTCGCGCTGGTCAACGTGACAACCACTTGTTCTTCCGCGATCAGGTCCTCGTCACTCATGCGACCAAGTTCGTTAGCAACTACTCTGGTGCGTCGCTCATCACCATATTGCTTCTTCAGTTCGAGTAGTTCATCCTTAACAATTTTAAGAATCTTCTTTTCGTCAGCTAAGATGCCTTCTAATTTCTCAATTAATTTCAGCAAGTCTGCTAATTCATCTTCTATCTTTTTGCGTTCCAGACCAGCCAACGTACGTAACTGCATCGCGAGAATTGCGCGTGCTTGAATTTCAGTAAGGTTAAATTTCGCAATTAAGTTGCGCTGCGCTTCTTCGGTGGTCTCACTTGCTCGAATTGTTGCGATAACTTCATCAATATGATCCAGCGCAATCTTTAATCCTTCCAAAATATGGGCACGCTCGCGCGCCTTGCGCAGTTCAAATTCCGTGCGGCGTCGCACGACTGTTTGGCGGTGCTTGATATGCTCTTGGATAATATCCTGCAGGCCTAATATGCGTGGCTGGATACCATCGACTAAGGCCAGCATATTAAAGTGAAAGGTTGTTTGCAGTGGGGTTAACTTATACAACTGATTGAGTAGCTTCTTTGGAAAAGCGTCTTTCTTCAGATCTATAACGATGCGCACATCGCCTCGCGCCGACTCATCACGGATATCCGATATCCCTGTCAACTTCTTATCGCGAACGAGGTCAGCAATCTTAATAATGAGGCTTTCTTTATTAAGCGCATAGGGAATTTCGGTAATAACAATTTGATGACGGTTACCTTTAGTAGCTTCCACTACTTCTGCGACACCGCGTGTCACAACACCTCCTCGGCCAGTAGCATAGGCAGTGCGCAGCGAATCCTTTCCATAGACAATGCCACCTGTCGGAAAATCTGGTCCCTTAACGTGCTCCAGCAAGTCATCAAGCGTAGCGTCCTTATGGTCAATCTGGTGCACCGTTGCATCAATCAGTTCCGTCAAATTGTGCGGCGGAATGTTGGTCGCCATACCAACAGCGATACCGAGTTGCCCATTTAACAGCAGGTTCGGGAGTTTAGCCGGCAGAACAGCTGGTTCCTGCAAACGACCGTCGTAGTTATCACGAAAATCTACCGTTTCTTTATCAATATCAACCAATAGCTCTTCAGCAAGCCGTGCCATTTTCGCTTCGGTATAGCGCATAGCAGCAGGCGGATCACCGTCCATGCTCCCAAAGTTACCTTGCCCGTTTACTAACTGGTACCGCATACTCCACGGCTGCGCCATACGTACCATAGCGTCGTAAATGGCCGCATCGCCGTGCGGGTGGTAATCACCCATCACAGCACCAACAACGTTGGCGCTTTTGCGGTGCTTCGCGCCACTGCGTAAGCCGTCACGGTTCATGGTATACAAAATGCGACGATGAACTGGTTTTAACCCATCTCGGACATCAGGCAGCGCACGGGATACAATAACGCTCATTGAATAACGCAAGTAGCTGTCTTCCATGACATTTTCTACCGTGCGCAGTTCTACCGTCTTACTGTGTTCAGCTTCAACGACCGCAACTGCAGACTGATTTTCTACGCGCGGTTCATCTATTGCATCATTAATAGGCTCAATATTGTCGTTCGGAGTTGCGGGTTCGTCTGCCATATTAAATGTCCAAATCCTTTACGAATTTTGCGTGGGTTTGAATGAAGTTTTTGCGAAGTTCTACTTCCGTTCCCATGAGCTTGTTAAAAATAGCGTCGGCCTTTTCTGCGTCTTCCACCCGTACTTGTATGAGTACTCGCTTTTCTGGGTTCATGGTCGTTTCGAATAGCTGTTCGGCGTCCATTTCCCCAAGACCCTTGTAGCGTTTTTGCTCGACGAAGCCAGCTTGTCGAAAACGCTCTTCATCAGCATTTACCTTCTGCCCTTCAGTCTTGCGACGCATAATTTCCCGATCGAGTACTTGCTCTAGCTCGCTCTCATCATAAATGTAGACACTACTCTTGCGACCTTGCTTGACCAGTTCAAACAACGGCGGCTTTGCCAAATAAAGGTGACCACCATCAACAACTTCTTTCATATAGCGGAAGAAGAACGTCAGCAATAGAGTGTTAATGTGGCTACCGTCAACATCGGCATCAGTCATAAGGATGATGCGACCGTAGCGCAAGCCATTGATATCAAACGATTCTTCAATGCCTACTCCCAACGCCTTAATAAGGCTCAGGATTTCATTGTTTGCAAGCATTTTATCGAGCCGAGCGCGTTCCACGTTGAGAACTTTACCGCGGAGTGGCAAGATAGCTTGCGTTTTTGAATCACGACCACTCTTTGCCGAGCCGCCAGCTGAATCACCTTCTACCAAGTAAATTTCACTGTTCTTTGGATCCTTACTACTGCAATCAGCCAACTTACCTGGCATTGACGCGCCCTCTAAGACTCCTTTACGCAAAATGTTTTCACGAGCAGCTCGCGCAGCTTTACGAGCGCGAGCCGCAAGGAGCGCCTTACCAACAATTTTACGAGCGACAGCCGGATGCTCCTCTAAATAATAATTAAAGTATTCATTCATGACCTGCGTTACATAACCCTGGATTTCAGGGTTACCTAACTTGTTCTTGGTTTGACCTTCAAATTGAGGATCGGGCAATTTCACCAATATGATGGCGGTTAAACCTTCTCGAGTATCTTCACCAGTTAAATTCTCTTCTTTTTCCTTTAACAAACCTTGCTTGCGTGCGTACTCGTTAATTACACGGGTGAGTGAGGCACGAAAACCAGTCAAGTGCGTCCCGCCGTCAGGGTTAAGCACATTATTGGCAAACGCTTTAATGGTTTCAGTGTATGCATCCGTGTATTGCAATGAGATTTCAATCTGGGTGTCATTGACCGTTTTATCAACATAAAAAATGTCGTCATCAACAACTTCTTTGCCATGATTAAGGTGCTTTACGTAGCTTTGTATGCCGCCTTCAAAGTAAAAACTGAATCGTTCTCCGGTACGTTCATCTTCTAGACTAGTCCGTATGCCTTTGGTCAAGTACGCTGCATGACGCAAGCGATCAAGGATGGTGTCGTAACTGAATTTTGTCTCTTGAAAAATTGTGCCATCTGGCCAAAAGCTAATTTCGGTGCCATGCTTTTTTGTCGTTCCAGTTACTTTAAGTGCGCATTTTGGAACGCCGCGCTCATAATCCTGTTCATGTACTTTACCTTCGCGGTAGATAGTGACATGGAGACGTTCACTCAGTGCATTTACAACACTCGATCCCACCCCATGGAGTCCTCCAGAAACTTTATACCCACCACCCCCAAATTTACCGCCGGCGTGCAATACTGTTAAGACAGTTTCTACCGTACTTTTTTTCGTTTTAGGGTGTATGTCCGTAGGAATACCGCGACCATTATCTATAACGTTCACACCACCATCAGCTAGTAGCTTAACGGAAACTTCCGTAGCATAACCTGCCAATGCTTCATCGATGCCATTGTCTACAATTTCCCACACCAGATGATGGAGACCTTCAATGCCAGTTCCACCAATGTACATGCCGGGACGCTTGCGTACCGGTTCGAGCCCCTCCAAAACTGTAATTTGATCAGCTGAGTAACTGCTCTTCTCTGTTTGTTTAGCCACTAGTAATACACCTTTACCCTTTTAATAAGACATGGAGTCTTAATTTTCTCCCACTACACAATATTATAGACGATTTTAACCGTTGCAACAACTTGCGGAAGGCGGCATAAGCATGTGCGTAAAATCACTGTTGTATAGCCTATAGTCTTTATGGTTAAATGAGCTAGATAAAATTGAAACAAAAATATGTTCGATAAACTTATTTCAAACCTTCCCTACAATCCAAGCTTAATTCATCAGCTTAGCTTTTATGCGAAACGTATGCGGAGCGAAGCTTCAGTCCGTCGTACTGGATTCGCATTTCTTATGCTTGCATTTCTCATCCAATTTTTTGCCGTTATCAGTCCTCCCAAACCCACCGTCGCCGCGAGCAATAATGACCTAGTAAACGGTGGTTTTAGATCCGCCACTCAGGCTGCAAGCTATTGTCGTAATAACACGCAAGATTACGGAACTATCTTGGCGAACTATGGCATAAGCTGCGATAAAGTTGCGAATGCACCGACGATTACCATTAATTCTCGCCAATGGAATGGTCAGCTCTACTCCATGGGCCGTCTTCCCTACAATATTGCAGGTGAAACGCCCGTAGTCATTAATGGTGCGACGTACTATGTGCGTTATTTATGGGGGTGGGATAGCCCAGGCACTACTTCAACCTATCAAGCACTCAATGTAACCAGTCAAGGTGGACAAACATTTTTGCTCCTTTATAACTGTGGCAATCTCACGTCGGTAGGCATGCCAGTACCCGTTGCAAAGCCGCCAGTATTACACCTGTCAAAAGCAATGAAAACCGGGTATGCAGCAGCTGGAAGTCTTGTACCCCCCGGCACGATGCTTGCCTATAGGATATCTATGGATAACAGTGGTGGTGCGGCAAATAATGTTGTATTACGCGATACACAGCCTGCGTATACTACGTACAAAAGTATGGCCGGCGGCGCAACTACGAGCAGCTACAATACCACAACCCATACAGCGACATGGAATATTGCAAGTATTCCCGCAAACACTACAGGCGTTTACTTTGACGATGTGTATTTTATGGTGAATAGCAATGCCCCTAATGGCACAAAGATTTGTAATACCGCCACGTTAACCGCTACTGGAGTGCCTACCATGACGAGCAACGCAGTGTGTGTGACAGTCAAGGTTAAGGCAACGCCACCACCCGTCACTCCACCGACTCCTCCAACTCCAGTCACGCCGACTAAGTCTTGCCAGCAAGCAATTAGTAGCGAAGATACTATCGCGTGTATCGTTCCGAGTAAATCAGCTGCAAACTTAACCCAGCACATCAGCAACGCCGACGGCACCACAGCACAGCCCGGAGATGTCATCGTGTACACTTTGCAGGCTAAAAATACCGGCACGCAGGATGTGACAGGCTACATTTTTCACGAAGATCTGAGCGATGTTCTTGATTACGCACAGGTGGCCGACTTAAATGGCGGCACTATCAATAGCAGCGATCAGGTTTCATGGCCGGCGCTCACCATTAAAGCTCACCAAGTAGCTACAAAACAGATTAAAGTGACGGTAGACAGCTCGATCCCCAGCACTCCCCCATCGTCATCTGATCCGCAGCATTATAACCTTGTCATGACTAATTTCTATGGCAACTATGTGAACATCAAAGTCCCTGGCACTCCTGTGACGACTATTGTTGCAACTACCACGACTCTTCCTAATACGGGTCCAGGGAGCAGCTTACTTATAGCGGGCGGCATAGTCATCCTCGCAGGGTACTTCTTTGCGAGAGCTCGTTTACTAGCTGATGAAAGCACAATTGTGATGCAAGATAACGTGGCAGGAGGTCTATAAGTTATGTCTGAATCCATTAAAGATACAACTGAACAGTATGTATCCCATGAAGAACTTAAAGAGCTTCCTGAATATGCCGGCGAAACGGTTGCTGAGCTGGTACACGAGCAGCCGAAGCAAAACATAGAAGCAATACGACAGAATGCCGAACAAGAAGCCCTGCAAACTGAGGCAGTAGTATTACCCAATGAAGAAAATGACACCAATAATGCCCCGCCGTTGATTACGAGCGAGACAAAGCAAGCAGTACTGAACAGTACACTAAAACATGTACAACGTCGTCTTCCGACTACTGAACGCGTTTTTAGTCGCTTCGCACACCAGTCTGCGGTGAAAGCCGTCAGTGAAGTCGGCAGTAAAACGGTTAGTCGTCCATCAGGGCTACTAGGAGGTGGTGTCTGTGCGTTTTTAGGAAGTGCATCGTATCTGTACCTCGCGAAGCATATCGGCTTTCACTATAACTATTTGCTGTTTCTTATGTTCTTTGGGGGAGGATTCGTACTCGGAATCATCATTGAACTGCTGCTCTTTCTAGCTCGTCCAAATCACCGCTAAATCCACTAAGCCTATTCTTTTGGTTGATCAGCTACCTTTAAATTGCCGTCGCGATCTATAAATATGGTATCGCCTGTTTGCGGCGTGTCAGTCGGCGCGGCAGTTACAGGGTTCAACGGGAAGTGTCCTTCGCTCGGTGGAATTGCACGCGCGGGACCGGCAGCATCCTGCTTTGTACTATTTAATTCTTGGCGTAATTCCTGTGCTATACGATCTACTTCCCGTTTTTCTAGCTCATCACTGGAAATGTTAGCCGTTGCATTTACATACGGAGTTGCTGCAATTGCTGGAGTAGCTGATTGTGGTGCTGCAGGTGGCGGCACTGTAGCGCTAGGTGCCGGTGACGTTTGTAGGGGGGCTGCAGACGCATTAGGGAGCCCCGAACCAGAATTATTACCAGGGCTGTCCATGGAAGGTGCTGTAGGCGCTGTACGGCGCTTGGCTAGCCACTCATCAAGAAATGACCCAGTACCAGTTGGTGCTTGCGATCGAGGCGACGCGCTCGCCGCAGGCGCTTGCCAAGGACTAGCTGCAGCACTGCCGTATTGCGGCATTGATGCTCCATTGAACGGACTTGCTGGCTTAGGCTCTTCTCGGGTAGCCATACGCTCAAATATTTCCTTTTCAACTTGAGCCCGCGGACGACCGTATTTAGCAGCAGAGAGCTGCTTAAGGGCGTCGCTTAAGCGAGGGTTTGGGTTACCGAGAGCTGGGAGCGTAGCCATACTAAACGGTTGTGTTGGCACCCCCCCAATGAGCGTTCTCACAATCGTGTTGAAGTTTGGCACACGCAGTAAATCGTCAGAGTCAAACAAAGGCTGAAAGTACTTTGTAATAGCCTCTACGTCATTTTGACCAATACGGAACGAAACAATGGTGCCCATGTTCCCGAACACGGCGTCACGTATCTCGGGCGTCAACTGCGTCGTAAACTGGTTAGCGACAACGAGGTTCAAATGATACTTTCTTGCTTCTGACATGATGGTTGCAAAACTATCCGTTGAAAAGTTCTGGAACTCATCAACATACAAGCAAAAATCAACTCGCTCACTTTCCGGTATGTTGGCACGGCTCATAGCCGCTGCCTGAAATTTCATAACGAAAATCATGCCTAATAATTTACTGTTCAGTTCGCCCGTACGTCCTTTACTAAGATTTACGAGCAGTATCTTTTTGTTATCCATTACGTCACGCAAATCAAACGCACTCTTCGTTTGCCCAATAATATTGCGCATCATTTCGTTTGATAAAAATGCACCGAACTTACTCACGAACCAGCTCATAACTTCACCAAATTCATTGGAACGTTGCGATTGTGGAATTTCCTTTTGCCAAAATTCAAGTACGCTTGGATCTTTTACGTATTGCAGTTTTTGCTGCACATACTTTGGATCACGGAATAGCTTAGGTATATCAACAAACGTTCCACCAGCTGGGTCAGCCATAATAGTTAATGCAGCATTGCGAAATAGGTTCTCGTAACGGGGTCCCATAATACCTTGATGTTGTGGATCGTACAATTTATACAACATGTTTAGAGCTTCCTGGATTAGGAAATCCTTTTGGTCTGGACTATCGAATTCAAAGAGGTTTAGTCCCATAGGATAATCCATTTCACCTGGCGCAAAGTAGATGACATCCTCGGTGCGTTCTTTCGGAACCATGGCTAGTAGCTTTTCTGCTGTGTCGCCATGGGGGTCGACAAAGGCAAAACCATCACCATTTAACATATCCTGTAATGCTAAGTTTTCAAGGAACGTGGACTTACCTGTACCAGTCTGACCGACAACATACATATGTCTCTGTCGATCATTTAGGCTCAAGCGAATAGGTTTTTTCGCACCACGAAAAATATTGTATCCAAGCAGAAGACCTTCTTCAGGTATATTTCGAGGACCGTCAACCTGCTTAGAATCCTGACGAGTAAGCTGTGAAGTTGGAATATTGCGTTGATCAGGAAAATGAAACAACGTTGCTAATTCGACAGAGTTTAAGATAGTTTTATTACTCTGTTGTGGGAAAAACCGCATTATAAATGACGTTACGAGGCTTTCAATATCTTTCGCAGGTGTATATTTAAATCCGTTTTTACCTGGAGCGTCATATAGAGAGAAACTTGCTACAACATTGCTTAGTATCGCTTGCGCTCTGTGACTTATATTAGATGATGCAACAACACGTATGAGTACCTCAAACCCCGGATGTCGTGTCTTATCATCTATGGCATCAAGGATAGCTTGATCTAAATTAGATAATTCGTGCTTATCCCCTCCATCCTTTTTGTCACCTTCTGGCGGCTTAACGAATGCCGTAGCAAAGCTCTTAATTAAACCGCTAACGCTTTCTTTCTTTTTGCCTTTACGTTTTTCACTAGAGATATGCGTCGCATGCTTTGTCCATTCGGGGTTAGCAGGTCTCATTAGTATTTGTATACCTACCCCGTCTTCTTTTCCGAGACTCGACAACGCGTTCAGAAGTGACTGCATCGCATCACGCTTAAGATCTTGGTATGTAGCAATTGGATACGCGTAATCTTCTTTGAAGGTAAGCTCGCCACCGAGGGTACCAGTAATCTTACCAACTTTACTGAATATGTTGTGATCGCTCACTTCCTCTAAGCGTGAGGATGGATATGCGCTTACAATAGCCTGCTTAACAACTTCTTCTAATGCCACCGGCACTGTTGCGTAAAAGTAAACAAAGCCCTGCACACCAATGATTTCAAAGCTAAAGTGCCGTTGACCATAAAACTTGCTTTTCATGCCTTTCTGAACTGTACTGGCAATAATGTTGTAAATAATTTGAGCTTTAGATATATTCTCGTCAGCTAAGTCACGTACATCGCGACCGTTAGCTTCAATGTCATCACTGGGGGGTGGCAAGTGTATTAGCAAAGGCACCATTTTGAGACCACGCTCGTAATTTTTTTGCTCACGAAATATGCGTCGGGATTGCATAAACACTACTAATCCCGCAATGCCGGCTACTAAAAGAATGATTATAAATATGACGAGTGCTGTTGTCATTGTTACTACTGTTCCGCGAGCTTAATATCCTTATTGTACCGCTTTTTCATATAGTCGGCTTTTACAATAGAGATTTGCTGGTTTTGATCAAAAGGATCTTCACGCGTTTTATCTATAATTTCCTTAGCCTTTGCCACCCACTCTTTCTCTATCAAATCGTTATCATCGGCTTTGGCTGGAGTAGTTGTACCAGATACATCATTAGTAGACGTAATCACCGCTGTTGGTGACGCTTGTTGAGTCTGGATCACAGGGAGTGCTGGTGGTTGGTATGAAGCGCTCAGGCTTTCCGTAATTGGCGCCTGTTCGTACATACCACTTCCCGTTAGTGGTGCAATTTCATGAGAAGGAACCACTGCTTCTGGCATAGGTGGCGGCAAATTTAAATTGGCTGGCTTATCAAGTTGTGGGTTCATTACGTACTATTATATACTGTTTAACCCAAAGAGCCTATCTGTTGACAAGCGGTTTTCGGCTATAGGAAAAATACATAAAGCTCAATATAGTGAGCGGCAAAAGAACTGCTATGTCTTTGAGCGTCAATTGACCTGCCGATTGTAGTGCGAAAAGTATGGCAACTAGTATCGTCCCTCCGCGAACTAAACGTTTGCGTTGACTCGCAATTCGCTTACTATAGAATCCAAGAATTGCAATCACGGAACGTACCGTCCAATATATCAAGGCCGTCATGATTCCAAAGCCAATTATAAGCCACAAGGAAGGTATTTGCGTTGGGTTGGTATTACTAAAGAAGACCGCTGCAATAATCAATGTAACAACGCAATATACCCACGCCGGTCGTATAACCGAAAACTTGATCTTCATATATATATGATAACAAAACGCCGCTTATGTAAGCGGCGTTGAATTTGAATACTGGCGCCAAGGCGATAAATCCGCTCAAAAAAATAATGTAAAGCGCTTATCGCCCGTGGCTTGACTGACCGCTCTACTTGCCTTTAGGGCTTGTAGGGCGTAATCGGGCCTCCCCGAAAAATAGATATAGATTGTAAGTGTTTTTTGTTTTGGTAACTTACAGTAACTAATGTATCACAGCAGCATCAAAATGTCAATCCACTTATGCTTATATTTGTATGTCTACTATAATATTTTTGCCACGCGAAGTAGGTTCCAAAATAGCACCTAAAAAATATTATGAATTGTACTAATTGTGGCATACAACTTTACGAAGGTATTCATAAGAATCTTTATAGATTTATATTTTCACAGGTTGCAACGCTGGGTGAACAACCTAAAAATCAAGTAAAAGTTATACACAGGAAACTGGAATAATTAAGCATAAATGTTATTGACAGCAGCCCCTCTGTTCAACTACTATATCCGTAGCACTGAATAAAAAAAGTGCTCAAAAACAAAAACGCCAACAGTAATAACGGCTTCTCGCAAGCCGTTATTACATGAAAAGCCAAAGTTATAATTTCGACAAAACAAAACTAACACCAAATCCAAACCGGTAGCGCCCTGTTGTACTTGCAGCAGGGCGCTATTAATATGTATGAAGTATTTGCGCGAGACGCCATTTATGCGCAACACATACCCCTCACGTCCATTAACCTGCCCTCATAGGCACAACAGCCTGATGAATATACAATCTGAATGTCTTCCATTCTGCACATTATCAGTTTGACCTCTGGAAGCTCATCTGTTAAAATACGTTCACATATTATTAGTAATTTAAGGGAGCGCTGCGATAGCAAAATACACCCGCCTGAACGGTCAAATTCAGGCACCTGAACTTCGAGTAATCGATGAAGAAGGTAAACAATTGGGGATTCTGAGTCGGCGTGAAGCCTTACAGCTTGCTGAGTCACGTGAACTCGATCTTGTCGAAATTTCACCCGATGCCAAACCACCTGTTGCCAAAATAATCGACTGGGGAAAATATAACTACCAGAAGACTAAACAGCAGCAGAAGAATCGTAAAAGTGCCAAGACACTTGAACTCAAACAAATCCGCATGGGTTTAAAGATCAGCGATCACGACTTAGGTATAAAGTTAGATCGGGCACGTAAGTTTCTGGAGGCTGGGCACAAGGTTCGCATAACTCTGGTATATAGAGGTCGTGAACAAGCACACAAGGAAATTGGCTTCCAGATCGCTCAAAAGATTATCGACCGTTTCGGCGATACAATTGCGGTCGACTCTCAGCCTCAGCTAGCTGGTCGACAACTCAGTTTCGTTGTCCGCTGGACAGGACAGCACAAAAAACTGGCTGAGACCGAACCAATTGAAGCAGCAGAAGGAGATGTATAATGGCGAAGTTAAAATTGAAAACGCATAGCGGTACAAAAGATCGCGTACGAGTCAGCAAGAATGGAAAGCTACGAGTTGGTCACCCCAACATGAACCATTTTCTTGGTAAAAAAGGTGAGAATCGTAAACGCGCCTTGTCTGGTCTACAAACACTTACAGGCAAAAACGCGAAAAGCGTTAAGAAGCAATTAGGAGTATAGATAATGAGAGTTAAACGCGGCGTAGCTACACACGCCAAGCACGTCAAAATACGCAAAGCCACCAAAGGCATGCAGCACAGCCATCGTGCCAGTTATAAGCGCGGTAAGCAAGCTGTTACAAAAAGCCTTCAATTCGCTACTCGCGATCGAAAAAATCGTAAGCGAACGTTTCGTGAGCTTTGGAATGCACGCATCAATGCTGCAGCCCGCGTAAACGGCACAACTTATAGCAAACTAATCGCCGGGCTCAAGACTGCTAACATTACGCTGGATCGCAAAGTACTAGCCGAGCTAGCCGTTAATGAACCCAAGGCATTTGAAGCTGTCGTAAAAGCAACCCAAAAGTAAACTTAACGAGACTATTGGGCTAGAAAAATTCCCCACTTCGGAGGGGAATTTTATTTGTCTGAAATACGCTCGTGGATAACAATTACATTTTACAAATTATACTTGTGGCCAGATTATCCGTAAGCCGGGTTCTGTTTTAACTGATTATCTATCTAGGCTTGCCGTTACCAACAAGCTCGAGCGGTTCTTATGGTGGATCCTTAGCGGGAAACTTTCAGCTTTAGGCTGGAAGAATCCATCTCCTTGCAGCAGGCAGGGTTTACCACTTTATATCGTCACCGATATAAACTGCGGGCTCTTACCCCGCTCTTTTCACCTTTTCCTTGTATAACAAGGTAGTCTTGTTTCTGTGGCACTTTCCCTAGAGTCACCTCCGGTTGCCGTTAGCAACTGCCACTCCCTATGCTGCCCGGACTTTCCTCGTACAATACGTACGCAATCAGCCGATAATCTGACCACACTTATTATACCACTTATGATATCTTAAACAACGCGCGTAGTCGCAATGCCTAACGCCTCGTCAAGCGCTCGGTTTACTGCCGCATCTGCAAGTTTATTAAATTCGCGTGGTACATGTGTAAACTCAATCGTACGAAATTGCTGGGCTAAGTTTTTGATCGCATCATGGATCGGCCATAAATCACGGTTACGGACTTTGAAGATTCCTTTCATCTGATTTATCACCAACAAACTATCCATGTACACATCAACATCTCGAGCGCCAAGTTTGTGCGCCTCTTCAAGCCCCAATTTAAGCGCTGTATATTCAGCCTGGTTATTGGTAGTAATACCTAAATACACACCTTTGTCTACAAGTAGCGCTTCGTTCTCATCCATAATGACAAACCCGCTGGCACTGGGCCCTGGATTACCGCGCGATCCACCATCCGCGTACATTTTTACTTTCTCTACTTTCGGCAATCCATCGGCTGATTCGGGAGGAGTCTGACGGGATATTAAGTCATCAATTGCCTGTGCCATCTCTCTATCTTTATCAGTGATATTCCCTTCCGCTTCATGCGTGATAAGCCAGATCTGTACGACACTCCACTCGTTTTCCCATCTGGGATGATGGTTCATCTGTTCAGCAAGCGCTGCTACTTTTGTAATGAATGCAAACGCTTCCTTGAAATCTACAAAATTAAATTGTTTGTAAAGTCCGTGTTTTGTTTCTTGCCACATCCCTCTATGTTAGCGTATTCGAGATAAAAACCCTATCGGAAGAAAACAATAATACCCGCGAGAATAATAATACAGATAAGAACTACGAGTATTTCAAGTACTGTATAGCCGTTCTCAGTTGAGTGTAGTTTGCTTTGGTGAAACATACTTAAATGATAGCACTAGCACTATGGGGCAGAACAGAGAAATTTTGCTATACTAACCATGAGAGGAATGAGCCTGCGCTCATGCCATATATATGAAAGCAAAAACAGTGGTGAGTCGGAGACTAGTGCTTGAAACAGCAATTTCAGTATGGGTCTTGCTGTCGTTGGGAGGTAGTCTAGCCAGCGCACTCACTCCAATATCACAAGGCTACACGTCCAGTGAAAATCTAGCACTTGGCTCGATAGTCAGCTTGCAAAATGGCTCATCAGATCAGGTCACCGCCACTACGCTTAGCAACGCCAATAATATGCTGGGCATAATTATAGATAGCGGCAACTCGCTTATTTCTCTATCGAGTGGTCAAACCAGCCAAGTGCAAGTTGCGACAAGCGGCGTTGAGCAAGTACTCGTGTCAAATATAAACGGCAACATAACTGCGGGTGATCCAATTACAGCCTCCGCCATCAGTGGCGTTGGCATGAAAGCGACTACTAATACGAAGATTATTGGGGTCGCACAAAGTGATTTAAACAGCAGCAATGCATCAGAACAATCGTACGTCGACAAAGGTGGTGCTAAACACCAGGTTGAAATTGGTGAAGTACCAGTACAAGTAAATGTTTCGTTCTTTTACAAGCAGCCTGACAAAACCATTATTCCTGCGGCGCTGCAAAACATCGCTAATTCACTCGCCGGCAAAACCGTAAAGCCGTTGCCCATTATCATTAGTGCTACTATTTTTGTCATTACGCTTATAGTTGTAATGAGTATAATTTACTCTATGATACGCAGCAGCATTATTTCCGTTGGAAGAAACCCGATGAGCCAATCAGCGGTATATCGTAATCTTATACAAATGTCAGGATTGGTGATTATCATTCTAGGGGTATCAGTGGTGGCAATTTACTTAATATTAGCGAAATTCTAGAGGGACTATGCTTGATACTTTTTTGATCATAGACATATTTATCGCAGGGATGCTGACTGCACTTGCCGTTCGTCATGCATACGCACATTTCCGTCCCGAAAAACATGAGCCAGATCACAGCCATCATAGCACGCCTACAAACGGTCACTTGCCCCCGGCCATTCGACAACAACTCCTCACGGATGCGCAAGTAAGTTTTCACAAAGTCGTCGCGCATTCAGCAGCCGAGATGCAGAAAGATCTTGAATCAACAGTGCACCAACTTAATAAATTGCTTGCCAAAACCGGCAGCGAGGTAGTTACTGGCGAACTGACTCGGTACCGTGACAAACTTGCCGATCTCGAAAAGCAAGCAATTGATACCGTCGGCACCGCCACGTCGGAGTTAGCCCAACAGCAAGCTGACCTCCAAGCAAAATTAGCAGCTGATATATCGTCCGAAAAGCAAAAACTTCTTTCACTCATTGATACTAAACTGGCTGATGCAGTCGCCTCGTTCTTACTAGAGACACTGTCGCACAATATTGACCTTGGCGCCCAGCTACCATACTTAACAAGCCAGTTGGAAGAACATAAAGCAGAGCTCGTACGAGGATTGGTTGATGAAGCACAAAATTAGACTGGATGACAGCATCAGCTCGCCTCAAGATCTGCAGATGCTTATCGTAGAGGTACGGGAATATGCTCGCTGGTTTTCGCATAATGCCATTAAGAAGCAAGTCCATGTTTCAGCGCATGCGGTAACCCCTCCCGCAGTAACCCCCGCTACTTTAGCTACCATTAAACGATGGAGTGATGGTAAAGCTATAAGTCGCGAAAGCTTTGACCAATTAATCGATGCCCTTGAGGACTATGCCAAAAAAGCGCCGACACTAACCATTACATTGGCAGCTCCTGCCACTACCGGATTTAAAAAATCTCTCGTTGCTTGGTGCCGTGAAAATATTGCCCCAGACGTACTCATCCACTTTGAATTTAACTCTACTCTGCTTGGTGGCATGGTGGTACGATTTGGCAGCCGTGTTTTTGATTGGTCATTTCGCAGTGCAATATTGCGCAATGTGAATACATTCCCAGAGGTGCTGCGGCGCGAAAGCCCTTCATCAGTTGAGGTCGTGAACAATGTTTGATAA
>DASTAH010000047.1:0-31865 GCA_035712845.1 Saccharimonadales bacterium (SeqCode)
CTGGGTCGAGGTATTTTCTGCGACTAATTGGACTGTATGCGCTTATTGCTATTCTTGTAGTGCTTGGTTTTTTGCTACTGATTGTCCCTGGTCTAATTTTCATCCGTAGATATTTTTTGGCGCCGTACTTTTTAGTAGACCAAGATATGAGCATACACGAATCGATGCGGGAGAGTGCAGCGGTCTCAAAAGATCATGCCAAGAGTATTTGGGGAATAATTGGTGTGTATGTAATTATTGCTTTGCCTACAGTCATACCACTTTTTGGCAGTATTCTATCGGCGATTTTACAAACTTTTTATTCGTGTGCCGCTGCACTTCGTTATGATGAGCTCATTGCATACAATGCTGACGGTAACTAAATCTTCCTTAGAAATATTAACGTATTATCACCATAGTTCTTAATTTGTAGCTGTTCAGTATTAACTAGCTTAGGTATTTCATGTTTGCCGGGCCATGAAAGTGCAATAGTTCCGCTGGCTTGTACAACATACACTAATTTTTCGAGTAAAGAGTACTGCAGATTTTTAAAGGGGGGGTCTAAGATTAGGATGTCAAATTTAGAATTATTTGTTGTAAGCCATGCGCTTGCATTTGCTTTTATGAGAGATACCTTGTTTTCTAGATTAAGTGAAGTAATATTTATACTTATTGCATGCTGTGCGTTACGATCAGAATCTATTGCCGTTGCGTGTGATGCTCCCCTACTAATTGCTTCGAAACAAATTGCTCCACTACCTGCAAAGGGGTCTACGATTGTGAGACCAGTAATGTCACCCAGAGCGTTAAATATTGCTCCGCGACTTTTTTCGCTCATAGGATGGGTTCTATGTCCGGTAGGAGCGCTAAAAATACGACCTTTCAATGCACCAGCTATAATTCTCATGAGGATTCCATAAGCGCAGCATACCATGCAAGTGTAATAGCGCGTACCATGCGCGGCGCAAGCTCTCGACGAATGTCACGTGCTAAACGAGGAGTCCACCCAGTAACATAAAAACGACCATACAAGTTAAGTTCCGCTATATCTTTTGCAAAACTACTAAACATCCCTGCTGTACCATTGCTTTTTAGCAATGCCAGTTCTTCAGCGGTGGGATTCGCACTACTAAATCGAAGAGGAAGGATAATAGCTGCTGCTCCTCCTTCAAATAATGCGTGTGTGCTGAGGAGACCTTTTGGACCAACGAGACGAAAGCTCTTAACAATTGACTGTCCTATGCCTTCACCTTGCACGTAAATACGAGCTAGTAGACCATTTCTTGTATGCCGCTCTTGCCCTCGTAATGCTGCAAGTTCTTGCTCATAAGGGTAGTGGTGGGCAGGCGTCAGTCCATCGACTATTGCGTGTGCTAACCATGCTGCTTCGAACGCTCCTCGAACCATGTCATTATTTTTTAATGCAAGCACAAGTTCGTCATGGTGGCGCTGAATTTGTTGTACTAAGTCTGTATCATGAACGTCATAGGGGTCGACAAAATGCCAAGGCTGTACGTGGGGTGCGCGTTTTAATTTAGGCGCGTCAGGTCCATTGCGTCCTTCAAAATGTAGTATTTGCTGCAAGGAAGGAAATCGTTTATTTTGCTCATCTATGGACATTAACTTGTTATATGCGGCTCGATCGAGCTTTTGATGCGCATGTAAAATATACGCGTACATTAGCGAAGCTTAACACCAAACATAAATAAAAACACTGCTTGCATATTGTTATTATTTGTACCCGTTAATTAAGATTTGTGACGGCTCGTAATTTATGGATAGTAGTTGCCAAGTGCTTATATTGTAGCAAATTTTCTCCGCGGCTAATGAATTCCTGTGCTGCGCTTCTAGCTTCAGATATAAGCTTAGTGTCTGAAAGCTTTGCAATTCGTAAGTCTAATTGCCCATGTTGTAGAGATCCATATATGGCGCCTGGTCCTCTCATATCTAAATCAATTTCTGCTAGCTTAAAGCCATCTTGACATGACTCTAGTGCGCGTAATCGTTTGCTTGGTGCAATAGAATTGCTTGTTAATAAATAGCAAAAACCTTGATGAGAACTGCGACCTACACGACCACGAAGCTGATGAATCTGAGCCAGACCAAAACGTTCTGCATCTTCTACTATCATCACGGTTGCGTTAGGAACGTCAACGCCAACTTCAATGACTGTCGTAGATACAAGTATGTCAATTTTGTGATACACAAATGATTCCATTACTGCATTTTTTTCATGAGCTTTAAGTTTGCCGTGCAACAAGCCTATTTTGTATTGTGAAAAATCCTTAATTCGCATTTGCTCATACACCCGTTCAGCGGAATTTGCACTCATAGTATCTGAATCTGAAATAAGTGGGCATACGACAAACATTTGACGACCACTATTAAGTTGTTCTTTTATAGAACTATACATTTGCGCACGAGAGTTTGGTGAAACTAATTTAGTTATGATAGGCTGCCGACCGGCTGGCTTATCGCTTAAAACTGAAATATCAAGTTCTCCGTATAGTGTAAGTGCCAGTGATCGGGGGATTGGCGTTGCTGTTAAGCTTAATACGTGGGGCATATGTCCTGCTTTGGCCATTAGTGATTTACGTTGTTCTACGCCAAAGCGATGTTGCTCGTCAATGATGACTAGCGCTAATTTATGAAAATCAACCGCTTCTTGTATGACAGCCTGTGTACCAACAAGGAACATAGCTTGTCCATTTCGGATAGCATTACGTGCTATTTTTTTCTGGTTTAACGATAAACCTCCAACCAAAAGTGTAACCGCACCTTCTAGACCGAGCGGTTTAAGTAATTTCACTATAGTGTCAGCGTGTTGCCTTGCAAGAAGTTCTGTAGGCGCCATAAGCGCTGTTTGATATCCTTGGTTTAGTGCCATTAAGGCTGCCATTGTGGCTATTACTGTTTTACCTGAGCCAACATCACCTTCCACTAAACGATTCATAGGATGTATCTGTTCTAAATTCAAAAATATTTCCCAGGCTACTTTGCGTTGACCATCCGTTAATTTAAATGGCAAATGTTCAACGAACTTCTGGGCAAGTTCTTTACTAAATGCAATTTTTAAGGAAGTTTCAGAATCGTTTTCTTGTTTGTTAAGTAAACTTGCGAGCACTAGTCGAAATACCTCTTCAAAGCCTAAACGTCGTCTTGCGGTCAAAAGTGTTTGGTT
The DNA here is from genome assembly GCA_035712845.1 of Saccharimonadales bacterium (SeqCode). GTDB lineage: Bacteria > Patescibacteriota > Saccharimonadia > Saccharimonadales > UBA4665 > DASTAH01. Next base: position 3,161 of record DASTAH010000047.1, read on the forward strand.
ATTCTTGGGAAAGTGCAGATATTGTAGGGCATCGCTATAGCTGCATAAGTCGTATTTTTTGATTGCCCAGCTAGGCATAGTTTCACTAAGTTGTGATATGTACGGTAAGGTTTGTGCAACGAGACCACGTATTTGTTTTGATGTAATTCCTTTTGTTTCGCCATATATAGGTACAATTCTTGCAGTGTTAATTGGAAACTCACTCGCTAGTTCAATTGTCGGATTCATGATTGCAAATCGTTGATGTGATAATTCGAATGTGCCAGAAATGTAATACAAAATTCCCTTTTTTAATGAAGCAGCACGATAGGGCTGATTGAACCATACTATTCGTATGCTACCGGTGTCATCAGTCGCAATTGCTTCAGTAATATGTAGCCCACGCCGTACATACTTTCCGCTAGCTGGTCCTATATTTGCATGTATAGTTACAACGCCTGGTTTTAACTCCTTTATAGGCATGAACTTAGAATAATCGTCGTATTTACGAGGCAAATACGATACAAGGTCGCTTACATTTTTAAGACCCAGTACCTGCAATTTAGTGAAAAGCTGCGGCCCAACGCCTTTAAGCTCGGAGAGTGGCGTGCTACCCGTCATAACAATATTATATGGTATCTTTTGGGCAAAGATTCAGTTGTCTTTTTTGACAAGCAGGAAAATGCTTGGTCCGAAATAAAAACTAGCTAAGGGTCGCTGTGTCATTTTTTCTACTCCCAGCATAAGTCCAATCGGCAGGTGCTTTTTAAGAGTACTGCTGCGTAGGTTTGAAACTGACAACGTGTCGGTAACTTTTAGCCCAGCAAGCGCTAATTGTCGAACGACTGTTTGAGGGTTGTGGTTTACAAAAGGAATATAGTCTTTGCTCCTGTGCTCAGGAGAACGAATATCTATGGGCTTAATGGGCATGCGTTGTCCTTTGACCCAATGTTTTAGCCTATTTTCTATATGTGCGTAATTAGCAACTTCAATAATCGCAACGCCGTCACTTGATAATACTCGAGATATTTCTGCAAATTCATTATGCGGATCGGGCAAGTGGTGCATTACGCGAACCATCGTTAACAAATCAATTGAACCATCTTCAAACTTCAAATCATCGGCCTGCATGAGCTCGCGGTGCACATTTGGATGATCGCGTAAAAATTCGGCAGCAATTTCTAGCTGTTTTTTACTTGGTTCAGCTAATATTACGGTGTCCGCATAGTTTTCAAGAAGCACGCATAATCTGCCATATCCGCCACCAATATCAACCGCCTTGTTGAAGTGCTGACCCTTAAGCAATTTACGTATTGCAATCGCTTCCGCTTCGTGTTCATACTGGCGCTCGTCCCAATATCTCTGATAGTTATAAGTCGGGTCGTTATACTGGTCGGCGCGTTTTTTAGCTTGTTGTTTTGTAGAGATTTGTTCAGCCATGTATGTTTTTACAGTATAAGCTACTTTTGTAGTTCTACAAGCGCGGAGTCTTTGAACGCTTTACCACGTCTTATTAACAGACGATTATTATGAAAGTTACCTAGTGTCAATTTTTCTTCAGATGTTTTTGAACCGTTGATTGAAATTGCATTATTGTCTAAAAGTCTTCTTGCTTCGCTTTTTGATGTAGCCAAACCTACTTGTGTTAATACGTCTATAAGTGAGCAATTGGATGTTGTTTGTAAATAGGGTATTTCATTTCGCATGGCAGCAATAACATTATCCGACGCTTCACCTATCGGTGTGTCGCCAACCAATATCCGCGTAATCGATTTTGCAATTTCCATTTCGTGCGTTCCATGAACCAAAGAAGTTACTTGCTCCGCTAGGCACGTCTGCCCAAAACGAGCACTCGTTTTTTCATGATGCTTTCGAAGAATTTCTTCGATCTCTTGTTTTTCAAGCTCCGTATACACCTTCAAGTAGTCTTCAACTCCGGCATCGTCAACATTTACCCAAAACTGATAAAACTTTGTAGGTGACGTTTTATGGCGGTCGAGCCAAACAGCTCCATCCTCCGTTTTGCCAAATTTCTTGCCAGTTGCTTTATTAATTATTAGTGGCATAGAGTACACATGCGCTTCATTACTTGTTACTCGACGAATTAAATCAACTCCTGCGATACTATTACCCCATTGATCGGAACCGCAAAGCTGGAGTGTGACATTGTTTTTTATATGCAAATGCAAGAAGTCATACGCTTGTATTAGTACATAACTAAACTCGGCATAACTTATGCCACTACCATTTTCTCCAAGGCGTGTTTGTACGAAATCTCTAGCTAGCATTTGACGCATAGGGACATGCTTGCCGACGTCGCGTAAGAAATCAAGAAAATGCATGTCTTCGAACCAGTCATAATTGTCCACGAGTGTAAACTCAAGCGAGCCAAAAATGACTTTGTACTGTTCTGCAATTGCCCGCTTGTTAGCTTCAATTTGTTCTTTTGATTGCAAATTTCGTTCCTGCGCCTTACCATCAGGATCACCAATTAGACCCGTGGCACCACCAACTAGTAAAAACGCATTGTGACCATGTTTAGCAAATGTTTTTACCATCATAGCGGCAGCTAAATTTCCAATTTGCATAGAATCTGCACTCGGGTCAACACCAAAATAAAAATTTATTCCGGGTGAATCTAAGGCAGATAATTTACTGAATGTTGTTTGATTGACGAAACCTCGCCACTGCAATTCTTCCGATAGAGTCATATTTTTTACAGTTATCCTTTAGTTAATAAGTATATCGTACCTGCTATGACTCAAACAATGAGTACAAGGCGAACTTTATATATCCGGTGTATTTAATGTATAGGATTTTTTCAGCATTGGTTTGATATAATGCTTACAGTTTCAACAATATGGGGTATATAAGAGAATGAGTAGTTCTAAGCGCGGTCCGAGTAATGCTCGTCCCAGGCGAACTGTTACGTCTAAAAGCGGTAAATCAATACCGTTAAATGCTAATTTTGGTGATCGTGCTAGAGCACGAAAACTCGAGCGTGCGTCAAGTAAAGCTGCCTACCTTAGTACTTTGCCTAAAGATAGATGGAAGCGCATTTTATATAGACTGCATCCTCGCCGATTAGCCCAATATTGGTTTAGCCGAGAAGGTGCGATTATGGCGCTCCGAGTGATTGGAATCGGTATCATCGCCTGTTTTTTGCTTACTATTGGGGTTTTCGCATACTTTAGAAAAGATTTACCAAATATTAAAGATATTAGTGGTGATCAATTGGGCGGCAGTATTTCTTATTATGACAGAACAGGTAAAATTCTTCTTTGGCAAGATTACAGCGCAGTAAAGCGTGTGCCGGTTACCAGCGACAACATTTCTCCATTCATGAAAGAAGCGACGGTTTCAATAGAGGATAAAGATTTTTACAAACATGGTGCATTTGATGTCCGCGGTTTATTACGCGCAGCGGTTCACGATGTAGCAGGCGGAGGAGGAAGTATCCAAGGCGGATCTACTATTACGCAGCAATTGGTGAAATTGAATGAGCAGTGGACCAATAATCGTACAATAACGCGTAAAGTTAAAGAATTAATTTTGGCCGTTGAGCTAGAGAGAGAATATTCTAAAAACGACATACTTACTGGATATTTAAATATTGCGCCATATGGCGGTGTAGAATATGGCTGCGAGTCGGCGGCAGAAGACTATTTCCATACAAGTTGCAAGAATCTAACATTGCCTCAAGCATCAATGCTCGCCGCTATCCCTCAGTCACCTAGCTATTATTCTCCTTATGGTAGTACTCAATGGAACAGTGCGGCAGGAGATACATTCAGCGCCACCGCATTACTCGATAGGCAACATTACATATTAGATCAAATGGTTAAACAGGGATATATAAGTCAATCTCAAGCTGACCAAGCACGTGCAGTTGATGTTTTAGCCCAGGTACAACCACTTCAGTCAAAATATCAAAATATGCAAGCACCATTCTTTGTGCTTGCGGCAAAGCAGCAATTAGACGATCAGTTCAAAGCTTCAACTTCTAAAGTGGGTGGTTGGAAAGTAATTACCACATTGGATATGAATTTGCAGAATAAAGCAGAACAGCTTATACAGACTAATTTGCGTAATGTCACCTCCCATAATGGTGATGAGGAAGCGGCTGTAGGTGAAGATGTTCAGACTGGACAAATAGTCACCCTAGTTGGAGGCACTGATTTTAATCAAGACCAAAACAACTTTGCTAACAATATACTTATCCCCCCTGGTTCGAGCTTTAAGCCATACGACTACTCAACACTAATTGACAATAATAACAATATAGGTGCCGGTTCAGTCTTATACGATTCACCAAAATCACTGCCTGGCTATTCAGGAACTTGTAAACAATTGCCGCTTCCTGATGGTACAAACCCTTGTCCAGGTGGCACCTCATATTTGTATGATTTTGACCGCCGCTTCCCCGGTCCAATAACTATTCGATACGCGCTAGGTGATTCGCGCAATGTACCTGCGGCAACTGCAATGGCGGAAGCGTTGCCTTCTGATAAAAGTCAAGACAAGACAGCCTCTATTAATAAAGTAATTTCAACTGCAACTGCCATGATGGACAATACACAAGATATTGCTAATCATCAGAATAGTTATAACTGTTATGCCGACGAAGCTCTTACGAAAACGACGCAATGCGGTTTGGCATCAGCAATTGGTGATGGTGCATATCTACATCTTGACGATCACGTTAACGGCTTGGCTACATTGGCCCGCATGGGTCAGGCTATTCCCCGCACGTTCATACTACAGATCACAGATAGTAGCAATAAAGACATATACAAATGGTCTCAGCCAAAAGGTAATCAAGTAATAAAGCCGGATACCGCGTACATACTTGATAATATGGCTAGTGATCCAAACGCATCATATTTAGGCGGGAGTTGTTCGGCTACGAATTGCACTGGCTACAAATTCCATCGTTACAATGGCTGGGATTTTGCAATTAAAACAGGAACTACAAACAACAACTACGACGGACTTATGACTAGTTGGTCAACAAAGTATTCGTTTGTTGCATGGGTTGGAAGTAAGAATCGTAATAAGGCATTGAGTGAAGAGATGGAATATCTCACAGAACCTATTACAAAAGGATGGATGGAATACGCGCATCAAAACCTGAAACCTGTAAATTGGACCGCGCCTAGTGATATAAAGACATTACCAGCCTTTGTCATGCGTACACATGTTTACCCGGGTGATGTAGTGCCGAGTCCAACCAATGATATATATCCAAGCTGGTACGCAGGCGGGAATAAACCTTCGTCCACGCAAACCATTGACAAAGTTTCTGGAAAAATTGCTACGAGTTGTACCCCTGCATTAGCAAGACAAACCGCATTTAATAGTAATGCTGCAAGCTGGAACGCTGACATATTTATGGGGGGGCATAATAGTGTTGGTTCCACGACAACGACAACTAATTCAACACCAACAGCCACAGATGATGTGCATAGTTGTAGTGATAGTCCCCCGTCAATAACTTTGACAGCAGCCGACTGCACTAACAGTTGTACTTTCAGGGCAACCGTTACTCAAGGTACGCACTTACTTACAGATCCAAACTATCCACAATATCCAGGTACGGTGACGTTCAATGTTAACGGCAAACAAGTATGTACGGCTAATGTGTCCGATTCGCCGAGTACAGTATCATGCGACTATACTCCTACGTTTACAGGGAGTGGTACGGTTTCTGCGACCGTTACAGATAGTGTTCTTTACTCTGCGAGTGATAGTGCAACTGTAAATTTTACGTCGCCCCAGTCGGGGGCCAATCAAATAACAATTACGTCGCCCCAGCAAACGGCAAGCGGAAACCCCCTCACGGTTAGTTGGACAGGAGGAACGTCAACCAGCTACACAGCTACTGTTAGCGGTAACAATTTTACTTCTAGCCCATGTACTGGTACATCGAGCTGTTCAATAGACATGAGCGGTGCTGTTGCTGGTCAGACGTATACTGTGACAGTGACTGATGGATCTGGTGAAAAAGGTACAAAACAATTCACATACACGTCCTTTTGAAATCACATTTCTAGAAACTGATTTAAAGCACTGCGAATATTGGATACACTAGTTAAATTCTTAACTGTTTTGCCTTTGCGCTGCTTAGGTCCTATTGCAGTAGTAAAACCTAGCTTAGTAGCTTCTAAAATGCGTTTTTCGGTAAATGGTACATGTCGAACCTCCCCGCTTAAGCCAACTTCTCCAAATACCACTGCATTTTGTTTTAATTGTAAACCTTTAGCAGCCGAAGCTATTGCCATGCATACCGCTAAATCGGCGGCTGGTTCAGTTATGCGTAAACCACCAACTATATTTATATATATATCAAACTCTGCAAGAGTTAATTTAGTTCGTCTTTCCAGCATAGCTATTAATAGATTTAAACGATTTAAATCTAGCCCGCTTGCGGCGCGTTTTGGGTAGCCGTAGCTTGTTTTATTTACTAGAGCTTGAACTTCGACGAGCAAAGGTCTAGATCCTTCCATAGTGGCAAGTACAACGGAGCCATCTGAAATTTGGCGTTCAGCCAGTAGAGCAGCTGATGGATTATCTACTGGACGCAATCCTGAGTCAACCATTTCAAAAATGCCTGCCTCACTAGTAGTGCCAAATCGATTCTTTACTGCTCTTAACACTTTAAAGCCACCATAACGGTCGCCTTCAAGTTGTAGTACAACATCTACTACGTGTTCAAGTACCTTAGGTCCAGCAATGGATCCTTCTTTTGTGACATGACCTACTAAAATAGTCGCAGTATTGCTATGTTTAGCGGCAATAGTTAGGAGCTGTGTGCTATTTGTAATTTGGCTTACGGTTCCTGCTGCAGAAGCAATACTACCTACAGTTATAGTTTGAATTGAATCAACTATTACGAGTTGGTATGCCGAAGAAGCAATAGTTGCTGCAATGTCTTCAGCTGAAGTACTGTTAACTAATTGGAGCTCTGGTCTTAAGGCGCCAAGTCGTTGTGCTCGTATCCCTACTTGATAGGTAGATTCTTCGCCGCTTATATATAAAACCGGAGCAGTTTTAGCAATTTCGTATGCGAGTTGAAGAAGTAATGTACTTTTTCCAATACCAGGCTGTCCCGCAATAAGATTGACACTGCCGGGAACGATACCACCTCCAAATATAGAATCAATTTCGTTAACGCCACTTATCAGACGTGGCATGTCACGTTTCGCAGAGATTTCCACTCGTTCTGCTTGTAAAACCTTACCAGAAGAAACGCTAGCTAATGCAGTTTCTGGAGTGAGTTTTTCTTGCATTGTATTCCACTCACCGCATTGCGGACATTTACCACTCCAAGTAAAACTTTGTGCGCCACAATTAGTACATTCATATCGTATAGCTGATTTTTTTGCCATAATTACTCCTATGACTTTCTATGATATTGCATAGTCTCGAAGTTTTACTTTAATTATTAATGGTAACAGTATTGGATGAAATATCTTGAACTAGTTGCTGTTCTTCCAGTGCGATGGCGTTGCGGCTTGACACTAACTGATTATATTGCTGTACCAACATATGAACTTGCTGCACTTCATTGTTATATGAATTTACTTGCAAGTTATATGAAGGTACGCCGTTATTGTAGGCTGATATATTATTTGAGTTACGATATGCATTTAATTGTTGCTGTGTATATAGAAGCGAGGCTTGCTTGCTATGTATATCAGTTTCTAGGTTGTCAATTTGCAGTTTCCAATTTTGTAATTCTGAATCGTCTTGATTTATTTGCGCAATACGTGAAGTAAATTCGTTTTCATAAGCAGCGTAGAAACTTGAAACAACATTCCTATTTTTAAAATACTGTGAGTAGTATGTCTCTAGATTGGCTGGGAGTGAACGTACTTCTGTTCCAAACAAGGAATGCATTTCATTTACTAAATCGTTTGGCTCTGATTTTTTATATGCATTTATTTGATCAATGATATTTGGATCATGTAGCCCATGTTTGTAGTAGTCATTTAACCAGCTATCAATTTGATTTTTAGTTTTGCCATCAAGCCTATCATATTCAGCATGCAGCATTTCATGAGCGCCCGTTACTTGCTCGATGCCAGCTAGTGTTGGATCATTGACTTGTAGAATATAAATTCCACGTTGGTATGGTATATAACAACCCAGTACGGCTGATTCTCTACCGCCATTAGGACATTTTCCTGAAAAGGTATCTTTGGTTTCTATATTTGGGTGATTGACGTAGAACACGCGGCGTGCGGCAGCAGTGAATTGATCAGCACCTGCAATATCCGATATAGAAGCAGGTGCAGAATAATCATATAATCGAATCCAGTCGTAGATACTTTGTATATTTAAGAAAGCGACAGATGCAAGCAATACAAGCGTAATAAGAAGAAGAGCCAGTCTTCGGCTCTTCCCTTTCGCGTTATTTGGTTGATTGTAGTTACTCGTTTTCGGTTGCATATTCAAGTTTGCCATTTTTTGCTGCTACTTGAATAATATCACCTTTAGTGAACTTGTCATCTAACAAATCCAGCGCCACATGATCCTCGATTGTATCTTGGATTAACCGGCGAAGCGGTCTAACACCATTATGCGGATCGTATCCATGCTCAAGCAAGTATTGTTTTGCTGCAGAGGTAAGGGCCACACTTAACCCTTTTCGCTGCAATCGTTGTTTGAGCTCATCCACTTGTAAATCTATTATCTTGAAAATATCTTTTTTAGTAAGAGCGCGAAATACAATTACTTTATCTATTCTGTTTAATAGTTCAGGGCGCAGCATTTTCTTCAATTCATCTCTTACGCGCCCTTCATTTGCTTCGTGCAAAGCATCAAGTTCTTTTAGATCATTGCGATTTGCATGAAAGCCAAAATTAGCTTCTTTTTGCAGTTTTTCAGCACCAATGTTAGAAGTCATTATGATTATGCTGTTTGTGAAATCGATACTTCTTCCTTTCGCATCTGTTAATTTACCATCCTCTAAAATTTGAAGAAGCATGTTAAAGACATCGGGATGAGCTTTTTCGATTTCATCAAATAGAACTAAGCTATAGGGCTGGCGGCGTATTTTGTCAGTTAGCTGACCGCCGTCGTCATATCCCACATAGCCCGCTGGAGCACCAACAAGACGTGAAACATTATGGTGCTCACCAAATTCGGACATATCAATTTTAACTAATGCCGATTCACTTCCAAAGAACTCTCTTGCTAATACGCGTGCCAACTCAGTTTTACCAACACCAGTAGGACCAAGAAATATAAATGATCCAATAGGGCGCTTTTCGCTGCCGATACCAGAGCGATTCCTTCTTACAGCCTTAGAGACCGCTTCTACTGCTTCGTGTTGACCAATTACATACTTGCCAAGTGTTTTTTCAAGATTAAGAAGATATTTTGCTTCGGAACGTATAACCTTTTTTACGGGTACTCCCGTCATGCGAGAGACAACTTCTGCTAGATCTTCACTTTGCACGATAAGACGCTTTGCGTCTTTTTCATTATCATTTAATTTCGTAAGTTCATCATTTATCTGGCTTGCACGTTGTTTGTACTGAGCCGCACGTTCATAGTCTTCGCTGTCAACTGCTTCATCAATCCGAGTATTTACAAGTTTAAGCTCTTTTTGCAGTCTGCGAGCTTCGGGACTCGTCTTGCCTTTATCTACTCGTAAATGAGCTGCTGTTTCATCAAGTAGATCAATAGCTTTATCCGGCATAAATCTATCATTTATATACCGTTTAGCAAGCGCAACCGTTTCCTCTAAAACTTCGTCGCTTATTTTTACACCATGGAAATTTTCGTAATGCTTGCGCAACCCTTTTAGTATAGCGAGTGTTTCACTTGGATTAGTCTCTGGAACTTGAACAGGCTGGAAACGACGTTCAAGTGCAGCATCTTTTTCTACGTGTTTAGTGTATTCAGCAGTTGTAGTGGCTCCAATAACTTGTATTTTACCTCTTGCTAATGCTGGTTTTAGAATATTACCAGCATCCATGGCTCCTTCTGCTGCTCCTGCTCCAACTATAAGATGAAGTTCGTCAATAAAAACGATAGTCTTTTTATCCTTTTCAAGTTCACCCATTACTTTTTTTAAGCGTTCTTCAAATTCACCTCGATATTTTGTTCCAGCAATCATCCCAGCCAGATCAAGCATGACTATTCTTTTTTCAAGGAGACTATCTGGTACATCTTCGGCAATGATTCTCTGTGCAAGACCCTCTACAATTGCTGTTTTACCTACACCTGGTTCCCCGATTAAAACTGGGTTGTTTTTTGTGCGTCTATTCAGAATTGTAATAACGCGCCGTATCTGATTTTCGCGTCCCACAACAGGATCTAATATACCGTCTTTTGCTTGCTGTGTAAGGTCGGTACCGTAAAAATCTAATGCACCTTTACGCGCTTTTTTCCCACCCCTACGACGGATATTATCAGCATCCACGTCACCTTCTTCGTATTGTTGCCTATTTAGAAATTGCTCTAATTCACCAGTAAGCGCATCAACATCAACGTTCATATCTTTCAGAAGCAGTGTAGCGCGAGCATTTTTTTGACTCAATATACTGTAAAGTATATGCTCAGTCCCGCAAAATTCTTGACCATAATCCTGTGCGACATCGTATGCCATTTTCAAAGTTAGTTTTGCTGTTTCGCTTAAGCCTTTTGCCCCCATGTTAATCACGAGCGTTTTTGGGGTCAGGTTTAGTGCTAAGCGCGCTCTATCTAATGTAACACCAACTCCTTCAAGTAATTTCGACCCCATACTACCGTCTTGAGCTAGTACACCAAGAAGTAGGTGTTCAGTGCCTACATATGCACTGCCAAAACTACGTGCAATGGCATCAGCATGGCGTAAACTCTGCAGTGCATTATTAGTTAAATGGTTTAAAAATTCTTGAAAATCTGGGCTGTTTGGCATCATAGTTTTCTTATACCACCTTTTCTTTTGAGCAAGCTGTAAACTTTCTCATATTGCTTACGTAAATTCGTCATTTTAACGAGTTACTAAAACTATAATACGCCAATTAGCACTCTACAGTCAAGAGTGCCAGTTTTTGCTATCATTTAGTGTTATGATTTATATTTCTTGATATTTTTTCAAATTACAAAAAACTCACAAATTTTTTTAATAGCAAAATATTGTAGCTATGCTTTATGGATATAATATTAAATAAAGCAGTTAGGAACAATTATGTAATGCGATACTTCGAATTGATTTGTATTGCTACTCGCCGTGTTCTTCAATAGCTTCTAATAGGCTATTTTCTAGGTCGCTTTTTTTCTTAAGCTTTGGAGCAGCTGGTTTAGCTTTTGGCGCTTCTTCGCTGATTACTGGCGCATGTTCTCGTTCTGCTTCAATATCGAGTTCATAGCCAGTAAGCTTGCTAGCTAGTCGAACATTTTGACCACTTTTCCCAATGGCTATACTAAGTTGGTCTTCTGGAACTAGAACTTTGGCTTTTTGGTTCTTGCCGTCTAATACTACTCTGCTAACTTTTGTAGGACTTAGAGCATTTGTTATGTACTCTGCAGTGTCCTCAGCCCATACGATGATGTCAATTTTTTCCTGTTCGCCGACTTCACTTGTAACCGCATTAACGCGAGTACCATGACCGCCAACAAAAGTTCCAACGGGGTCAACTCCTGGTACATTACTGGCCACGGCAATTTTTGAACGTACTCCTGCTTCTCGAGCAATTGCTTTTATTTCAACAGCTCCACTCTCCATTTCAGGTACTTCTGCTCTAAATAACCATTCTATAAAATCTTTGTTGCCTCGAGATACTACGAGTTGTGGTCCTCGAAATCCCCGTTCCACATCCTTTAAAAAGACTTTTAAGCGTTGTCCAGGATAATAACGCTCTCCTTGTATTTGTTCGCTGCGAGGCATAATCCCTTGCGCGCGACCTAAGTCAATGCGTACAATATTGCCTTCAACTCGAGAAACTACGGCGTTTATGACAGTACCGATCTTGTCTTCATATTCCGCCATGACAATTTCTCTTTCTGCTTCTCGCAATCGTTGTAATATAACTTGTTTAGCAGTTTGCGCAGCAACGCGACCAAAACTCTCAACCTTTTCATGAACCTCAATCGTTTCGCCTGCCTTGGCATTTTTACGCATTACTTGTGCGTCCGTGAGATTTATTTCGTAGGCTGGATTTTCTACTTGATTTACAATTTCTTTTGATATGTATGCGTCGACTTCACCTGTATTAAGGTTCATTGTTACACGAATATCTTGTTCTCTGTCGCCATAATCTCGACGGTAAGCAGCGGCCAGTGCTTGTTCGACCACTTCTTGTACGGTTTCTTCTGGCAGATTTTTTTCTTCGGCAATTGCACGTATTGCTACGCCAAGCTGTTTAAAATCCATATCCATGATTCCCCTTTCAGTTTATATATGCATGAATTACATGAAAAAATCCGACCATGAGGCCGGACGTCACGTTTGTTACTATATGTTGTGAGCAATAAAATGTCAAACTGAGAGTAGTCTTATTGACATGATAAAATAGCGAAATGATGAAAAAAGTAACGCGTTTATACCAGCAATTTCAACCTACAAAATATTCATTACAAATAATGCCGGACAGTGATAAGCTGAAATTTACGGGTACCGTAACGATAAGCGGTAAAAAAACTGGTCGACCAAGTAATCGAATAACGTTTCATCAAAAAGACCTAAAAATTACAAATGCTCGTGTAATTAAACATGACAAAAAGAACGATGAGAGCGTGACTGTAGTTCGAATTAACACGCATAAATCTTACGATGAAGTGCGGCTACACACGCAAGAAAAAGTATTTGCAGGCGATTACACCATATCCTTAGATTTTGAAGGGATTATAACTTCAAATATGAACGGGATTTATCCTTGTTTTTTTAAGCACAATGGAATTAATAAAAAAATCATTGCTACGCAGTTTGAAAGTCATCATGCCCGTGAAGCATTTCCCTGCATTGATGAGCCAGAAGCTAAGGCTACGTTCGATTTAACACTCATTACGCCACTTAATAACACTGTTATTGCTAACACTCCCATTAAAAAACAAACCATAAACGATTCATCACAAATAACAACTTTTGAAACAACACCTCGAATGAGCACCTATTTATTAGCATTTGCATATGGAGATTTAGGTTACATTGAAGCTAAAACTAAACATGGGGTACAAGTACGTGCATACGCTACGCCAGACAATGTTGATCTTACAAAGCATAGTGTTAACGTTGCGGTACGCGCACTAGATTTTTTTACTGATTATTTCGGTGTTCCGTATCCTTTAAAGAAGCTGGATATGTTAGCTTTGCCCGATTTCTCAAGTGGGGCTATGGAAAATTGGGGTCTTGTAACATATAGAGAAACTGCAATGCTTGCTGATGAGAAATCAACAAGTATTGAAAGCAAACAAATGATAGCACTTGTTGTCGCGCACGAACTTAGCCATCAATGGTTCGGTAATTTAGTAACGATGAAATGGTGGGATGACCTCTGGCTAAATGAAAGCTTTGCTAACCTTATGGAGTACCAGGCAGTTGATGCTATATATCCAGAGTGGAAAATCTGGGAGCAATTCGTTTTTAGCGAAGGTGCAAGTGCTAAACGTCGTGACAGTATTGTTGATGTACAGCCAATTCGTACGCAAGTTAAACACCCGGATGAAATTAGTACGCTATTTGATCCAAGTATCGTTTATGCGAAAGGCGGTACTGTTCTATATATGCTCAAGAACTATATTGGAGAAAAAGCTTTTCGCACGGGTTTACAGCTCTATTTTGAGCGACATGCGTACAGTAATACAGTAGCGGCAGATTTATGGCAAGCACTAAGTGAAACGTCAGAAAAAAATATCTCTGATTTTATGTCAGGTTGGCTTAATCGTCCTGGTTATCCAATCGTCCAGGTGAAATGGAAGCCAAATACACAATGTGTAGAGCTGACTCAAAAACGATTTTTAACTAACCCTGATCAAGCTGCGCAGAATAACGAACCATGGCAAGTGCCTTTGGCTGCAACGCGACAACTTTCTTCTGACCTATTAAGTGATAAAACAGACTCTTTTACATTGCAGGATAAAACAGAAACGGCATTTCTATTAAATCACGATGGCACAAGCTACTATTTGCCGCTATATAGTAATACGGAACACTTGAACTCAATTCTTGATGCAATTAAGCATAATAATATTAGTATTATTGATAAATTACTGCTTATTGACAACTACAATCTATTGCAGCGCGGTGGTGAAGTTAGTACGGCTGAATTATTGAAATTAATCACTGCTTACGCAGAAGAAGACAATGAAAGCGTATGGAGTTCCGCTGCGTATGGCCTGGCGGAAGCAAGAAGACTTGTCGAAGGCGATGTAAGCGAAGATAATTTAAACAAGCTAATTCGTGGTCTTGTAGTACCAAAAGCAATTAAATTAGGCTGGCACGATACACCTGAGGATACAGCGCATACTTTACGTCTTCGCGGATTGATGCTTTCACTAGCGTCCGCTGCAAAAGACGAGAAAATTATTGCAGAGGGGTTGCGACTATTCAAACTCGCAAACAAACCTAATGAATTAGATCCAAGCAGTAGAAGCATCGTATTTTTTATCGCCGCAAGATATGGAGATGAATACGAATTTCAAAAGTTACTTCAAATGCACAATATGACGAATAATGCGGACGAAAAAGATGAATTAGCGAGTGGATTAACATCAGTTACTCAAAAAAATCAGATTGATTATTTATTAAGTTTGTTAAAGACTGATGAAATACGGCGGCAAGATCTTATGCACTGGTGGGTGTGGTTACTGAGAAATCGTTATAGTCGCGTGGCCGCATGGGAATGGCTTACAGACAATTGGAGTTGGATTGAGCACGAATTTGAGAGTGATAAAAGTTATGGATTCTTTGCACGGTATGCTGGCAGTTTATTTTCCCATAGAGACGAACTAAATAAATACAAGCTTTTTTACGAAGATAAAAAAAGTATTGTAGCTCTCGCACGTGATATAACTTTAGGAGAGCAAGAAATTGCTAGTCGGATTGCTTGGCGGGAACGAAATGAAGATAGTGTTCGAGATTGGTTGAAATCCTTATAAAATATTCTCAATAAAACCGAGGATAGAATATGTATTTTCTGAAATTTCAATGGTTGAAAGATTGTAGTTGCCATGCCATTTGTACTCATCTAGCCAAGATTCAGCCGCACTCTGTAATTTACAGAGCTGACTTGGAGACAGATATTCGTACGCATTATCATACGCACTTGAAATTCTATACTGCACTTCCACAAAATAAACTACATTTTCTTTTTTGGCGATAATATCTATCTCATAGCGGCTTCGTCTATAATTTTGCTCGATAACATGGAATCCGCGCATTTCTAAATAAACCTTGGCAGCTTGTTCTGATTTATATCTTGTTGCAGACGTTGCCATGTTTTGCGATTATACCATTAACGCTTGAATGGGTTTGTAACTTTTTCTGTGTATGGGTGTGACCCCATATTTTCGTAGCATTTCAATGTGGAAAGAAGTACCGTACCCTACATGTTTATCGAATCCGTAGTTTGGATAAACGTTTGATATTTCATTCATGTAATTATCGCGAGCTACTTTAGCCAATATTGAAGCTGCGCTAACAGAAGGATATATATCATCAGCTTTTACTACAGCCATAGCGCGTTTATCATGAGATAAATAATTAAAATTACCATCAATAATTATTTGATCGTACGTCTTCGGCAGGAAGCTTAAGGCGCGTTGCATCGCCAATCGCACAGATGCTGTTAAGCCAAGATTATCTATTTGATCAGGGTAGACCCACCCAAGACCATACATATTTCCACCTGACCGCAATTCAAAGTCTAATTGTGTCCTTATTTTTAGGCTTAATTTTTTTGAATCACGCAATCCAGGTAGTGATGTTTTTAGTATGACTGCACCAGCAACTAAAGGACCGGCCCAGCACCCCCTTCCAACTTCATCTATACCTACTGTTATCACTGTACTATTTTATCAATATATCTATTTTATGCTTATAAATCGTATCTACTATGTATACATACACCCATAGCGATGACGGTTAACGCATTCGAGTCAAGATTATATGATTTACGAACTAACGAAAAAATATAAGTACATGTGTAATAACAGTTTTAGTGCGTACCTACATATAAAATAGCGTGCCATTAATAAGCTGTTAAACAAAATTACAATTATATAGAGGAGATATTGGGTAAAGCGTTAGCTTATGCTTCGCTATCTGCGTTTTCAGTTTCAACGTTTGTATTTGTGACTGGTACGGGAATTTCATTTACTGATTTACGATCAAAATCCAATCCAGTCAATCGGGCACTCTTACCTGTTCGTGCTCGCATGTAAGTAAGGTATTTCCGACGCACTTTGCTGCGCTTTGTAACTTCAACTTTAAGTACTAGAGGGCTGTGTAACAAGAAGCTTTTTTCTACACCAATTCCACTAGCGATACGTCTAACTGTAATTCGGCTTGTATGGCTACCTTTATTGTCGGTACGAATTACAAGGCCTTGAAATATCTGAACACGCTCTTTATTACCTTCACGTATTTTTTGATGTACTTTTACTGTGTCGCCACTTCGAACATCAACAACTGCGTTTTTGGTAAATTGAGCATTTACTTTCTGTACGACGCTTTCCATATCCGGTCAAGTTTACCTTATTTTAACCCTAAACGCAAGTAGCTTTGATTAGACATAATGAGTGTAAAATATATAGTATGCCGGACTACAACGAAAAGTCACTTTCTAAGCACCAAGAACTTAAAGGTAAAATATCTATAACTACTAAAGATACCTTGGACTCAAGGGATAAGTTGAGTATTTACTATACGCCTGGTGTTGGGGCGGTTAGTAGTTATCTAGCACAGCATCCCAATGAATTGCGAAACTTTACATGGACACATAATTTAGTTGCCGTAATAAGTGATGGTTCTGCAGTATTGGGACTGGGCAACATTGGTGCAGAAGCTGCTTTACCTGTCATGGAAGGTAAGGCTATGATCTTTAAAGATTTTGCGAGCATTGACGCAGTACCAATTGTGCTAAATGTGCATACAGCGGAAGAAATTATTTCTGCAGTGAAAGCTATTGCCCCAAGTTTCGGTGGCATAAATCTTGAGGATATTGCTGCGCCCGTATGTTTTGAAGTAGAAGATGCGTTAGCACATATTCTACCTATTCCTGTTATGCACGACGATCAACATGGAACGGCGATCGTAACTTTAGCCGGACTTATTAACGCTATCAAATTGAAACACATGAACATACAGCAATGTCGGATCGTAATTACTGGAGCGGGCGCTGCTGGAGTTGCAATTTCTAAATTGTTATTTAAATACGGTGCCCGCAATATAGTTGCTGTTGACAGTAAGGGCATAGTGAGTCGTCGACGAACTGATCTTAATGAAAGCAAACAACGTCTTTTAGATTATGTAGATAAGGATAGTGATGGTTCCTTGTCTGATGCGGTGCGTGGAGCTGACATTTTTATTGGTGTTTCTCAGCCAAATATACTTTCACCAGAATTAGTTCAAAGTATGGCTCAAGATCCAATCATATTCGCTATGGCTAATCCAGTTCCCGAAATTATGCCAGATGTAGCTTTCAAAGCTGGAGCATATATTATCGCAACCGGTAGAAGCGATTTCCCTAACCAAATTAACAATGCGTTAGCCTTTCCAGGCATATTTCGTGGCGCATTAGATTTTAATGTAAGACAAATTACTGACGAGCATAAAATTGCAGCAGCAGAAGCAATTGCAGCTCTCGTGGATAATCCAAAACCTGATAATATTGTACCTACAGTGTTTGATAAACGTTTAGTGGGCGCGGTAAGTAGTGTCTTTAAAAGATAATATAATATTTATTAGCCAACTACTCGATATAGTTCTTCGAGAGTTGTTTGTCCTGCAATAACTTTTAGCATTCCGTCTTGGAGCATAGTACGCATGCCACTTTTAATAGCAGCAGCTTCTATTTGCTGAGCTGTTAATGAATTACGAGGCTTTTCTAATAGTGCCCTAACCTCACCGTCCATTATAAATTGCTCTCTTATAGCAATTTGACCTCGGTACCCATAAGGATTTGTAGGAGAATTTCCCGGTTTATATAGTTTAAGACCATCCAGATTTGGTCGCTCAACGTTGCTAGGTAGGCTATTTATGACTTCATTGATTTTGTACCAATCGGACTCTGAAGGCTCGTATGCCTGTTTAATCTCATCGTCAAGGCGACGCAAAAGGCGCTGCGCCATTACTAAGCGTATTGCAGAAACAAATAGAGGATTTTCACCAATTATATCTCCAAGACGCGTTAAAGCAGCTGCTGCTGAAGATGCGTGAAACGTCGTAAGAACTAGATGACCGGTTAATGCAGCCTGCAAAGCTGTTTTTGCAGTATCCATGTCTCGAATTTCACCAACCATCACAATATCTGGATCAAGTCTTAATACCGCACGCAATTTATCTGCAAAGCTTGTGTCATAGCTTCCAGGTTTGCTCGTTACTGAAATTTGGGTAACACCTGGAAATTGATATTCCACTGGGTCTTCAATCGTGATGATTTTTCGTTCATCACTATTTAAGGTGTTTAACATTGAATATAATGTTGTTGTTTTACCAGATCCGGTAGGGCCAACAACCATTACTAAACCACTTGGCTTGGTGATAATCTCATCTACAATTTTTCGCTCAGCAGTGGAGAGTCCTAATCTATCGAGCGTGTACATTGTTGCGTCCATATTAAACAAACGCATTACTATATCCATGCCATTTATGGTTGGAACAGTTTCAAGCCTAACATTGACGTCGACTTCATTGTTATCGGCCATTTTCACTCTTTGAGCTATATGCCCTTGTTGAGCTTCATCAGCTGAAGTAGATACATTGCCCGCGCTAGCAATAGCAGATATAAGTACACGATATTTATCAAATTCTAATCGCGCAACAAGATGTAGAACGCCATCAATACGAAATCGTATACGTACATTATTTGCTTGAGTTTCAACATGTATATCAGACGCACCTAGCCTGTGCGCTTGCTGGACAAGGTATGCTAGCATATCGTCCGCTCGCACTTGCTGTAATATCTGTGAGATTTGATCAACGAGCTGTGTATTGTCAGCGTTTGATATTTCAATATCATGGTATACAACCTGTTTTGGAGGATCGTATAGCCGCATATAGTCGCGGTAACCAGTATCAGATATTATTGCAAATGTAGTTTTATAATCCGCAAACCGTTGCCTCAAATTTGCCATCGTTTGCTGAGAAGTCGTTGTCGTAACACCTAGCAACATATTACCTTTTGTTATCTGTAAAGGTATCACTCTCATTTGATGTAGTTCAGAAATAGATAAAAGATCCTTGTACAACGGTTTTTCTACCATTTGTGACGTATCAACATAGTCCATACCTAAAATGCGAGCACGTCGCATGCTGGCTTGTTCTTCTTGTATACGTGCAGGGTCTTGATTCATATTCATATTCAAGTATACAAGCATTAGCGTATTAGTACGATATAGTTTACATATGCGAACTTTAGTAGTAATTGCTCATAATATGCGTAGTACATATAACGTAGGATCATTGTTGCGTACAGCTGATGGGCTTGGTGTATCAAAGCTTATATTCACCGGATATACGCCATACCCAAAAATCGCTAACGACACACGACTGCCTCATGTAATAGATAAATTATCAAAACAAATACACAAAACTGCATTAGGTGCGGAAACATATACCCCGTGGCAATATAAAGAAAGTATTGATTCTACGATCATGGAGTATAAAAGTAAAGGTTTTGTCATAGTAGCGCTTGAGCAAGCTGTTGATGCTGTTTATCTACCAGATTTCAATGTACCTGATAACCTAGTGATAATTTTAGGAGAAGAAGTAAAAGGAATATCGCCGGATGTTTTAAGAATTTGTGACAATATTGTTGAAATTCCAATGCTTGGTCAAAAGGAATCATTCAATGTTGTTCAGGCAGCAGCAATCATGCTGTATCATTGCCGCTATATAATTTAAATTACGCTTATGGTATAGTAAGTTTTAAAATAACTACGTATATATGCCGCTTGCAACTAAATCAAAAACATCTACTCATCACAAAAAAGCTGCTGGGAAACACCATAAAACTACTAAGTCATATTTAAAAACTTATTGGCCGTATATTCCTCTAGCAGCAATTGTTGTTGTTGGGCTGCTAGCGAACAGCATTGTAGCTAGTCCGGGTAAAGTACTAGGCGCGTCTGCTGATTATAGCCCTATGAACTTATTAACTTATACAAATAGCAATAGAGCCGCTGTGCATGAAAGCCCTTTAAGGTTTAATTCTCAACTAGCTGATGCCGCACAAGCAAAAGCGAACGACATGGTGTCTCGTAATTATTGGTCCCATGACACGCCTGATGGTGAAACGCCATGGTCATTTATTGATAAAACAGGCTATAACTATATTGCCGTGGGAGAAAACTTAGCCTATGGATTCAATGGTGCGAGCTCAATACTAAATGCCTGGATGCATAGTGAAGAACATAGAGCTAATTTGCTAAGTACTACATTTGAAGATGTTGGTTTTGGTATTGCAAACTCAGCTAATTTTAATAATAGCGGTCCCTCTACCGTTGTAGTTGCTATGTTTGGTGCGCCTGTCTCTGCTTCTGCCGTTACACACCCGCAGCCGGTAACCGCAGCACCTGCAATGAAGAGTGTAGCGCGCGTTGATATTATGTCTAATGTCATACCCAATGGTCTTGTATTTGTATTGGCTTTGATTGGGACCTCAGCAGTAATTTTGCTGTCGCTTCGTCATGGTCGAGCGTGGCACAAATTTTTAATTCGTGGTGAGGATTTCTTACTGGACCACATTTGGCTCGACATGCTCATTGTAAGCATTGCTATGGGCAGTTATATACTCGTACAAAACGTAGGCATAATTGATTAGTTCACGCGAAGTTTTTACTAAATTAACGTTTTGTTTGTATATGGTATCAATGTTATTCTCTACCAATTTTTTGAATAATATACTTAGGGTGAATCTCAGATAGCACTGCTATTATTGCAAGTAAATGAGCAGCAAATGCAAACATTAAATGAACAACTGTAGTATATTAAAAGTACACTATGTCGAATCAACAAAAGGTTAAAGTTTTAGTACAAGTTCCATGTCTTAATGAAGAAGGTACATTGGAATCGGTTTTGAAAAGTATACCGAAGCATATACCTAACGTAGATATCAAATTATTAGTTATAGATGATGGGTCTAAAGATCGAACTGTAGAAATCGCTAACCAGTGCGGTGTTCACCATATTATTAGGCATGCTCGGAACCAAGGGCTTGGTCGATCATTTCATGACGGCGCGCAATTAGCTTTGCATCTTGGCGTTGACATTCTAGTTAATACAGATGGAGACAATCAATATCCACAAGATCGGATACCGGATTTAATACAGCCAATTATTGACGGAAACGCAGATATGGTTATTGCAGACCGGCAAACAGCAACGATCCAGCATTTTTCATATGGCAAAAAACTATTACAAAAATGGGGCAGCCATGTCGTGAATAACGCGGCTGGTACTAATGTGCCTGACGCCGCTAGCGGATTTAGAGCATATTCGCGAGAAGCTCTAATACAACTTAACACTATTACCCGTTTTAGTTACACCATGGAAACTATTATTCAAGCTGGCAACAAACGGCTTGCAATTACCAGTGTGCCTGTTAAAACAAACGCAAAAACTCGCGAATCTCGATTATTCCGCTCTACTCACGAACATGTATACAAGTCAGCTCTTGCAATTATACGAGCGTATCTCATGTATAAACCCTATGTGCTGTTTGTTAATGCGGGAATTCTATTTTTACTACTTGGACTTGTGCCATTTGTACGCTTTTTATTTTTTGTAACCCATCCAAATGGTGCACACCATTTACAGTCTCTCATAGCGGGCTCAGTATTGCTTACGATTTCACTTATTTCATTTGCGCTGGCAATTATTGCTGACCTTGTGCGAATAAATCGCGTGCTGCTTGAAAACCAATTAGAAATATCTAAGCGTCATTACACTAACTTCGATTAGTGTAAAACTATTGGTTTCATAATATTACTAACAGCATTGTTCATTGTAGTAATGTAATGATCATTAGGCCAATACCATGATGCATCGCTGCGTATGATAAATGTAAGCGCACCTCCGCCCTCAAGAATAATGATTGCAAAATATGTTAAGAGAATGATATTGCGGAGTTGAAAATGCGACTTAAATAGTTCGCGATAACCTAATGCAATTGCTAATAGTATCGGCAATAATATAGGGAACACATATCTTCCATTTATTGCTACTGGCTGACCTACTTTCAGAAAATCAGTATAATTTTGATACCAAAGAGCTGCGGCATACGCAATACTAACGCTTAGTAAAAATATCATATGTTTGGTTGAAAGTACTATAGTTTTTCGAAAATAAATAAATAAAATAACACCTACTATTCCTGACAATGCAGCAGTT
The DNA here is from genome assembly GCA_035712845.1 of Saccharimonadales bacterium (SeqCode). Classification (GTDB taxonomy): domain Bacteria; phylum Patescibacteriota; class Saccharimonadia; order Saccharimonadales; family UBA4665; genus DASTAH01. The sequence continues at coordinate 25,683 of DASTAH010000047.1, forward strand.
ATTGCGATTATCGGCAGTGCAGGATCAGTGGCAAAGTTACTTTGCGGACCATTAACTGCAAAAAATGACCGCTCAAATAGTCCGTAAAACCAATCTGCCGTAAATCGTATCTGGTTGGGATTAACAGTTCCTTTGTATTGTTTATATAAATAATCGCGTTCCCAAGGTCCATATGAAGAACATTCTGGAATACTTAGGACTCTATCACACGCTGGTATTGGAGTGTGGTAGCGTATGAAGTTGATACCATATCGTTCAAAGAATAAGCCCCCACTTGCTATTACTAAAAAGATTCCTGCGACTATGAATCGTTTTCTCGTATTTTTAATGCTCCAAATTAAAAATGTTATAACACTTGATATATCCCATTTATGTTTAATGACAATATCTAAAAGTAGGTAAACTAAAATTGCTAGGAAGATTGGTAAAAACGCATATTTTACTAAACTAGTAAGTAGACAAAGGACTAATAAGGAGAATGTTAATTTCAAATTTAAAATGTCTTTTCTGTGCATCTCTTCGCGAATGTTGATAGTCAATAATAAGCTCAATGCAACGAGAGGGATAAATAAATTGTCATAGTTGATTTGTGCAGCGAGCTGCGGAACAACTGGTATGAGTATGAAAAATAAAAGTGACAAATTCACCCATGACACTGGTGCATTTGTTTTCCTAAGAACTTTATTGAACAACCATAATCCTAATGAAAACAATACGATATCGATAAAACGAAGTATGAGGATTTGAGTAGTGGTAGATGATGTTAAATATGTCGTTAAACGATACGGGAAACTCATAAGATAGTGGTACAGATATGATGGATCCCGTGCTACTGCACCAAATGAATTAGCATTTGACGGTTGATGAGCAAAAAATGGGCTAAGATGATGTGCATATATTCGAATTATGCCAAGGTGAAAATCTTCGTCAAATGCCATCGGGTATCTTCCAGATATTGCAATCCAAAAGGATTCAACAATGAAAGTACCAACAATCACCCAGATAAAACGTGGTGATTTGACCCACGATGTGATTTTTTGCATTATCTTATTCATGATTAATTAACATGCACGATGGTCAATTATTATCTATTATACAGTTATTGCTTGTCTAATGCTGAGAGCGTGCGCTATTCAATAGCTGACTATATAAATCGTGGTATTGATTACTAATAGCGTGCCAATTGAAATTTTGTAGTGTGTATTTTCGTGCAAGTTTGCTGAATTTTTTTGTTTGACCAGGGTTTGAGATTAAATTTTTTAACTCTATAAGAAATGCTTCGCTGTCCCCTGCCGGCACCAATATTCCATTGCGTTGTTGATGTACGGCATCTGATATACCTTCAATATTAGCAGCCACAACTGGTAAACTATTAACCGCCGCCTCCAGTAGTACTAATCCAAAACCTTCCATATCATTTGGCACGTGTATGTTGGGCTGTACGAAAATTGTACTTGACGCATACGCTTTAGCAAGTTCATCATCTGAAATTTTTCCCAGTAAGTGTACATGTTCATTTAGCTTCAATTCGTTAACTATATTTATAATGTTTAGTTTCTCTGGACCTGTGCCTATGATTATGTACCGTAAGTTAGGATATGTTCTTATTAGGTTAGGCATAACATTCTCAATAAACCATGCTACTCCCTTGCGTTTCACTAATCTACCCACTGTCAACAGTGTTACGCAATCTTTTGTGATGCCATGCGATTTACGCCACTTTTTAATGGCTGATTCGCTTAAAATTTTGTGATCATATATTCCTAATGGAATAGTTACTATGTGGCTCTCAGGTATATTTTTTTTAATAACTTCACTCGCTGCGCCGCCACTTATACAGACAATTTTATTAGCTTTGCTTAAACAATATGGAATTATGCGCTGATAAAAATAATTAGAATATGTAATGTCAAGACCGTGTATTATCACTATAAATGGCTTACGAAACATACGGCTTAACAAGTACCCTAAAGGTGCAATCACGCCATCTTGCATATGGAGTATATCAATGTCTCCTTTCAACAACAGAAAACATGCTTTTATAAAAAAAAGTGGAAGTATTAGCGGTAGATATTTATTTGCACCGCCCCATTTTATAATTTTGACCGTATCGTGTGCTTGTAAGCTAGTCGATAATTCGTACGCAAATTTTTCCATACCTCCTGTTGAAGGAGGGAACTTGCGTGTAATGAAAAGTATCTTCATATTAAGGCATGGTAACAATTAACTCTATGTGATACAACAACAATGATGTGGTAAGCTACCAGGTACACATGTTTAGTAAAAAAATACGAATTAAAACAGTGACTTCGCTAATTAAACGGTATCAGCGTTTCATTGCTGTAAGTGTTTTAGTGGTTACTGCATTATTGATTGCGCGGTTCGTATTTTTACATCGAAATTACTTCAGCGAACTACTACGAATCAATCCTTATATAATTTTATTACTAATTTTCATGTACAGCATTATGCTAGTAGTTTGGACATTGCAGTACGATTTGTTGATTAGATTGTGTGGTAAACGTATTCCAAAATCAGAAAATTTTTTACTTACGTGCTACTCATCTGTTATTAATTTTTTTGGTCCGCTGCAAAGCGGACCGGGCGTCCGAGCAGTATACCTTAAAAATATACATCAGATAAGAATGCGTGATTATTTCAAAGTTACACTATGGTACTATGGGTTATTTGCGCTAATAAGTGGCGTCTTTTTAGTTTTTGGTAACCGTAATATTTGGCTTATGATATTTGTGCTAGTAATTACAATTGGTATTGCAACGATAGTTCATCACCGCTTTGCAACTAAAAGTTTCCCCTATCATAAATCTCGGAGTACCTTATTTTTCATATTGCTTGCTTTTGCGGTCTTAGCTCAAGTTTGGCTCACGAGCATAATATATTTTACAGAGTTGCATGTTACTAACCATGCTATACATTACAGTCAAGCTGTAAGTTATACTGGTGCCGGTAACTTTGCAATGTTTGTTTCTCTTACTCCTGGTGCAATAGGGTTTAGAGAAGCCTTTCTTATAGCATCAACGCATATACACAAAATTGCAATTACGAATATCATCGCAGCTAGTGTAATTGATAGAGGGATATATTGCGTATTATTGGCGGGTGTATTTCTTGTTACATTTGTCTTCAAAACACAACAACGATTTAAAACTAATCGAAGTTTAGGTGCAAAGAAAAAAGTTATTGAATCTTGATATTATCACTACCTACCAAAGCTGTTAATCGAGCAATAGCTTCTTTGTCATTGTTTACACCTGTGGGCAATTTTATCGCCTGTTTTGCTGAGGCATCACCAAGTACAAGTATGACTTCTGTAGTTCCTTTATGAGAATCAATTGTTTCTTTGAGCGTCATTAGCACATTATGATCCTGACTGCTGCCAACGCGAATGTATAGACGGGGAGATTTTATATCTTCAATAGCTTTTGCGCCTGGTCCTTTCATAATAGGTACAGATTTTGCTTTTGGAATTTTGCGTCGTTTCCCAGTAGCTTGATACGCTTGCGCTTGTTGGGGCGTAATTTCGCGTGCATCGTCTACTATAATTTTTACTTCTTGATTTAAATTTCCATCTCTGTCTTTTGCATTAACTTTGCCACGTATAAGAATAACCCTATCACGCTCCCATATACCAATTGTTTGTTGATATGCATTTGGAAACAATATAGCTTCAGTTTCTCCAAATTGATCTTCTAGTTTAATAAACGCCATTTTTTGTCCGTTTTTTGTAGTTATTTCTCTTATATCACTAATAGCACCACCTATTGTTACGGCTTTACCATCATGCTCTGGCTTTAGACTATTAATGGGTACGCATTGTTCTTCAAGATATGTTTCATACATTTGCAGCGGATGTTGGCTTAGATATAGTCCGAGTAGTTCACGCTCCCAAAGTAGTTGTTCGCGATTATCATAAACATCAGTAGACTTTTCGAGATTAAGTTTTGGTTTTTCAATCAATGATTCGGAGGCTTGACCAAATAAATCTACTTGTCCGGTTGCGGTTTGCTTTTGTATACGGGCGGCAAACGCTAGCATTACATCTAGGTTATGTAATAAAGTGGAACGATCACCAAATCGATCAAAAGCACCTGCTTTTATAAGGCTTTCCATTGCTTTTCGATTGACAATTCTACAATTGACACGATTTAAAAAATCTTCAATCGTGTCAAATTGCTTTGTTTTACGTGCACGTAGAATTTCTTCAACGGCACCTGTGCCCACGTTTTTTATAGCAGCCATACCAAAACGAATTTGCGGATTGTCGTTAAGTACGACACCAAATTCAAGATAAGATTCGTTAATATCAGGAGGCAACACTTCAATACCCATGTGTTTGCATTCAGTAATTTCGATAGCTAATCTGTCCGTATCGTCAAAATCACTTGTCATCAGAGCGGCCATAAAAGCGGCAGGAAAATGCGCTTTAAGGTATGCAGTTTGATAGGCAATAAGACCATAGCATGCCGCATGACTTTTGTTAAAACAATAAGCCGCAAAATCTTCAAGTTGCTTCCAAAATTTTTCCATAGTTGAAGCACCAATGCCAGAATGTTCTTGACCACCCTCAATCATTTTTGCCTTCATTTTACGCATGAGATCAATTTTTTTCTTACCAATCGCTTTTCGCAAAGTATCAGCTTCACCACCCGTAAAGCCACACACTTCTTTGGATATCTGCATTACTTGTTCTTGGTAAACGAGGACTCCATAGGTATTCTTTAGTGCATTTTCCATGCTAGGATGCGGATATACTATTTCTCTTTCCCCATGCTTACGGGCTATGAAATCGTCAATGAATTGCATAGGACCTGGGCGATATAGCGCTACCATAGCAACTATATCTTCAAAAACAGTAGGTCGAAGCTCTTTTAAATATCGTTTCATTCCGGAAGATTCCAATTGGAATACTCCTGTAGTATCTCCTTTTTGAAAGAGTTTAAACGTATCAGCATCATTTAAGGGTATGGTATTTATATCAATGTCTTTTTTATAAACTTTTTTAATGATTCTTAATGTGTTTTTAATAATTGTTAAGTTCGACAAACCGAGAAAGTCCATCTTGAGTAGTCCAAGCTCTTCTATCGGACCCATTGAATATTGTGTGGAAATTACGCCTTTCTGAGCCATTTCTAATGGTGTATAGCAAACAATGTCCTCAGGTGCTATTACGACACCTGCAGCGTGTATTCCGTGCGATCGAATTGTACCTTCAAGTCTTATAGCAAGATCAAACACACGTCTAGATGTTTCATTAGTTTCATACTCACGCTTTAAGTCATAGTCATCTTGTAATGAAGTAGCTAACGGTATGTGGTGACCTTGTACGGGCGGTGGTATCATCTTTGCGAGTCGATCTGCATCAGCATAGGGAACTTGTAGTACGCGCGCAACATCACGCACTGCATTCCTAGCTGCCATACGACCAAATGTTACAATATTTGCAACTCGATCTTTCCCATATTTTTGAGCGCAATACTGTATTACTTCATCGCGCCGGGTATCTTGAATATCAATATCAACATCAGGCATAGAAATACGATCTGGGTTTAAGAAACGTTCAAATAGTAAATCGTACTCAAGCGGGTTGAGTTCAGTTATTTTAAGCGCATACGAAATAATGGAACCGGCAGCGCTTCCGCGTCCTGGACCAAAAACGATACCTTGTTCTTTCCCCCAATTCATAAAGTCAGAAATGATTAAAAAGTAACCATTGAAACCCATAGCGTCGATAATGTTAAGTTCATAGCTTGCTCTGTCAGCTACAGTTTTTGGTAATTTCGACTGGGCTTCTTCTAACGGCAAAAATGCAGCATTCTGCTCCGTGACACCACCGTATCGCCAAGCTAAACCTTGATATACGAGTTTATCTAGATATGATTTTTCTGTTTCGCCCTTTGGCACAGGGAATTTTGGAATTAAAATTTTTCCCAGTTCAATACTAACATTGCAGCGCTCTGCAATTGCTTTAGTATTTGTAATAACATCAGGATTCGTTTCGCCCCAACGCTTTATAATTTCATCGGGTTCGGTAACATGTAATTCAAAATCTTTCAGGCTCATACGTTTATCATCATTCAGAAATGAGCCCGTTTGAACACACAATAAAAGTTCATGTGCTTCTTGATCTTCATGTTTCAAATAGTGTGCGTCGCAAGTAACGAC
>DASTAH010000048.1:0-20473 GCA_035712845.1 Saccharimonadales bacterium (SeqCode)
GCCCAGGGTGAAACAGCCACTCCTTTAATTGATCAAACGGCGAGCCATTTACAACATCCGGATATTGTCGCCACGAGCGACACACAATATTCCCGGTGCTATGGCAAAACAGACCTATTCTTTTCCAAAGACAAACGCGACATTCTACGTGCTAAAGAGATATGCCGACTATGCATGGAAAAAGAGGTTTGCCTAGAAGGGGCTATAAGTCGAAAAGAAGAACATGGCGTATGGGGCGCTAAGGAAGCTAGAGAGATTCGTAGTATAGCAACACGACGTAGACTCGTCGCACGGGGAGTTATTAAAGAAGTGTGAGCTCTTACGTATGGCACAGAACCGATCAAACATGAGGGTTTGAACTGCTACTGCTTGCAATAACTTCGAAATAATTGTTACATTCCTGTAATGGGTGAATTAATTTCTCGTATCGGCTATATCGGTCATGAGACTACAGATGCAGCCTTGGACACTGCTCGACTCGCCGCCAATCCATCAGTTACATTACCTCACGAGCATCGATATGAAGGTTACTTTTCGGATACCTTACTGGATACATTTGCCGACTTTGCACGTGCGTACCATGCACGCGTTACTGACAGCCCGCGCGATTTTCCCCGCGCAAAAATATTACCAGCGTTCCAGCCCGCCGGCGTCATGCGAAATCACTTACCGTTTTTGGCAGTATGGGGCAAACGCACCGAATTTCCGCTTCCCAGAACATACCTTCTCCCGCACTATTTTGGTCGTGTGGCGCTTATTCGTGCAAGACTCCAGCACGCACCTATAGAACGATTGACATTAGACGCAACAGGTCTTGTTGGGTATTTCCACGAAACAGAGGATGGAGTAACTGCGCGCATTGCGCACGGAATTCATTGTGGCAGTATAGCGTTTATAGACTATAAAAATATAACGCCCGTTAATGCAGTAGAAGTATTGAGCCAATCACTAGCGGAACAGCAACACGCCAAACCACTCGTGTTTCGCGCCGGCATTAAATACCATGGTAATAATGGCTATGTCGCCAATGTGTTTACGGCACATAGTCACCACGCACTATTTTTGCCACGTTTCTGACGTTGACTGCACCGAGCTAGATTACTGTGTACATGCGCATGTAGCAGCGCACGTTACTGTACGTGCCAAATACCCGTATCACCAGTGCCCATGCCAAAACTCATCATAAATTTAACCGTCTGTATCGTTGCCCCATTTTTAACTTCGTATGGAACGCAGCCGTTTACTGTCTTTCCCGGAGCCACAGAAAGCTGCGAGATGACCATGCAGTTCGTGAGGGTTGGCACAAACGCAACGCTGAGCGATGTGCCAGTTGAATCAGTGACAAACGCGTCGTTGAACAAGTTATCGCTCAAGGTTTTAGTGCCGGTATTGGTAATCGTATATGTGACGCTTGCAAAGTGCGTGCCTGCGTCAAGCACAGCGCTTGGATCACTTGAAGTAGTCGATTGATCAACACTATTCACTATAACTTTCGCGTGCTGATCGATAGATTGGTTATTAAGTAACAAACCAGATCCGAGTGATGCGGTGGCAGTCGCGTACTGGCTTGGTGTTGGCGCTACGTGAGCATTCGCAACACTTTGATCATGTTGCCGGATGTGACCGGCAATCAATAGCGCAACAATTGCGCCGACGACAAGAAGATTAATCAGGCTATAGATAATGACAAATGCCAGATTAATATTTTTTGGTAACGGTTTGCTCGGGTCGACAACCGCGTAGCGCACATTAGGTGCAAAGGGGGTGGTAAACGTCGTGCTTGTTGAGGGATCCATAGTTACTACGATAATAGCATGGCATCACTGTCTTGGCATAGCTGCTATACTGTACATAACAATGGCTAATATTCCTTCGAGCAATTCGCCGCAAGCAAGCAACCGCTCTGTCTGGGGCATGACTAAACGCTACGCATCTGCAATAGTACCAGTCGCGATCTTCTTTGGCGTCATTAGCTTCGTACGCGCTGAAATATCACATCCTAGAGGCGCACAACCGAGCAGCCCCCTACGAACAGCTGTCATTGTTCTTGTAGCAGGTGCTGCCTATGGCGTATTCGTTCTCCTGGTGAGCCTTATCGCTGCAAAAAGCAGAATTAATAAAGAAGACTTTGCAGTCGCCGTCGCCAGTGATTTTCCTGGGTCAATAGACACCGTCTATACGCATGCACGGGGTAACAAATTTAACCGCAATGCAGGACCAGGCTTTCTCACGTTTTATGATGACAAGCTCGTATTTACCCCGCTGCATCATGGAAAACCTAATCCTAAGCGGCCTGGTTTCGTATTCTTGAAACAACACATTACTAATTTCAGAACCGAAAACCCACCGGTTGGGGCGGGCCCCTTTGGTGCGCTCAACAACGTAGGCGGCCCGGATATATTGTTCACATATGGCGTACAAACCCCAAAATTTTATGGTACGCAAGCTGAAATCGAGCAAGTTCTTACAGCAGCCACGAAAGCTGGTCTTGTTACAAACACCTACGCGTGAATAGTTGTTCGGCGCAAGGGCGCCAGGGGTATAGCTTTTGTGCGTAACATTACGTACAGCTCGACGCTCAAAGAGTGCGTACACTAGACCATATCGAGTCTAAGGAGGGTCTTATGTTACTCACAATTGCTGCACTACTATTTATCGCGTGGATCGTATTACTCGCCCTGCACGTTACGGTCGGGTTTATTCACATACTCATAGTCGCCGCCATAATCTTTGCCATTTGGCACTTCATTGGCCGCCGTCATCACGCATAAAAATTTCGAACCTAGTCTGCACTATGTCTTGTAGTACCGCTCGAACCACTGGGCTTTGAGTTCAAAAAATGTGCCGTGGATCAGTGAATCACGAATTGCATCGACTAAATGCACGACAAAGTACTCGTTATGAATACTGGCAAGGGTAGCGCCGAGCATTTCATCAGCTTTAAAGAGATGATGCAGGTACGCCTTTGTAAAGTTTTGACAGGTATAACACCCGCATTCACTGCTTATCGGGCTAAAATCCACCTTAAACTTTGCGTTCAATATATTGATACGGCCGTCAGGCGTATACACAGCAGCGTTCCGGGCTTGACGAGTTGGGGCGACGCAGTCAAAGGTGTCGATACCGTACTCAACCCCTAAGAATAGGTCAGCCGGCTGCGCCCCCATACCCAGTAAATGGCGCGGTTTATCATCAGGAAGCGTTTCGGTTACCCAGCGTACGACACTCGATATCTCATCCGGCTCAAACACCCCGCCAATGCCAAAGCCATCAAATTCGCGTGAACCAAGAAACTGGGCGCTCTCGCGGCGCATAGATTCGTCACGTGCGCCCTGTACCACCCCATACAATGCCTGCTCATTTTGCCCATCCTTAACATGTTCAGTATTTAATTCGGCATGTCGAGTGAGGCAACGCTCGGCCCAGGCATGGGTACGGTCCATGGCACGCCGCACATAGTCAGGAGCAGCAAGCGGACTCGTCAGCTCGTCAAAGGCCATGTGAATATCTGCGCCAATCGCATGCTGAAGTTCCATAGAGCGTTCGGGTGTCAAATGGTGCGTACTGCCATCGAGGTGTGAGCGGAAGGTAACGCCTTCATCTGTCACGGTGGCTAATTGCTGTGCATTATGGGTCGCGAGTGTACTATCGCCTTTAGTACTGTGACTGGTGGCATCGATCCCTTTCTTGTACGCCATCCCCAGTGAAAATACTTGGAACCCGCCACTGTCTGTGAAGGTCGGCTTCGACCAATGCATAAACGCGCCCAGGCCTCCCGCTTGCTGTATCGTAGCCGCTCCCGGCTGCAGCATCAGATGGTAGGTATTTGCGAGTACCGCTTGGCCCCCGAGTTCTTCTATGTGAGCGGGCGTAAGGGCTTTTACGGTTGCTTTAGTGCCACCAACAATAAAGGCTGGGGTACGAATCGTTCCATGCGCGGTAGTGATTTCACCCGCCCGGGCCAAGGTTCCTGGTAATCGATCAGAAATGACAAAATCGAGGGCTTTCATAGTATGAGCATCGAGTCTCCGTAACTCAAAAACCGGTACTGTTCTTGGACTGCGTGGTGGTACGCGCGCTGCAAGTGCTCCCAGCCTGCAAATGCTGCAGTCAGCATCAGGACCGTACTTTTAGGGGCATGAAAGTTGGTCAGCAGACCATCAATCGTCTGGAAGGTATAACCTGGATATATAAAGATGTCGGCCTCACCCGAAAGGTTTCGAGCTGGCTCTTTAAGAGCATCGTGAGCATATTCTAAGGTACGAGTTACGGTCGTGCCCAGCGCCACCACCCGTCTGCCCGCAGCTTTTGTCTGTTGTATGGCTTCAACGGTTTCGGCGGGAATTTCAAAATATTCTTGGTGCATTTCATGTTCCTCCACCTCATCGCTGCGAATCGGTAAAAATGTCCCAAGCCCCACGTGCAACGTAAGATACGCAATTGATACACCCTTAACACGTAAACTATGCAATATCTCTTCGGTCATATTTAAACTTGCGGTTGGCGCGGCGACAGAGCCTTGTTCTTTAGCCCAGACGGTTTGGTAGCGTTCTACGTCTTGCGCCGTAGCCTCGCGGTGCATGTATGGGGGGAGTGGTACCTTGCCGTACGCTTCAGTGAGGTCCAACAAATCCCGCTGACTTCTCACCTCCGCTATCCCATCGCCGAGCAGCCGCACGACTTGGATGGTAGTATCACCAATATAGAGCGTATCGCCAGCTGCAAGTCGCCGTCGATATAAGACATGGTGCTGGTGCCAATCGTCCTGGTGCCCGTGCTTTTCTAAAACGATGAGTTCTCGTTCGGCGCCGTTTTCTTTCTTGGCAATAAGCCGCGCTTTAATAACCTTGGTGTTATTCAGTACCAGGAGATCACCGGGCTCTAGGTAATCCGCAATTGATGCATACCGGCTGTCTTCAAGGTTGCCCGATTGGCGCTGCAATACTAACAGGCGAGACGTTCCTCGCACCTCTGGCGGATTGTCCGCAATGAGCGCTTCCGGTAAGTCATACGTGTAGGTAGATAATTTCATCCGTAACAGTATACCGTACCGTGGCTACAAGATATACGGCTGTGGTATTTAGTGGCAGGAGTAATCGTAATCAACGTTCTTGGAGGTAAATTGGGTCACCTGTACCGTGCCGCCGACTGTTAAGGGCGCTGCGGTGCAGGCTTGCTGGGCCGTGGCAAGCGTGGCGCCACCGGGACGCCAGTTACGAAGACCGGCGAGATTACTGGTGGATGGTACGGTGCCAGCAATTTGCGACCATTGAGCGGCCGTCGAGTAGAGACCAACTGATGCGCCGATACCTTCAAAATATGCCGTCATGCCCGCAAGGTCAGCTTGGTTGTTTGCCGTATTACTTTCCCAGCTATTGCCCGTTTCAACATCAAGCCACCAAGTGAAAGAAGCAGGCGCAACCACAGGCGAGGCAGCAGTCAAAAAGCCGACATCGCTCTGAGCACGCGCGTTACCGTAGGCATAGGCACATGCTTGGTCATCAGCGCCCGTGCAGGTGCCATACGGTGTCGTGCCACTTGTAGGCCAATCGGCTACGCCTAAGTTGCCGGGGTTCGCAGTGTTTACATATAGTCCAGCTTTTGGCTGACTAGTAATACCACTCGAAGTAAATGCCCAGTTTAACTCAGTCGATAGACAGCTATTGCTATTGTTCGCGAGCCCGCCGTTCACACCAACAAGACCGAAGGCTTGGCCGCTTGGCAAGCGCTTACCACACTGAGGGTATGAAACATCGTTTCCGAGCGTGGATGATGAGCTTCCGCCACCTGAGCTAGGAGCGGGCTTTGCGGCAAGTGCCGGAACAAAAGAAGAGACAGTAATACATAGGGCGAGAACAATAGTTGACAGCGCTTTTTTCATCATGCTTTCAGTATAGCAGTACTGCCCGGTAGTGCTTGAACCCAAGATGAAATCTCTGGTACTCACATACATGTCAGAATTGTCGTAAAGCACCCTCAGAACCATACGAGCTGCTATACTAGAAGCAGCAATCAAAACAGGGAGAAATATGCAAAAAATGATACGCTTTTTACGGCAGTATGCGGCTTTCAGCCTCGCAATTGTTGCACTCGTTGTTGGCTTGTTACTCAGCGCCGTGCACCTGCACACTGCAGCGCACTGGGTGGTCGGTATTGCCGCCTTACTTGAAAGTATTCCGTTACTGGTAGACATGGCACAGGATGTCCGTGCCGGACGATACGGCATAGACATATTAGCGGCAACCGCGATTATTGCATCCGTTATTTTAGGTCAGTACTGGGCGGCAATCGTTGTCGTGATCATGCTGACAGGAGGTGAAAGCCTGGAGTCCTATGCAGAACGACGAGCACGCACTGAGCTTGACGCCCTGCTTCGTCACGCACCGCAGACCGCGCACGTGCTCCGTGCCCGAAAAACAATTGATGTCCACGCAAGCGCCGTTACATTGGGCGACAAGCTCATCATTAAACCCGGAGAGCTAGTACCGGTAGACGCCACCATTTTAGAAGGTAGCACCAGCCTTGATGAATCATCCTTGACTGGTGAAAGTCTGCCGATTTCAAAAACCATTGGCGACACCATTGTAAGCGGCAGTGTTAATCTCGAGGGTGCAATTACGGTAAAAGCCCTGCACACGGCCGCTGACAGCCAGTATCAGCAGATCATAAAACTTGTAAAAAGTGCTGCCGCCTCGCAAGCGCCATTTGTGCGCCTCGCCGATCGCTACAGTATACCGTTTACGATTACCGCCTACCTGATTGCCGCAACCGTATGGGTCATAAGCGGACAGGCTATTCGCTTTCTTGAAGTAATAATTGTTGCCACGCCCTGCCCATTGTTATTGGCCGCTCCAATTGCCCTTATTTCCGGCATGTCCCGTGCAAGCAAATACGGTATCATCGTGAAAACTGGCAAAGCGTTTGAGGTGCTTGCCGAAACTGAAACGTTCGTCTTTGATAAAACCGGTACCCTCACTCGCGGTCAGCCGACCGTAGAAAACGTTACGGCGTTTGGCGCATTTCGCGAATATGATGTGTTAAATCTAGCAGCCAGTTTAGAGCAGAATTCTACCCATGTATTAGCAACTGCGGTGACACGTGCAGCCGCCGAGAAAAAGATTCGCGTCACAAAAGCAAAACACATTGCCGAGCTTGCTGGTCATGGATTGCAAGCCCGCGTTAAAAATCAAATGGTGCTAGTTGGAAAACTAAGCCTCATGGAATCACATGCCGTAACCCTACCAGCAAAGTTTGATCCTGCGCGCTATCAACAAACTGCGGCCTTTGTCGCCGTAGACAATACGCTTGCTGGGGTCATAACGTTCCGCGATGAGCCGCGACCCGAAAGTAGTGCGACGCTTGCCCGGCTTAAGAAATTAGGGATTCGCCGAACCCTTATGGTAACAGGCGATAACACGGCTGTCGCGAAGTCAATTGCCAAAGAACTCGGCATATCGGAGGTGCACGCTGAGGCGTTACCTGCCGACAAATTACAGGCCATTGAGACCGTTAAAGAACGCCCCGTGGCGTTTGTTGGGGACGGGATTAATGACGCCCCTGTGCTGACCGCCGCCGATGTAGGCATTGCGCTCGGCGCCCGTGGCTCCACCGCCGCCAGTGAGTCTGCTGATCTGGTGATACTACCGGACGATATTGGCAGGGTGGCAGTCGCCGTAGCCATAGCCAAACGCACGTTCTCAATTGCCCGACAAAGTATTCTTGTTGGCATATTTATTAGCATCGTATTAATGCTTATCTTCGCAACCGGTAAATTGCAGCCGCTGTACGGGGCGCTCCTGCAAGAAGTTGTTGACGTCATCGTCATCTTTAATGCGCTACGGGCACACCTTGACCGTACAAACAACTTAGGCTAGGACTCGAAGAACAACGGCAATGAACAGCGGCACTATGAGATTGTCGAGTCCACGTAGGGCAACGTTCTCTAGCACGGTGGCAGCACCTGCAGTTACAAGCGCGAGTGGCCATGCGATGTGCTGCACGGTCACGCTATAGCTCAGCAATAGTACATAGCTGGTAAACAAAAATGCTGCACTGCCAGCAAGACTCTTCTGCTGCCCCAAAACGGTATAGCGATTCTTTCTGCCATAGCGAACCCCTATAATTGCCGCCAGGCCATCGGCAATGCTCATGTGTAGTAGAGCAACTGCATAGATCCATATGTTCTGTGTCACAAACGTCGTGAGACCTACTGCAGCCGCAAAATACACTTCTCCCCACGTCGGTCGGGTCACACTGTGAATTGCCCGAAATATGTGTAGGTACTTTGAAAGTGATACAACAACAAGGAATGCGAGGCTTAACAGCCGAATCTGGTTCCAGCTTAGCCATAGCGGCAAAAATGCCACGATACTGCCAACGGTTATATGAATAAACTTACGACTGAGCTCTGACTGCAACCCATACCGCCGTGCCCACCACTCGGTTACAAGTAAAAGACTGAAGACAACGATACACAGAACGATGAGGGACATACAGGTATTGTACGGCACTTAGGCCGTGAGAAATACAACTGCACGAACCCAAGCTGGCAGCTATGATGGAAACCTAAGGAGGGTATATGGGAGATCTATCGGAAGAAATGAGCAAACGAGCAAAAGAAGAAGCCGACAAATTTGCGAAAGAGCAAGAAGCCAAAGCCAAGGAGAAAAAAGAGGAAGAAGAATAACCTACGACGAAAAATAGCTGGTCGGGGTGAGAGGACTTGAACCTCCGACCTCAGCGTCCCGAACGCTGCGCGCTAGCCAACTGCGCTACACCCCGTAAAAGCTACCCCATTTTAACAGATTAGCGGCGGAATATTAATAATTTAACAGCTGCGAGATGGATTTATCGCTAGGCTATGATGCATGCCCCAGCCCCCCGAAAATCTCCTTGATTTATATAGCGACACTAAAAAGTGTGCCGAACTTGTGGGGCTGCGCTATATGTCCGACACGGAAATAGGAATTGTGCGGCGCAAGCAGGGGCAAGGGTATAGCTATTACAAACGCAATGCGAGAGTGACTGATCCTGCGCTTAAACAGCACATCAAAGACCTGGTTATACCGCCCGCGTGGCAAGACGTTTGTATTTGCCCGTCCACCAATGGGCACATACTTGCGACAGGGTATGATGAAAAGGGTCGTAAACAATACATCTACCATCCAAAATGGCGGACAATGCGAGATCTTATTAAGTTCTACCGCATGATAACCTTTGCAAATGTTTTACCAAAAATCCGCCGCGATATTGATCACAACCTTGCAAAGCGGACTCTCTGTCAGGACAAAGTCATGGCGACTATGCTGTGGATTCTCGACAACGCCTACATTCGCATTGGTAATGATACGTATTTTGAAGAAAACGACTCAGTTGGACTCACGACGCTGACGGATAAAAATATCGTGCTCGCAGGACCGGTCATTACGCTGACGTTTAAGGCTAAGTCGGGCAAACAGCGTACGATAACCTTTGAACATGCGGCTATTGCCAAGACCCTCTCCGAATTACAATCAGTACCGGGTGCCAGACTATTTCGCTTTCAAGATACGACCAATGCCTGGCAACCTATCGATGCACCCCTACTCAATCACTATCTTCATGATCTCACGCACGTCCCTATTTCCGCGAAAGACTTTCGTACCTGGGGCGGTACCCTCATGGCCTACATGTATCTGCGCAAGGTGCAGCATGCGACACCTGAGAAAAAGCCCGAAAAGGCTGTTATAGCGGCAGTCGATCAGGCAGCTGCCATTCTTGGAAACACACGCGCCGTTGCGCGCAGCTCGTATGTGCACCCTGATCTTCTGTCTGCCTATGTATCACAGGATTTTAACAAGTATTACGCCACGGCTGCCCGGCAACCAAAAAGAGCCGGTCTCGATAAAACCGAGACCGAGCTCTTTAGCGTCTTACAACAATTGTTTTCCTCTGAATTCGCAGTCCTGTAACCTCTAGCTGTTAGTGGGTGTACCGGACGCGTTGGTATCGCTGTCCATGTGGTGCCGCATGCCCTTGCCATGCATTCCCACGTGGCTCATGACTGCATCAACTTGTGCTTGACTGTAGCCCTGCGCTTCAAGGTCACTTTGGAGTTGGGTTTTCACTTTTTGCTGAAAACTGCTGGACGTCAACCCAGCGCTTTGGATGACTTGCTGCATGGTCTGCGTTTTCAAGGTGTCTTCAAGCTGGGTGGGAGTAGTATTGAAGACTTGCGCTACCGCATTGAGCCGTTCTGATTCAACAGTGTAGTGCGGGATTTTTGCACTTGCAGATGTATTTGACGACGTGTTCGCGGTCAATGATGTATCAGCGTTCACTAAGCCAATACCCGCGCCGGCTAGCGTTACACCACTCACAATGCTGGCAACTATCAATTTGTTCATACGATATGCTCCTTATGTTATGACGCAGGCATAGTACTGCCATGAGCTGAATGTGCCCTTAAACCTAGCTGAGAGGACGATGAAACCTGCGACATGGCGTATAGCTCGGGGGCTCGTCTGACGCGCCGACGTAGCTATACCGTACCCCCTTTGGTATAGTGAACTGCATACAATAATTGGATACCCTAGTATGGATTTCTGGCGCGACTTGCGTGGCGTATACGACAAACAAATTGTACATGCGGGCAAAGAAGAAGCCTTTTGGCTGCTTATCGCCTTTTTGCTGACCTTTGGCGTCGTACGTTATATAACCAATGCGATCAAAGCGGGTCGAGGTCCGTTCCGAAATATACACGTAAAGGGAGTACGGGTGCACCATTTAGTACCGGGCATTATTTTGGTACTTATATCGGGCTATGCCGCCATTGCCCTTCACTTACGACTTGCACGCACCCTCGATGCCGTTGTCTTTGGCATAGGTGCCGCCCTCACCCTTGATGAATTTGCCCTATGGCTCCACTTAGAAGATGTCTACTGGGAAGACCGGGGACGCCGTTCGGTAGACATCGTCATTTTTGCGGCAGTTATCGCCTCGCTCGTGGTACTGGGCTTTGGATTTTGGCGTGGTATTGGCCACATCCTCACCCATTTCTTGTAACCACGTTGTTTGGTGACGCTCATCATAGAGCACATGGGCGGGAACGCGTAATACTACAGGTGGAGGATTGTACGATGTCGTACACCAAACCGTTACCCCGCCTACGCCGCTTAGAATTACTTGCCACCTTGGCTGGCACATACCCGCAAACTGCCCAGCAGTTGCTGCTTACAGCCAAACGATGGCGCTGCGGTCCAAGCATTACCGATTTTTTGCAATTGTTTCCTGCTGACGAATTGTTTGCAACAAAAGACGAATTCATGAACCGCGCCCGTGAGCTTGAACTATTGATCAGAGAGAGCCGCACACAACCAAGCGAACGGCTGCGGAGCCCGCAAGACTGAGGTACGCATACACGCCATGACGATACATAGACCATAAAAAAACTTGTCGACATGCGTGTATGACAAGTTTTGTAGCGTTTATAGCTCTGTAATTGGTCGGGGTGAGAGGACTTGAACCTCCGACCTCCGCGTCCCAAACGCGGCGCGCTAGCCAACTGCGCCACACCCCGAAATTACAGAGGTTGATTATACAGAAAAAATGTACATATTACTACTGTACATTTGATGCCCCACCATACGGTATAATCGGCGCATGACCACGCGCACCAAACCACACGCTTTTTTTGACTATCCCTACCCCATCCCTTTGGCACACCGGGGAGGTGATGAAGTGTATCCTGAAAACACGCTTGCCGCCTTTTCGCATGCCTATGCTTTAGGGTACCGCTACTTTGAAACCGATGTACACTATACGGTTGGTCATGAACTTGTCGCCTTCCATGATACAAATCTCTTGCGTACCGCGGGCTCAAGCGGCAAGGTAGCAGATTTGACGGCTGCTGCCCGAAAGTCTATTCGCTTTCAGGATAAATATCCCTTACCCTTGCTGTCTGAACTACTGGAAGCCTTTCCCGACGTGTACTTTAATATAGACGCCAAAAGCGATTCCGCGGTGGAGCCCTTGGTAGCTACGCTCGCGCGCCATGGCGCACTGCACCGCGTGTGTCTGGCTTCTTTTTCGGCACCGCGGCTGGCTCGACTACGCCACTTAGCGCCACAGGTACCGATGGGGGCAAGCCGCTATGAAATTGCTGCACTATGGAGCGGTATTTCGCTTCCACCCCACATAAACGACACCCCAAAGTATGTGGAAATGCCGGCCTATGCTTTATGGGAACAAAAACGTGTACCGCTTATCACGAAACGCATCATTGACCGCCTCCATGCCAAAGGGCATAAAATACTGATCTGGACAGTTAATGAAGAACACGAAATGCAACAGCTACTAGATCTTGGCGTTGATGGAATTTTTACGGATAAGCCAGAAGTACTGAAGCGCGTGCTGCAAGCCCGAAGTGCATGGCTCGCACCTACAATATAATCTGGATGGCTTCCGCGTGTTCCGCCAGACCAGTTTCGGTGTTGCTCGTAACAAGCAAAGCATTAAACTGGCGAGGACCTTCTGTCTCAAGCACATTACGCGTCGGCGTGCCATCACGCCAGCGAACTGTTATGGCATCGTAGCGCACCCCGAGGCTGGAATTTAAGATGCCGCACATCCCAACGTCTGTTTGGTGAGCAGTGCCGCCTGGCAACACCCGAGCGTCAGCCGTTGGTACGTGCCAGTGATCACCGACTGCCATCGTTACACGACCATCTACATAGTGTCCAATGACAACTTTTTCACTGCTATAATCGCCATGAAAATTGACGATAGTTGCCACCTTGGGCGTGTCACTCTCAGCAGTCAGTATTTCATCCATACACTGTAACGGGTTGGCGAGTTCCTTATCTGCATCACGTCCCACAACCTTACCAAGCATACTGATGACCAAAACTGGTCCGAGCGGCGTCTGCGCATACTTATAGCCACGCCCCGGCATTGTAGTAGGATAGTTCGCGGGGCGGATAATTGGCTGGTGAGGGTCGGCTAATGCGGGATAGATGGCTTCGCGGGCAAAGGAGTGATTGCCTCCGGTGAAGAAATCGACGCCTGAGCGTTTTAGCCGGGCAAAATCGATTGGGGTAATTCCCTTGCCGAGGCTGACGTTTTCAGCTTGCGCAACCACAAAATCGAGGTTTTTCTCGCGGCGTAATCGAGGCACTATCTGCTCAACTACCTCAATGCCAACTTCACCCATTACGTCACCAATATAGAGAATACGCATAGCCTGTTACATACCTACCCGTTCAAACAGTACGTCCGTTGGTGCTCCATCTTCATGACGTAATCCCTTCAGGAGTGTAGCCATTCGCTCGGCCGCTATGCGTCGATCTTGCAAGTCTTCAAAGCTAGCCACGGGAGCGTCGCTCAACATCTGCGTCGTGTAATTACTCCCGCACTGAACCCTGGTTATATTATCGCCGCCATAGGGTCGAATGATACGCAACGCATCGGCGTTATTTTGCACATCATCAAGACCTGTAACATAGCTGCGCACACTTATCAGGTTACCGACCGGACGCACAATATAATCGGTGCCAGCTATCACTGGTTGGCTCAAGTCATAGCCCTGCAACTTCTCGTCGTTAACAATGACGCGGTACGGGTTGGCGCGCGGTGAGTGCTTCGGCGCATTGTAGCGCAGCAGGAGAACGGTTCTTGACAAGATGTCTTCAGCATAGCTGACGAATAATATGGACCGTGCTGCATGGGGGTTGAGCGACTTAAGCCGGGAAAAGACAGTCTGAAACGCCTGGCGTCTGGCTTCACGTTCAATGTCACGCATGCCCACGGCAAACTCAGTATCGCTGATAGAAGCGGTAAAGTCTTGCGCAGATCCGAATTCTGCTTCCTCATAGGATGACGGCATGGGCGGTTCACTGCTCCTCGTGCTTACTTGGCAAACTCAACGGCTCGAGTTTCACGAATGACATTCACTTTAATAGTTCCCGGATATTGCATAGTACTTTCAATCTTTGTGGCGATATCTCGTGCTAGTTTGATAGCGGTCAGGTCATCCACTTGCTGCGGCCGTACGAATACTCGTACTTCTCGTCCTGCAGATATTGCGTATGCTTTTTCTATGCCGGTGAATCCCGTAGCGATATTCTCTAGATCGCGCATGCGCTCGACAAAGTTTTCGGCACTAATATTGCGGGCGCCAGGTCGGGAGGCAGAAATGGCGTCAACCACACGTATGATGAGGGCCTCAGTACTGGTTGCTTCAACATCGTCGTGATGCTGTTCAGCCGCAAGCGCCACCTCTTCTGGGGCACCGTACTTGCGCAGCATTTCACCACTGATATGGTGATGCTTGCCTTCCATTTTGTGCGTCAGGGCTTTACCAAGATCATGGACAAGGGCGGCATATTTGGACGTTTTCACATTGGCGCCAACTTCTTCTGCGATCATGCCGGCTATGTGCGCCATTTCAGTGCTATGCTTCAATACGTTCTGACCATAGCTGGTGCGGTACTTCAGTTCACCAAGCAGGTGAACGATTTCTTTCGGTATACCGACAATGCCGACTTCACGCGCTGCGTCTTCACCAGCACGCACCACATCTTTCTCAACATTTTTCTGGGCCTTTTCGACCACTTCTTCAATGCGTCCAGGATGGATACGTCCATCTTTCATGAGCATTTCAAGCGCTTGCCGGGCAACTTCGCGTCGAACCGGATCAAATGAGCTTAGGACTATGTAGCCTGGGGTGTCATCAACCATAATATCCACACCGGTTGCCCTCTGTAAGGCTTGTATATTACGACCTTCTTTACCAATAATGCGACCTTTCATCTCTTCGTCTTCTAGCTTCATGCTGGTCACGGTACGCTCTGCCGTAACTTCGGAGCTCATCCGTTCCATGGCCGTCGTAATGATGAGAGCTGCCGATTCTTCGGCGTTTTCTCTCGCTTCATTTTGTAACTTGCTCACGAGACCAAGCAAATCGTTACGGATATCACGCTCCGTCATTTGCATTAGCTTATCGGCGGCTTCCGCTTTACTGAGCTTGGCTATTTTCTCTAGCTTTTCTTGCTGACGACCGCGAATTTCACGAATTTCATCTTTCAGCTTCTCTACTTCGTCTTCTGAGGTGCGTAATCGTTCGGCCCGTTTATCAAGTTCATCGAGCTTTTTATCAAGCGTTTCTTCACGCTGGACCAAACGGTTTTCAAGATCTTTTAACTCTTTACGGCGACTTTGTTCTTCTTTGCGAACTTCTTCCGCTGCGCGGTTAGCCTCCTCGCGGGCTTCGAGAACTAATTTATCGGCATCCTTTTTGGCTTTGGCGAGTTCCTTTTGCGCCTGCTCTTCAGCTGAGCCAGCCCGACGTTTCATAATCACTTGATCGGCACCAAAGCCAACCAGCAGTCCTACTACAGCAAGCACTGCTTCTAACATGGTTTTTCCTTTCTATCGGCAGACGGTGACCTTAAGCATCGCTATCACTTCTCTAGCTAAGGTTGACTGTCTGGAAATCGAATTAATTTTAGAATAATGGTGTTTGGGAAACTCGTACGTCTCTCTAACGTGGATGTTCCTAGCTAAAATATACGCTGTCGCCAATAATTTGGTCAACTATACTTGCACTGCGTAGATTATTATTCGCTGATTATAGTGATAGGTGTGCGGATCAACCTGACCATCGCACGTAATGAGATTGAGACCCGGCTTACCTACAACAACAGGTGTTAGTGCCGACGCCATGTCCACGTGATTGGCATCATACACTTGGCTTTTGACGACCTTATATGTGTACGTGGTATTGTCACCCCGTGTTACTGATATCGTGTCACCAGCTACAAGTTTTGGGAGACCATAGAAAATACCTGCTGCATTGTAGCCAGTTGCATGACCATCAATTAGCATAGCTCCTGACTGACCTGGGGATGAACTTTCGTTGTACCATCCTGCATCATAAATGTTACTAGGAGCGGCTAACGCTCCGCTGCTCAAAATACCGAGCGATAACACGCGGCTATGAACGTGTAACTTAGGAATGTCTAAGTACTTAGGTAAATTTGGTGCAACAGTATAGTTTTTTATGACCGTTGGAGACGGCGGGGTGGTACTCGGCACTGCGTCATCCGCTGAACTTGCTCCGGACGATTGGTCAGTAGATTGTTTTGCGAGAGCCGCCACCTGATTCTTTGTCGATTTGTTCGTCTCGTAAGTCATATAGCTGACAGCAAGTCCTACTGCAAAAATGAAGAAAGCCATAGCAAACATAACTACTTGCGCTTTGCTGCGCCGACTGACAGCCACAGCATGTTTAGGGTGCGCATTCTTCAGCGGTCGCCGTACAGACTGGCGCTTTAATACTTGCGAGCGCTTTGGCTCATGCCGTTTCGCAGTCACAAACGGCTGTGGCTTTACTATTGGCACGGAACGTGTTGGTTTAGCGGCGGCACTGCTAACAGTAGTGCCGGTTTTTGAGCGAATAGTAGTTACCTGAATGTCCGAAAAATATCGTGCTGATGGCCTATTTGTGGTAACAGGCACATACCCAAACTGCGCCCGCTGGTGTCGCTGACGCAGTCTCCCATTAAAATGCTGGTTATCTAGACCTATATGGTCACGATGGGGCATGAGGCTCCTTCCTCAAGCTAACTATTATTTCTTGGCGCCGTTGTATCGTCGACCAGCTACTATGAGTAGCGCGGATGCGCCCACACACACGCCAAGTACAGGGGCAACTCGGGTCGATACGAGCGCAAAGCCAGTGTTTGGAGAAGCTGCAGTTATAACTGTTAGAACAACGTCGTTTCCATCGCCACCTTTGTAAGAGATCTTGAACACATTGCCATTCACATTGATTGTGGCACCTTCTGCTAGCCCACTGAAGGTATCGGTAACTGGTTTACTACCTTTGTTATTGATGATTTCAAAGGTTTGACCCACTTGTGGCTTAAAATTGTTCACCAATGAGAGTTGGAGCGTTCCAAGCATGGGAGGCGTTTGTCCATCGCTCAAAGTAACGTTGCCATTTACGATCAACTGATCATAGCCAGTGCATGCAGTAGTGCCGCCGATTTCAGCTTGGTAGGTGCCGTACTGCGTATAGTCTCCATTTATTGTCAGACACCCAGGGCTGTGACCAGGAGCTACGATACCGTCTTTGTAGACAAACAATGCACCGACGGTTCCATTACCTTTCAATGTTCCACCGCCCTCCACGACAGTTTGACCATATGTACCATCGACAATTGCCGTTTGGTTTTGGGAAATTGTCAGAGGTGTAGTGGGCGAGTTTGCAGTGTAATTCGTAGTTTGCACAGAAGCAACAACTTGTTGCCCCCCGGGCAGTGATAACGTTCCCTGTGAACCGGTTGCGCCGGTAAATGTGAAGCCGTTGTTTGTGTACGTACCTGAAATTGTGGTGTTCGTAGTGGTTCCAGTGTACCTACCGCCGTAGTAGGTAGAATTTGCTGTAAGGGTGACAGGTGCTGAAAAGGTAGCCGTATAACTTTGGCTTGATCCACCTCCGAGGCACGCATCAGGTAGTGTCGCGTTAGAATCCGCAATGAGTGTGCCGCCGCTAAGCGTAAGGGGAACATTATAGGTGGTGTTCTGACTCATCGATACGGCGAAGTTGGCACCGCTGGCCACTGAAGTGATGCCGCTTGATGCACCAAGTGCATTTGTACTTGCGGCATCCAAGGTGCCCGCCAGCACTTCAAATGCACCGGAAAAATTAGGACTGTCAGAGTGAAGCACAACAGGTGCCGCAACATTGTCTATAAACGTACCACCGCCAGATAAACTGTCATAAATTTTGTTAGCTCCGCCTCCCTTTCCACACTGCAGTGCTTGTATTGGTCCTGAAAAAGTGAGACTGTGCCCACTAAGATTTAATGTGTGAGCCGTTGAATAATCGCCTAAGACTAGACCAGCACTTGATTGCGATTCGGATATCGTTGCATTAGAAGACAAGCTGATATCTGTATCTATTGTATTAATGCCATTCCCATTATCGTTTGCTAGCACGCCAGAGCTTAACGTTATGGCATTACCCGTTATCGTAAATCCGTATGTACCCGTACCTTGAAAAATAAACGTGCCAACTGCCAGACCTGTAATATCATTGGTGAGGGTAGCATTGCTTGTTAGGCTCGTATTATCAAATATCAACCCGTCATTATCAGCGGCAAGCGGAGCTGCTCCCGTAACGCCACAGCCACTCGTGACGCTATCGGTAGTATCCGACCAGTTAGCAGCTGTGCTGAATTTGCCATCTCCGGCAGCACCGGTCCATGAACACGTATACGGTGCTGCAGCATTAGCCACTCCTGTTAAGCCAACCATGAGCAAGGAAGAGGTGCCAACCACTAAGGCAGCACTCGACTGTAATACACGCGCAACTAGCTTCATACTATATTTCCTTTTGTTGTATTTTTTTGTTAACTATTTCTGAGATCACAATACACCTGGCGCAAATTTACTGTCAACAACAATGTGATGAACTGCACAAAGAACCTGTGGAAAACTACTTTTTCTGTTGCGTAATATGAGGCTCACCACCGTACTCGGGAAGTGCGATCGTTTCATTATCACCATGCTGTAGCCGCGCGATACCAAGCTCGCGCCACTGTTCGCCATTGGTTGCCACAATTGGCACCTGCAGTGCCTGTGCCATCGCGTTCGCTACCGTTAGACCTATGCGTAAACCTGTAAAGCTACCTGGACCCTTAAAGACAACTAAGCCTTCAAGATCCTGCATAGTGTGCCCATGGTCTGTAAGCATGTGGCGGATGCGCAGATGTATCGTTTCAGCTAGCTGGCGATGCGCCTCCCAGCTATCGTAGGCAAGTTGCTGTTCATCGCTAAACAGTCCGAGTTCAGCGTCCGGTTTATCGGTACGAATTGTAAGTAGTAACATCTAGGCGAGCCCTTCAAAAAGATACGCGCGAGTTTCTGGGTAAGCACACGCTATCTCGCGGCTCGTTTCCCCAGTGGCGCTCATAGTAATTGTTACGGTATCAGGCGGCAATACGTCTTCTACAATGTCCGCCCACTCAACGACTGTCACGGCTTCAGTATCAGTCACGAGCTCTTTTAATTCCTGACGCATAATACCGGGCTCGTTCAGCCGGTAGAAGTCAAAGTGATACAGCAATACAGAACCCCCCCGATACTCGTTACTCAACGTAAAGCTTGGGCTGCTTACTGTGTCCGGGCTGCCGACGCCCCGGGCTAGACCCCGCACAAAGGTCGTCTTCCCGCCGCCCAAGTCACTGATAAGCTCAAGGCACTCACCACCGCGCAGCCGCGGTCCCAACGCCTCTCCAAGCCGCTCAGTCTGTTCGGGTCCCGATGACGTCGTGCGCCATAGTAGTTTTTTGCTCATATGCTCCGTATAGTATAGCGGCCTCTCGTATCGGAGCAAGCGCAAGCAGTTCGACCATCTCAGGCATGGGAGTAATGCTACAGCCTTAGTATTGCTGACCGTATATAATGAGAGGCATGTTGCAATTAAGCGCGAGCATACTGGCTAAATCCGTCTTGTCACTGCGCACCGGTACACCGATAGCGACCGTCACGGCACCAATCTTCAATCCTAACAATCTTAAGATAGAAGGCTTTTTTGTCGAGGACCGCTTTGATAAAACCCCTCTCGTCCTGCTGTATCAAGATATTCGAGAAACCTTACCCCAGGGCTTTGTCGTCAACGACCACGACGTGTTAACTG
The DNA here is from genome assembly GCA_035712845.1 of Saccharimonadales bacterium (SeqCode). Classification (GTDB taxonomy): domain Bacteria; phylum Patescibacteriota; class Saccharimonadia; order Saccharimonadales; family UBA4665; genus DASTAH01. Next base: position 19,682 of record DASTAH010000048.1, read on the forward strand.
ATCCAAGCGAATTAGTGCGACTCAAGCAACTGCTATCTCTTCGGTTTGAGCTGCTTGGTAAACAAGTAGAAACTACTAGTAAGCAAAAATTAGGCAAGGTGAGTGACTATGCCGTTGAAACGGAGACGATGTACGTACAGAAACTGTATGTCGCGCAAAGCATCTTGAAAAGTTTTACAGGCGGCAGTCTCAGTATTGATCGCACACAAATCAATGAAATTACCCCTCGCCGCATTATAGTTAACGATCCGCTCGAAAAGGGAACAGTGCCGGCAGCAGCGACCGCCGCTTAATCTTCGTGCTGCAGCGCCTGTTTAATGTCGTCATAGTGAAAACCCTGCCGTGCAAGGTACTGCATTAGTTTCAGTTCATCCGTCTGGTACTTCGTCTGACGTCGGGCTTTGGTAATAACTGACTGGAGTGACTGACGCTCGTCTGCCGCATCGTTCCCGACCGCCTCATGGATAAGAGAGCTCGCGATATGTTTTTTTCGAAGGTCGGCGACGAGCTTTCGGTGACTCGCAGGGCGAAGCGATCGGCGATCGGCGACAAAGCTACGGGCATAGGCGGCGTCATCTAATAACCCGATGTTAGTTAACTTGTTAACTATTAGTTCTACGAGGGCGGGGGAGGCGTCATGACGGGTAAGGTACTGCTGCAGTTCCCAGACCGTGCGCGGTCGGAGCGCCACGTAGCGCAACGCTCGGCTATACATTTTGTCATCAGCCGACAGTTGCTTATATTCGTCTAATTGCTCCCTGCTGATTTCACGTCCGCCGTGTAGCTGGCTCT
>DASTAH010000049.1:0-8155 GCA_035712845.1 Saccharimonadales bacterium (SeqCode)
CCAACGATAGCGTTGACGCATCAATGCGCGCAAAGAGTGTACTGCTTCAGTAAACGTAATTGCGTCATGGGCATATGCAATTTTCTCATCGCGTCGCTTAGCACGAAAAATTTTGAGGGTAACATCAAGGTCTTCAGTTAAGGTGTTCCCTTCATAATACCCTGCCCGCTTGAGCATACTGTATCGAAACATTGAACCGGCGCCTCCGATTATGTAATTAATACCGAGAAGCGTTATCCCTTTCTTAATATGAAATCCCATAAGGTATTCAATCCTTTGAGCTAATCCGATCAACGTGCCGTCTTCGACGACATTGACATTAGTACTGAGCGCAATAACTTTTCTGTCACGAAAATACTGCACAGCATTTCGTAAAGCATCGCGGTGCAAAAATGAATCTGCATCAAGGCACATAACAAGTGATGTTCGTACGCTTTTTTTGAGTGCGTAATTGAGCGCCTTTGCCTTACCGCCATTTGGGCGATTTAGGAGTCTAATTTTACAACCAACTTTATGCGCTTTCTTGAAAGCTTTTATAACGTTCTCAGTATTATCAGTAGAGCCGTCATTAATGACAATAACCTCTAGTTTTTTTGCGGGATAATTACTTGCTCTAACCGACGCGAGCGCGCGAACAATAACATTTTCTTCATTGTAAGCAGGTATAAGAACAGTAACGGTGGGCAAATGTGTACGTTTTTTAGATTTGCGAGCAATTGTTTGACGGATGATGAAAAGATCGCTGCTCACAAACCCTATAATTACGCGCAGCAACATTACTACCCATGTAATAAACACAATATATAGCAGGATAGTTAATGTCATTTGGCGGATTCTAAATTAAAAAACATGAGTCGGCGATCTTGTGCCCACGTACCCTCACAGGTCATGAGTGCCAATCCTGGCTTACCGTTTAGATTGTTAAAAATTTGGGTGTCTGTAGGCTTGATAACTGTTTGGTTTTCGTAGCGATACTGAAATATATGACCATTGCTCGTGTAGACATATGCAAAATCACCCGCTTTTAAGTTACTAGTTGGACCAAAAACTTGCGGAGTCCAATGACCATATATAAGAGTTTTATCTTTAGCATTATTAGGTTGAGCAGTGATAGTAGCGAAGTTAGCAGTCGTACGCGCAACTGACCAAACTTTTTGAGTGCCATCATATATCCCGTCTACAATTGGTAAATCTATTCCCTGTCTTGGCAAAACTATTTTAGTAGGTTCACCACTAAACATTGCGCTATTAGATCGAACAGAAGCTAGTACAGACTCTGCATATCGACCAGCGGACTCAGCATTTACAATTGCCATGTGTCGCTGCCACAATGGCACTACAAATAGACTACCTATTACAATATATATAGGCAAAACACGCAGCGACAAACGGACACGCATCACAACTCTAACTAACGATAAAGCTTTGCAAATATACGAGTAAATACAAAACTGCCGACCATAATTATTCCAGCTGTGATAGCCGCAATACTTATGATTGTCTGCAATAAACTGTTACCTGTGTCGGGCAATAGAGCCACCCCGGCGACACCCGTTACTGCAGTTGCCGTGCCAAAAATTGCACCACCTTTTCCTCCGTACATAAACGCTCCTTAAAATCAAAAAGCCATCCCATATAACTACCTTCGTAGTCAGGATGACCCTCTTTTATTATTTAAATTGGTGGGCTCGCTACTAGCTCAATTTATCTCAAGCGACCGAGTAAAAGATAAATGTCAATGCGCAATTATGTAAATATTACATTATTTATGTGCATTTGTCTAGTTTATTCTTTTATATTTTTTAGTATTAATTGCATTTATTTGGTGCTATAATCACCCCAGTTACGCGGGTGTCGTATAACGGCTATTATCCCAGTTTTCCAAACTGGTGACCGGGGTTCGATTCCCCGCACCCGCACCAATGTACTGTCGCCTAAGCCCTGGTAGCTCAGTTGGATAGAGCAGAGGACTTCTAAGCCTAAGGTCGCAGGTTCGAATCCTGCCCGGGGCGCCAAGCATAAGCACTATGGTGTTTTGAACTGCTTTAAATTATCCTTTAGAGGTGAAACGCAAAGACCGCAAAAGCAATTACGCCCTGCTTTTATTCATTGTCGCCGTTTTCTTAGCACTTTTTCTGGGCGCGCTTGAAGTTCATACCAATAACAGCCTACCGTATGCGAGCAATGACGTATTGGCCAACGAGAGAATTAGACTACTCTACATTTATGGTGCAAAGGCAATTCCGCTTTTTATTTTAGGCTTAGTATTAGCAATTCGCCGAAAGGTAATGAAGTGGATAGTGATCAATGGAATATTTATAGCCTTAGTAGTCGTTTACGTCTTATTCTTTGTTGGATTAATCTCTGCTTTTAGGAATCTCTCCTTTTCCCCATAATTAAATGACATTTTAAAGTTGTGAAGTTCATCAAATAAGGGGCGCCAAAACGCTTATGCTATTATTCTTGTAATGCTTGCTCTTACACGAAAATTAGGAAGGGATGGTTTTGCTCTAGTTATTACAGGAATAATTCTTGCCATATTTACTACCTTAATTGGCGCCGGTTATTTTAAAAGCCAAGTTCAGCAAGATAGTTGCTCGGGCTCAACAAATATTAATACGCCTCACCCACTTCTCGGGATGTTTTCTCTTGGCATAGCCATTATCGACATAGTAGTTCCTCTGGGGATTCTACGCTTTCAGCATAAAGGATATAAAATATTCGCCCTCACTACTCTGGTATTATCTATACCATTAATTTTTGTAATCTTCCTACTTTTTGGATTACGAAATAGTAATTTTTGTATACCAGGTTAGCTATTTCTCAGTCTTGCTTTCTGATAATTTATAGTTACAACCAATTTTAATTTTGCGAAGTGCATCAAATAGGGGGCGCCAAGCATAAACATTTTCGTCTGAGTTATAGCAATAATTTATTTTCACTCCTACTTTTAATTTCATTTACTTTAAGTTTTAGTATTACCAAATGCATAAGCTATAATGGTGCATTGTGGAACAAAATAAACGTCGACCTAAAAGTGGAAGCATGGATGGTTTCTTACGACCTTCAATGCAACCACGTAAAATTCCGCGCACCGCTGTACGACAAGGACCTATAAATCCTTCCCCCCGGAACACTCTTCCTACTAAAGGTAATTCCTCGTCACTTCCGTACACCTCTTATTACAAACCAGCAGGTTTGTCTGAGACGAGGCGCCCCCTAAACGTTACGCCACCAAAACAAAAAAAGCACTGGTCAGTAAAGCGTAAGATTATCATGTCGGCACTAACTATCTTACTTATTGGTTTTGGCGTAGGCAGTTGGTATGGGGCAAGACTTCTCGGTAATCTCGATAAAGTGTTTCATGGCAATATTATTAGCGATGCCCAGGCACTGTTTAGTAATACGAAACTAAAAGGCGAAGACCAAGGTCGCGTCAATATTCTCTTAGCAGGCGACTCGGCAGATGACCCTAATCATGGTGGGGCACAATTGACTGATTCCATTATGGTTCTGAGCATAGACACTAAAAACCATACCGGCTTTATGCTAAGCATACCCCGGGACCTCTGGGTCGATATACCGGGATGGTCACATCAGAAAATTAATGCTGCCAATGACGTGACTAATTTTAGTCAACAAGGCTATCCGAAAGGTGGAATGGGGCAGCTGCAACAGATAGTACAGTCAGACTTGGGTATACCTATCGATTACTATGCACTTATTAACTACACTGCATTTAAAGATTCAGTTAATGCTGTGGGCGGTATCTCTATAAATATTCAGAGTAATGACCCGAGGGGATTATTTGACCCGAATATTGCGAAAGCAGATGGCGGACCACTTAAACTGCCAAATGGCGAAGTTACGTTGGACGGTCAAACGGCGTTGAATCTAGCACGTGCCAGAGGTGACCCATGTGGTTGCGGACAATATGAGTATGGGTTCCCCCAGAGCGACTATAACCGTACGCAGCACCAGAGACAGATGCTTGTTGCACTAGCTCAAAAAGCTCAAAGCGTCGGGGTGTTAGCTAACCCTATAAAAGTCACTAACTTATTTAATAGTTTCGGCAATAATGTCGCCACAGACCTTAATTTGCAAGACGTTTTACGTTTCATTCAGCTTTCTAAAGGCCTGAACCTTACTAAACTTCAAACGTTAGATTTACCTAACAGCGGACCGAATGCCCTGATCACGAGTTATACGGCTCCGGATGGAGAAGAGGCTCTTATCCCCAAAGCCGGTATAGATAATTTCAGTCAAATACAGTACTACTACCAGCAGCTGACTTCAGATAACCCGATAGTTCGTGAAGCGCCTACCGTAGTTGTCTTAAACGGTGGTAGTGTTGCTGGCTTAGCTAGAAAAGAAGCGGCAGTTTTGAAAAATGATGGGTTCCAAGTGATAGGTGAAGCTAATACGAATAGCCAGTACAGTAGTGCGCTTGTTGTTGATTCGACGAATGGAAATAAACCGGCTTCGAAACAATCGTTACAAAATATTTTCAAAAACTCTGAATTTGTGAACGCTTCAACTGCCTCGACTGAAGCTGAAGAAGCAAGTGGGTACAGCGCTGATTTTGTTGTCATTCTAGGACAAGATGTAAGTCTTCCTGCTCAGCACTAAATGCATAGGTAATCCTTAGAGTAGTTGAGTTACGAAGTTCATCAAATAGGGGGCGCCAAGCATAAGCGTATACTATTGAGATGAGGGTTACTCTCTCGCGTAAAAGCACCATTACTGCAACGGTTGCATGCGTAATTATTTTTTCGTTAGCGGCTTGGCTTTGGCCGACTGACTATACATACGAAACTTCATTCGATTGCCTACCTCCGGGTGCTCATGGTGTTTATAACTGCCCCATGGAAGCAGTTGATACAAACGGTTTAACATACTCCCCTATCAACGCTACAGCTCCCTTAGCGCTTATCTATATTGGCAGCAAGTCAGTAACGCGAATAGACTACAGAAGCATCCTTACCCGTGCTACTATTTCAGCTGTTGTAAGTTGGCTAATAGTTTATGTACTTAATGACCGGCGCTCTAAGCTTCGGGCTGTTAATCGTAGTGCTAAATTGAAAGTAAAATAACGTTACACTCGTATCGTTGTGAGGCAGTGAAGCTATTAAGTGTTGCCCACTTTTTATACTTATAGGGCGAGTGTTTATGCATCCACTGCATTGGGAAGCTTGCAATAAAAACGCAAGCATATAAAAAGCTGTTCATATATATTTAAATAGGTACCGTTACTTAAACCAGTTAAAGGAAACAGTATGAACTCAGATACAACAGCAAATACCTCACGTCCCCCTCGATATTCAGGGCTTTCCGGTAACGAAATGTACTGCCTTAGCCTCATCGGCTATGAACCTGGTAATCTACTCGTAGGTAATAGCGTGTTTGCAATGGGCTTCATTGGTGGTGTGGGTTCCGGGTTACGAACAATTGCTGGTGGCGAGATCAAGCAAGTGACCGATATGATAGTGCAAGGCCGGCAATTATCTCTCTCTCGTTTTGCGCAAGAACTCCAACAAACTGGCGGCAGTGGGGCAACGGGCGTAACAAGTGAATTGATTTTTCACCCGGGTAACATTGAATTCCTAACGGTTGCTTCTACCTTACATCCAACGAGCAGCGCCGATAAGTCAGCTTTTACCAGCTCGGCCGATGGTCAAGAGTTGTTTTGCCAATGGGACGCTGGATACCAACCAATAAGTTTTGTTTTTGGAAATGTTGCGTATTCAATTGGTGTAACGCAAGGAGTTATTGGTGCATTTCGACAGCTCGCTAAAGGTGAGGTGACGCAATACAGTGATATCTTCAATACAACGCGCAATACGGCTTTGGAACGAATACAAGAAGAAGCAAGAAGCAACAACGCAAATAGCGTGGTAGGCATACGGACGACAATTTTGCCCGTGGGCACTTCTGGCGTCCAGGAAATGATCATGATTGGTACCGCCTCATATAATGAGCAAGTACAGGCTATTGCTGATACCGTGGGCGGTGTCACAACGAGTGATTTAACAGCAGAGGAAACCTGGAATATTGCACAACTAGGCTTCGCACCCATGAAGCTAGTACTCGGTACCTCAGTGTATTCTCTGGGATTTATTGGCGGCGTTAAATCAATACTTAAAAACTTCGTTAAAGGTGAAATTAATGAACTAACCGAGTTAATTTACGGCGCACGCGAACAGTCACTTAAAAAGGTACAGGAGCAAGCCGAAGCTATTGGTGCCGATGATGTGCTAGGAATTAAAACCTATATTTATAACATAGGCAGTGGGCTCATAGAGTTTTTGGCTATTGGCACTGCGGTTAAAAAAGTTGATGGCATCACCACCCACTCACCGCAACTACCGCCACAAGCAATTATCAGAGATAAAGACACATTTATAGACACCGCGAATATTTCATACGGCACTAATCTCGTAACCCCAAACAGTTAGCAGCGTTTATTATGTAGCGCGCAAGAGGATCAACGCCTGAGAGCTTTAATTACCTGCCTTCAATTTGTTACAATTCGCCGCATGGAGCCTTCATCCCCACGCGAACAACTGTACATGAAGGTAATTTCGCACTAAACGACCATGTTAAATTTGTGGAAGCTCACAATAGCAGGCGCATTTAAAGATGGTCTGCCGCGTACCATTAGGCGTACCCAGAAGTAATCTTGTCCCATACCTTGCAGGCTACCGGAGAGCGCCACAACACTTCATATAATCAGCAATCATTCGCCGCGCGCATTGCCAACTAGGCTTTTTGTTATAATGCTGGCATGCCGCTTATACTTCTTATCGCGCTCGCTACCGTTTTTTATACCTTGTATGATGCGTTTGCCTCAAAAGCTGGAGGAACCATAGATCCTAACGCCAGTTCCGTTATATTCAACGGTCTCGGTGCAGTAATTCCCCTGGGTATATATTTGTACATAAAGCTTAAGGGTACTGGCGCGCAGCCAATAACAAAAAATGGCGTCATCTATTCACTGCTTGCAGGCGTGGCCATAGCATTATTCTCGATTATCTTCATCAAAATATTTGAAAAAGGTACCCTGAGCTATGTGATACCACTCATTTATGGAGGAACTGTTGTGCTCGCATCGTTGCTTGGAATCTTCATGTTTCACGACAAAGTGAGTGTATTGCAAGTACTCGGGCTGTTTGTTATTGCGGTAGGTATTAGTATAGTGGTGATAGCTAAAGCATAGAGTAAACCGTTCCCAAGCTGAGGATATAACACCTAGACATGCGCACAATCACTATCGCGACAGGAAATCCTGGTAAAGTACGTGAACTACAAGCACTCGCTGAAGGTCAATTTGACTTTACTATGAGCAATATCCATCTTGAGGAAATTCAAAGTCTAGATTTGCATGAAATTGTTGAAGACAAAGTAAGACGCGCGTTCGCAATCATAAAACAGCCCGTCATCATTGAAGATGTCTCAGCCGGGCTCGATCACTTAAATGGCTTGCCTGGTCCCTTCTTTAAGTTTTTTGAAAAAACGCTCGGAAAAGAAACATTTTTAAAACTTTCAACTGTGCCCAACCCGACCGTAACTATTACATGCCTAGCTGCATACTATGACGGTAGCTCTATGCTATTTGGAGAAGGCAAAATTCATGGCAGCGTGGTCTCTCCACGAGGAGAAAATGGATTTGGTTTTGATTTTACTGTCGTACCAGATGGCCAAACACGTACTATGGCAGAAATGTCACCAGCAGAAAAAAATGCCATTAGTCATCGTGGTCAAGCGTTTCGTGCCTTACTTGCGGAAGTAAATAAGTTGTAAGTTGCACTGTTTTCGGCTATAATCACCTCTGTTTTGCGGCGGGAGTAGCTCAGTTGGTTAGAGCGTCTGTTTGTGGCACAGAAGGCCGTGGGTTCAAGTCCCATCTCTCGCCCCATGAAGTATATGCACTTTTTACAAAGTGCATATTTTATTTAGTCTGTCTCTGGTTTACTAATTAACTGCACTTCCCCGCTACAAAACTGATCCTTAAGATTAAACAAAGCGAACTAGCATAACTTATGGGAGTACGCGGTAAACAGGCTTTGAAGATTCACACCACTATAGTACCCTACCAATAATGGCAATAAATTATTTACATCGTGAGGGTGATCCTACGCACCTATGGGCCCAGGGT
>DASTAH010000050.1:0-8499 GCA_035712845.1 Saccharimonadales bacterium (SeqCode)
TAACTCTTCGGCTTTCCGGAACCATGCCAAACGGACTCTGGCGCCGTACACCAGCAACTGTTTCTCGGACATCTTTCGGTACCTCATCTTCACTACCTCCTAGTTTAGTTGGAAGTGTGCAAGATGTATGGGAGCCGGATAGAGAACTTGAAAGGGGCTTCGACTAAAGCCCCTTATCTGCGTAGACTACATATCTAATTTACAAACGTGGTTGCTGATCGAGAGAAGCCTGAATCGCCGCCTCAGCAGCCTTTTGCTGCATACTTTCACTAGCGGTTGGTGTTTGACGTATTAGTGCAGACGTTTTAGCTTCGGTATAGTCGGGCATTGGTACCACTGGAGGCATAAGAGCTGCCCACTCAGCTTCCTTACCATCAGCTGGCATGTTGCGTAAATCAAATCGCTCTGTCATTGTATGTACTTTCGCTTAACTTAGTTTCAGTATCTACAGTAACACACTTATGGTTAATTGTCAATCTACACGCGCATCTTGGGTAAGGAGGCGCTGGCGCATTTCTTGAAATCGCTTTTGTTGTTCTGCGGCAATTTCTTCGCTAGTCTTGGTGCGACCGTTAGCCGTGGTCTTTACTTCGCCTTTGCTACCAATAACATTGACGACAGGTATGACGATAGGACTGCGCTGCGTTTGCTCGAACAAAAAGTGTGTTACATGATCCTTCAATTCCGCCTTGAAACGATCAAGATCTACGCGCTTAAAGCGCTGTTGTACAGCACGCTTTAACTCATTGCGTAAGCCGTTCATGATCTCTTCATTATCGCGCATGTAGATAAAACCGCGACTAATGATATCTGGGCTCGTGAGCAACGTTCCTGCTTTCTTATCGATAGTAAGCACCACCGCAACCAAGCCTTCTTCCGCGAGTAACACGCGGTCTTTCACAACCACGTTGCTGACTATAGCGCCTGTTTGATCAACAAGGATCGTGCCGTGCGGGACTTCACCTTCTAACTCCATTTTTTCTGGCGTTAGTGCAATTACCTGCCCGTTCTCGGCGTTTACCGTATTAATGCGCGGCATACCCTGCTCTATCGCAAGATCTATATGACGTTGTTTTGAACGGTATGAACCGTAGATTGGCACAAAGAACTTCGGATTGAGTACAGAAATCATTTCCGCGTATTCGTCCCGAGAGGCATGGCCCGAAACATGGAGTGGCCCAACATTATCAAGATCATGGGTAACGTGCTGAAATACGTGCACTCCCTTGCGCATCAAGTCGTCAACCATATTCCCAATCAGTGCATCGTTGCCTGTTTCGGGAATTGGCGTTGAGCTTAACACTACCGTGTCTTGTTCCTTCATTTTTACATGCTTGTGATCGCCGGCAGCCATACGTTGCAAGGCGCTACTCGGCTCTCCTTGGCCGCCCGTACATACAACCACGACTTCGTTATCTTTAAGATTTGAAACACTCGCAATAGGTACGAAGGTTCCCTTGGGGACCCGTACGAATCCATGACGTACTGCCATTTCAAGCGTACTCATCATGCTGCGACCATCGAGGGCTATCTTTTTCCCGTGATGTACTGCCGCATTGATTATCATCTGTATACGGTTAATGTTCGTGCTAAATATTGCCACAAAAATACGTCCAGGCGCTTGATCCATTATTTGCACGAAACTTGGTTCAATCGTTGATTCGCTTGGGGTACGCCCTGGTCGCTCCGTACTTGTCGATTCGCTCAACAGGGCCAGCACACCTTCCTTGCCGAGTTCGATCAGCCGTTCCATGTCAGTGCGCTCATGATCAAGTGGGTTAGGATCAAACCGGAAGTCGCCGGTGTTTACGATACGACCAACCGGTGTATCAAGTATGATGCAGGTGCTTCCCGGGATAGAGTGCGTAATACGCACAAGCTCTACAAAAAATTCGCCAATTTTGAGCCGCTCATGGGTATCTTCGTTCATAGTGATCGTCTTCAGCTCAAATCCTTCAGGCATAGGGAGTCCAAAGTTTTCAAATATTTCCTCAACGCGACCAATAGTAAATTTACTGCCATAAATGGGAGCGGGAAATTTTGGCACAATGTGTGGCAAGCCACCGATATGGTCGAGATGACCGTGCGTAATGATGTAGGCGCGTAGTTTATGTTGCACCTGCTCTAAATACGTTGTATCCGCAATACCGTAGTTGATACCCGGCAAATCGACACCAAGATCGTTACCGCAATCAAGTATGACGGCATCATTCTGGTACTCAACGAGCATCATGTTCTTGGAGCCGCCCCCGTCCATGCCGCCGAGACCAATAATTTTAAGTCGTGGACGATCGTCGATTACATTTGCACGACGCGGCTTTGCACTGACCTCCGCACTTTGGTATTGGTTAGCAACTCGTAGTGCATCCATCTGAGTGCGTTTTTGTGCACGCACTGCTTGTCCGCGGGATACGCTTAAATTAGCCCCGAGGGGGGATGCAGTTTGACCGCGCTTATTTGGTTGACCACCATTTGGTCGTGCTTGGTTGTTATTGCCTTGACCACCAAAATTTTTAGGGGGTCGGCGATTGTTATTAGCTTTATTGTTCGGATTCATATATCTCCTTTTCGTTTCTGGTTAGTAATGAGTTACAATTTCTCAATTATTGCGGGAATGCTGGCGAAGTCATCAATAAGCGTTTGCCGCATGCCGCCGTTATACAATGCGGCTGCTGGATGAAATAGTGGCAATATTACGACTTCAAGTACATCCTTCGGATTGCTTTTGAGCGCAAGTTTAACCCGTTTAGGTTGCCCGTGCACCTGCGATATTTGCAGATCCGGCAAGAAGCAATTAGTACTGTGACGACCCAAAGTGACAACTACTTTAGGCTTAATTGCTTCTAGCTGGCTTTGCAAATACGGGAGAAACGCGTGTTTTTCATCAGGCAAAGGGTCACGGTTATTCGGAGGACGGTATTTTACGATATTTGTTATGTATATATCATCTCTCTTGAGCCCTATCATCTCAAGCATTTCATTTAAAAACTTTCCTGCCGCCCCCACAAAGGGGATGCCCTGTATATCTTCATTCTTACCAGGTGCTTCCCCAATAAATACTACCTGGGCGTGAGGATTACCGTCACCAAATACTAGCTGGGTGGCCTGTGCGGCCAAGTCAGGGCAAACCTTATCGTCAATAATTTGTTGTTTAATGGCAGCGAGCTTAGCGGCTGTTTCGACCATGAACTAAGGCTCCCATTAATCGAACGACATTTTGTAATGCACCCACAAAAAAGATGAGTGTTGCAGCATATAGCCAAAGGCTACCGTTGTCGATTGCCCAGCTTGCGAAACCGTACGCAATAGCAAGCTCGATACAGGCAAAGGTACATACCCCTGCTTTTGTGTGATGCCATGTATCAAGCTTTGCTACCATATGCACTACTTTTCGTTTACTTCGCGGGCTGCAGCTTTCATCGAGAGCTGTAAGCGGCCGCGGTCATCAATAGCGACAAGTTTAACCGTAACCCGGTCCCCTTCCTTAACCACATCGCTCGGCTTATTCACCCGCTCTTCCTTCATTTCACTGACGTGCACCAAACCATCTTTGCCCGGCAATATTTGCACAAAGGCACCGAAGTCCATAACACTCACTACCGGTACATCATGATAAATTTTACCGACTTCAGGCTCAGCGACAATAGTCTGGATCCACTGTCGGGCAGCGTCAATACTCTGCTTGTCAGGGCTCGCAATCATGATCGTGCCATCATCTTTGATGTCTATTTCAGCCCCTGTCTCGCCAGTAATCTTTTGGATTACTTCACCACCCTTACCAATGACTTCCCTAATTTTTTCAGGGTTGATTTGCATAGTTTCAACGCGAGGAGCGTACGGGCTCATTTGAGTACGGGGACCGCTTAACGTTGTAAGCATGTGCTCAAGAATGAATGCGCGTCCTTCCTTACCCTGATTAAGGGCTGTTCGCAATACGGCGACTGGCAGACCGTGCACTTTCATATCCATTTGCAATGCAGTAATACCCTTTGTTGTACCGGTCACTTTAAAGTCCATATCACCGGCAAAATCTTCAGCATCTGCAATATCGCTGAGCACATACGGAGTATCGCCATCCATCATGAGCCCCATTGCGATACCGCTTACGGGTGCCTTGAGTGGTACACCGGCATCCATAAGCGCCAAACAACTGCTACAGGTTGCGGCCATGCTGGTAGAGCCGTTCTGAGACATGATTTCAGTAACGGAACGAATAGTATAGGGAAACTCGTTTTCATCTGGTATCACCGGAAGTAATGCTCGCTCTGCTAAATATGAGTGACCAATTTCTCGGCGACCAGGACTTCCTAAACGTCGCACTTCTCCAACGGTATAGCCAGGGGCATTGTAGTGATGCATGTACCGCTTCTCACCTTCGACTTCCATCGTGTCAATGAGCTGTACATAGCTCAATGGTGCAAGTGTCACTATGTTTAACGCCTGCGTGACACCTCGCGTAAACAAGCTGGAACCATGGGCACGCGGCAATAAGCTCACTTCTGAGCTGAGGGGTCGGACCTCGTCTAATGTGCGGCCGTCAGGGCGTATTTGGGTCTCTATGATACCTTTGCGTACGTCTTTATGAACAGCCATCGTAAACGCATCATCATATTCATGCTTCAGTGCATCCCACTCATCGCCCAACTCTTCGGCAAAGTGGTCGAGAACCTCTGCCTTTAATACGGCGATCAATTCATTACGCTCTGGATATGGTTTGCGTAAATCTTCTCCGAGCTTGTCTTCAAGATACTTTGCAACTTTTTCTTGAATAGCTTCGTCTGGCAACGTTAGTTCGTACTCTTGCTTTGTAACCCCGACTTTATCTACTAATTGCTTTTGCAACTGTATAGCCGGTTGCATAGTAGCGTGTGCAAACTCTAATGCTTCAACAATCTGGTCTTCACTAACTTCCTGTGCGCCAGCCTCCACCATCATAATGCCGTCTTTTGTACCGGCCACCACAAGGTCTAGCCCACCGCTCTTCAGCTGACTAGCGGGCAAGAACGCCGCTAATTTGCCGTCTTCGTCCAAACCAATGCGCAGACCGGCGATAGGACCATCAAATGGTGCACCCGTCAGCATGAAGGCTGCGCTCATCGCGATCATGGCAATCATATCGGGGCGAAATGCAGGGTCCATGCTCAGTACGGTTGCAACACCTTGGACTTCATGGCGGTAGCCTTTTGGCCACAAGGGACGAATAGGTCGGTCAATGAGTCGACCGATTAAAATAGCTTCATCACTCGGCTTTCCTTCGCGCTTTATGAAACGGCTGCCACTGATTTTGCCTGCAGCATAAAATTTTTCTTCATAATCAATACTGAGGGGAAAGTAATCGAGACCCTGGACCGTCGAATTGCTCACCATTGCCGTACCAAGTACTACGGTGTCACCATAGCGTGCGACGACGCTCGCACTCGTACGAAAGCCAACACGGCCTACTTCAAGCGATAACGTCCGCCCGCAAAAATCAGTTTCTACTTTTATTATTTCTTTTCCGTTTGGGTTAATGGTTGTTCCCATAAAACCTATGTCTTTCTGTCTGGGAGCTTAGGCAAGGTTCAAATATATGGCGCAGTCTTGTGCCTGTAGGCGCAATATATCTGTAGCTCTGCCTAAGATTCTTAGACGTTAATGTGCACAAGCTTGTTCTCTCGAGTGATCGAGAGAAGTAGTCTATGCACTAGCGACGGATGCCTAGTTTTTGAATAAGCTGCAGGTACGATGCGGAGTCGCGCTCAGCAATGTATCGCAGTAAGCGACGACGCTGACCAACCTTTTGCAAAAGACCGCGGCGAGCCGCAAAATCTTTCTTGTGTACCTTAAGATGCTCAGTAAGCTCTTTAATCTGCTCCGTGAGCACACCAACTTGCACACTTGCACCACCAGTGTCATCTTTGTGCACCTGAAGATCTTTAATGACCTTCTGCTTTTTTTCTCCAGTAATCATGTAGCACGTATTTTAACAGATGAAGCTCTCTGGTGCAAGTCATGAGTTTTAGAGCAAATCGTTCAAATCTATGCGCGCCTTTTAATAGATGTACAATTTCGATGTCACCAGGTAAAACGAGCGTGGACTAAGTATTCTGTTATTACTCTAATTCTTCGATATGATCGAGGAGATCTTTGTCTTTTAGATCCGTGCAGTTGTGTATTGAAAAGTTCCCAACCTCAGCACGACGTAACGCAGTTGTATAGGCGCCGGTGCTGAGAGCTCTGCCTATGTCTTCTACCAGAGTACGGATATAGGTACCGCTAGAAACTTTTACAATAAAGCGCACTTCGGGGTAATCATAGCTCATAACGTCACTACTATAGATTGTTATTTTTCGCGACTCGAGCGTAACGGTTTTGCCTTCGCGGGCAAGTTTGTAAGCACGAACCCCATTAACCTTAATGGCTGAATAGACGGGCGGTGTTTGCTCTATTTCGCCAATAAAATGCGCGAGCGCAGCCTTTATCTCTTCTAGGGTTGGCTGAGAATCGGCTACCTTTGCTATCTCGCCTTCCGGATCACCAGTAGTACTCTCTTCCCCTAAACGCATGGTAACTTCATACGTCTTATCTACTTTTGCAAGCTCTGCCGCCCGACGCGTGTATTCTTTCCCGATCAGTAACACCAATAGTCCGCTTGCAAATGGGTCGAGTGTTCCGGTGTGCCCTACTTTTGTATTCTTAGGCTTTCTTCCTTCAGCGTGTGCAACCAGTTTGCGCACATAATTCACCACATCAAATGATGTCCAGCCGATAGGCTTATCAACTAACAAGATACCTTGCATGAATTGTAATTGTACTACTATTGCGCCGAAGTGTTAGATGGTGGCGCATACACAGAAGGCGGCAATGGAGGCGGCACCGGTGGGATAGTAGGATCGGACGGTAGTACTTCAGGGTTTAAAGGTTGTTGTGTCGGCGATACTGGCGCAGGGTTCTGTTCGGGTACGCTTGGCACTGCACTTGCAGGTGGTACATCAGGGTCGTTTAAGACACCGAATGCTTGAGGATCAAATTCAACACTTGGAGATTGAGCTGGCGCGACGGGCTGCGCGTCATGAGGAACTGTAAGATCGACCGGCTGCGCGTTCAGTGCTTGTATTGGTTCTGGTATTGGAGGCACACTATTTATGGCGTCCATAACCTCACTGCGCGCCGCATCAAGATTAGGTGTCGGAGCTTGAGCATGTGGGCTGTTAACTTCTTTTTCAAGTTGACTGAGTGTCTCATTTACATTGTCGGTTCCCTGCTCCCCTTGCGTTCCAACGCTCGATATTCTCTCGTCCCCATTTGCAGGTTGCGGTAAATCAATTGAGGGCGGCGTAACGGTAAGGGTTGGGGGCACCCAATCAGCAGGTGCTGGTTGCATACCCGGACTTGGCAGCGGTTCGGGAGCATTAAGCGGTTCATCATGTGACAATATTGGCCGATCGTTTATGGACGGCGGCAAGCTAAGAGGATCTGTAGGGGCTTCTAATTCAGTATCGGGCTTTGAACTCGCGGTTAAAGTGCCTCCGAGAACGGGTGGTTCTGTAATAAGTCGAGATGGCTTTGACGCTTCAACAGACGGCTGTTCGTTCTCCGAAGCTGACGGCGCACCTGGTGCTACCGGGTCATTACTCTCGACATCTTCTTGCACGAACTCTGGGACTTCCGCTGGCATATCGTCATGGGGGTGGGTAATTTCTAGGGTGCCGTCATCGGACTTTGGAGGTACCGCACTCTCCACAGCTGCTTGCCCCGCATCATTATCCCCTGAACCATGAGACGTTTCAGCAGGAATTGTTTGGTTTAGTTCGCTCGCAACAAGCTGTTGGTTTGCACCCGCACTCATCAGCGCTGCACTGACACTCATTGTCTGCGGCGTCGTTTTTTCATTGCTGAAACGATTCGTTTCCGCCACTATGCCTGTTAGAAGCGCAGTCGCAATTTGGCCATCGAGTAAATCGGCTCCAAGTTCGTGCGCCACCTCCTCGACGAGCTCACACAAGCTGCTTGCTGAAGGATCGTGCCAATTTATGGTGCCGAGCTCGCCATCAGGAGTCGTCGTTATAGTAGCTACGGTGGCATCATGTAAGATTCGCCCGTGGGCCGTAATCGCTTCATCTAAATCCTGTTGCTGTCGTACACCTATCGCCACCACCGCATCAACGTTAAAGTCACCTTGGCTAAATTCAAGATCATCGGCACTTAGGCTTGTTCGGTACGGTGTAATAAAAATCTTTACGACCGTATCTTCAACTTTATAGCGAAGCTTGTCGGCTTTTGATTTGTCGAGTGCGATAATAAAATCACGGAGCGAGTCAGTCGTCCGCTCTAGCGTTTCATCAGGTTTTAAAAATTCGATAGTTGACGGCACCTGACCGCTAAATACAGCGGTTGCGTGCTTTCCCTGCTTGTTGAGTACAAGCGTCAATCCAATACATGCCGCAAGTTGATCCACGCTAGGATTACGACTTACCGTGACCAATATGTTATTGGCTGATTTAAGTCGCTCTACCAACT
>DASTAH010000051.1:0-16504 GCA_035712845.1 Saccharimonadales bacterium (SeqCode)
TGTGACGTACCTGTTTCGTCCACGAACATCAAATAAGTTTTCATTGATAACATTATAATCCGCAAAATTAAACTTATAGATATTAGGTTCCATTAAGCGAGGGAATAGTTTCTAACTGTGGCGCGCTCCTTAATAAGTCATACCACTGGTTTATTTCCCCAAGGATATGGTTCCAATTCGATGTCAGGTGGTTCACCAAGAGAGAATTACAGATAAGATTTGATTGTAAATCTAATCCACAATAATTATCAGACGAAATCTACCTGTTAGAAATTTATAAAATCATTTTGGTACATTGCTCCTTGACTATATTATGACCGATGAAGCGCCTCGTTTGGACTTTAAGTTCTCGCGAGGCTTTTAGTAGATACGCAAATTGACACAGAAGTACAATTAATTGTACAATAGAAATGTAATATAAGGATAATATTATGAGTACTAAGACAATAGATACCACCGATTTGCGTAATAATCTATCAGCTACTATTAATGCTGTAGGCAAAGACGACATTGTGTTTATTAAAAGCAGGGGTAAACTTACTGGCAAAGTAATTATTGATGACGATTTGCTAGAAGACCTATTGCTGTTAAATGACAGTGAGTATATTGCCTCTATATCTAAGGCTCGTGACGAAATAAAGAATGGCGATGTTTATACGTTCAACGAGGTTTTTGGGGATGTACTATAAATGAGCCAATACCGCATAGTATTTGCGGGTAGCAGTAAAAAAGATTTAGACAAACTTGACCAAACTACTCGTAAAAGAATTGCAAAAAAACTTCAATTCTACATTGACCAGGAAGACCCTTTGGCTTATTCAAGACAACTAGTACATTCAAGCATAGGAAGTTATAGATTTCGTGTCGGTCATTACCGCATAGTTTTTGATATAGATGGCAGCACACTTCAAGTTATAAGCATTAAACACAGGAAAGATGTATACAGAGGCTAATTGCAATTTAGCACGAAGCCCAGACTGTTTAATGTATTATTCCATATAATAATTTCATTAGCTAAACACTTATAAATCGGACCCCTTAGGGTCACCAATGGAGAATTACAGATTAGAATTAGCACTTAGATTTCAAATCTTGAAGTCGGGTGCTTTTTCTTATGTGTTAAATAGTTCGATTATGTTATTCTTTCGGTAATGAACAAAACTTCCCGTTTAGCTGTGTTTGATGTTGATGGCACTATTGCCGATAAGGGAGTTGTACCTGCAAGTGTTTTAGAGGGCATCAAAAATCTCCGCTCAAAAGGCTACATAACAACCGTCTCCACGGGGCGTGGTTATGTTCCCTTAAAAGAAATGTTAGGCGACGCATTTAAGGATATTATTTCTTCGGATGCATTGTTAATACTTGAACACGGCACAAAAATTGTTAACTTCGAGGGTGAAGTTATTTTTGGCGAGTTCTTCAATCAAAGGGAGCTTGCTCATATCGTAGACTTTACGAGAGCGAATATCGATTTGTATAAACTGGCCTGGTTTAATCCAACAGATGTGAGTCAGAAAGTTCAGGTTTGGTGCATAAACCAAGAAGATATTGATGAAGAAATCAAAAAACGAGGTCACTATGCAAATGTATTCCACACTTCGATAGGCGAATTTGAAGACATCTTACTAGAACAGCACGTCACAAATGTTACCCTCAAGCTGAAGGACTATGTAAAAGTAGAAAACCTCAAACTGGCTTTTACGAGAACCGATACAAACGTCATCTTTCAGGATGGCAATATGGAGTTTGTGAAAAGTAACATCAATAAAGGTTTGGCGGTTGAGTATGTAGCTAAACAACTTAATGTGGACTCTGAGAATATACTAGTTGCTGGTAATGCTATTAATGATATAGAAATGCTAGATATTGATTCGGGGCTTACTTTACTTGTGAGCATTGAGCCTGTCCGCTCAGATATATTGTCTTATCTGTCTAATCGGGAAAGAGTTGTAAATGTCGATTCTCCTCACGAGCTTGGCGAATACCTAAAAACCAAAATTTCCTAGCGGTCGTGCATTGTTCCAGCGAAGTATTTCATTGGCAATTTGCTTATAAATCGAGTAGTCCAGGGTCACCATTCAGCTTATGCTATACAGGCGTAACTTTGGTAATATCGTGGTGGTACACTTAAGGCATGGCTCATTATGCGACAAAAGACGATTTAGATAAGTTATACAACTCAATTGATAAAAAAATTGATAAAGCTGTTGATGATTTATCTGAGATATTTAAAACATTTGCGCAGAGTGTAAATGAACGATTTGACCGTCTTGAAAGCAGGGTAGATAAACTAGAGTCTCAGTTTGAGCGGCTCAATGACACTCGATAGCTATCACTTAATGGCAGAAACGCGCGACGTTGCGAGTGCGATTGAGTTATACTGAACATATGAAACGAAATCTGATTATTCTTCTTGCACTCGTCCTGATCGTTGCAGGCGCAGTAGTTATTGCCACGCATTATCACACCACCGCGCATACCTCGCAAACTACGACACAAACAAACACCGTCGCGCCGTCAGCAAGTACAAAAGCATCTGCAATACCCCAAAATAACGGAGGCGACCATGATGGCGATAACAATGGCGGCCCTGACGACGGTGACGGGCCACTCTAGCCTTATTCTTGCAGCTACAACGTGTTAGCCAAACAAAGCACCAGATTCCTTAATGTGAACTTTAGCGTTGTAATCAGTGGTAGGGTGTATATACTTAGTTCGTAAGAACACTAACTAAGCTTGGTGGGTACACACAATGCAACCAACCCTCTCGGCACCCAATGTGCCATTGAAACAATTTAAACGGACAAAAATTATAGCCACGGTCGGTCCGTCGACAAATAGCCACAAGGCCATTTTGGGCTTAATTAGCAGTGGTACAAACGGTTTACGCCTTAACTTTAGCCACGGCACCAATGAAGAGCGTACGAAGCAGATTAAATGGATACGCCAAGCGTCTAAGGAATATGGTAAGCCGGTTGCCATCATTCAAGATCTGCAAGGACCAAAAATTCGCCTGGGAGACTTCGACGGCGTCGTCACTGTAGCGCGTGGACAGAGTTTGAGTTTTGCCTACAATGCTGACTTTGCGGCGACCGGTCATTTGCCAACCCAGTATGATCTAAGCGAAAAAGTAAAACGCGGAGAGCGCCTATACCTGTATGATGGAAGGTTACGAACCACGGTCACTTCAGTTCGTAATGGCGTGGTGCATGCAGAAGCTGAAAACGACGGTATATTAATTAAGCGCAAAGGTATTAATTTACCCGACACCGACTTTGGCGGTGACATATTAACTCCCAAGGACAAAGCCGACCTCGTGTATGGGGCTTCTGAAGATATAGATTATGTCGCCCTGAGCTTTGTCCAGTCGAGCGAAGATATTACCAACTTACGCAAACTCTTAAAAAGCATGAACAGTTCGGCTAAGATCATCGCCAAGATCGAAACCAAGGCTGCGGTCGATAATCTGGAAGATATTATTCGTGAATCGGATGCCGTAATGGTGGCGCGAGGCGATCTTGCTATTGAAACCTCGCCGGAATCGGTGCCTATTGTGCAGCGTAAGATTATTGGACTCGGGTTACGTTACGCCAAACCCGTTATTGTGGCGACGCAGATGCTCGCCAGTATGACAGAGACCCCAGAGCCTACCAGAGCGGAAGTATCTGACGTGGCGACTGCCGTTGCTTTAGGGGCTGACTGTGTAATGTTGAGCGAAGAAACAGCCGCTGGTAATTATCCTATCGAATCAGTAAGTGTCATGAAGCGAGTTATTTTATATACCGAAGGTAATATGCCGTTACGCGTGCAATGGCCGGAATATGAAGATCACTCTCGCCAAGCATCGATTTCAAGAGCCATCATTAGTCTCGCCGATAATATTCAGGCAAAAGCAATCGTGGCGGAAACGAAATCGGGGGCGACGGCAATTGATATTGCGTCACACCGTTCATCTATCCCCTTGATTGCGGTTGCCAGCGATATTCGAACGGCACAGCAATTGTCCCTCGTATACGGGGTAAAAAGCTATGTTCGTCCCGTCGATCCATTAGCCGCGCAAAAGTTAACTGACTGGCTTCGTAAAAATAAGGTACTCGCGAAAGGTGACGTGGTGGTATCTGCTTCTGGCAAATACCCAGGCGTTGTGGGCACGACGGACACGATTAAAGTTCGCGTTTTGGAATAGTCAGTTTTAGCCAAGTAGGTTATATTTAAAGTAACCATAAGCTTGAAGTTACGGGTGGGCATGTTTACTAAGAAAACAATTCGCGATATTGATCTGACTGAGAAAACAGTCCTGCTTCGCGCTGACTACAATGTGCCGCTTGATCACGGTGCCATTACGTCCGATTACCGTATACAGCAATCACTGCCAACTATCCGCTATTTGCTTGCAAAGCAGGTAAAACTGGCCATTTGTTCACATCTCGGACGACCGAGTGGACCAGACGATATGTCTTGCAGTCTCGCGCCGGTCGCTAGGCGTTTAGAAAAGCTGCTTGGTCAGCCCGTGCACTTTGTATCTAACTGTATCGGTCCAGAGGCGCAGGCGGCCATTGCAGACCTTGCTCCCGGGCAGGTACTACTACTCGAGAATCTGCGGTTTCATCCGGAAGAAGAAGCCAATAGTGACGAGTTTGCCACCCAGCTGGCGCAGGGGATCAATGTCTTTGTCCAAGATGGCTTTGGTGTTGTGCACCGTGCCCATGCCAGTACGGACGCCATAACGCGCCATCTGCCAAGCGTGGCGGGACTACTCCTCGAAAAAGAAGTTGATACCATCACTAATGTTATGGAACGACCTGAGCGACCGCTCGCGGCTATTATTGGCGGCGCAAAAATCGCCGATAAAATTGACATCCTCCACCGATTTATTGAATTAGCTGACTTCGTTGCAGTAGGCGGTGCCATGGCAAACACCTTTTTAGTCGCCGAAGGCGTCGATATAGCTGACAGTTTGTATGACGCAGCCGACGTCTCTGTTGCCAAAGACATCTTAAAAAAGGCCTCAGCCGAAGCAAGCAAGCGACGTTTTATCTTTGCTGTTCCTCGTGACGGCGTCGTGGCGCATACGATAGATGCGACCGCCCCGACGCGCATTATTGATTGGGGTGCTCATGTGATCGCTGATATAGAGTCGTACCCGAAGCGGGTGCCAGCTACATCGGCAGCGATTCACGCCCACGAACACATATTAGATATTGGGCCGTTTAGCGGCTCCTTTATCGCAGGTGGCGTGCAGCTTGCTAATACTGTTGTCTGGAACGGCACAATGGGCGTCACGGAGACTGCCGGCTTACAGGGTCCTATCGGCCCGTATGCGCACGGCACCGAGCTTATTATTGAAGCCTTGACCGGTCAGTTTGGGCATAAGCCCTTTACCGTCGTTGGTGGCGGCGATACGACCGGCTATCTTGAAAACCGTGGCTTAATGGGCAGTTTTGATCATGTTTCAACTGGGGGTGGCGCCAGCTTAGAACTGATGGCGGGACGGACCTTGCCGGGGGTGGCGGCACTCGAAGACAAGAAATGATACAATACCAAGCATAAACGTTATGAAAAAGACATTACTCGTTGGCAACTGGAAAATGCACCTCACGGTACACGAGTCGAGCGTGCTCGTGCACCGCTTGCATCAACACATCAAAGCGCACCGCACGGTTGAAGTGGTGCTTGCGCCCAGCATGCTCGCCTTGCAACCCGTCAGTATGGAAATAGATCGTCGCGTATTTCGCTTAGCGGCCCAAAATGCCTACCCGACCGATGAAGGAGCATTTACGGGTGAGGTGTCGTTTGCAATGCTGCAAAACTTAGTCCACTATGCAATCGTAGGACACTCAGCACGTCGTCTCTACTTTGGTGAAACGCTTGAAATGGTGCGCGATAAGGTGCAAGCTGCCTTTCGTAACGGCATAACGCCGATTTTGTGTATCGGCGAAACGCAGCAAGAGCGATTGGAAGGCGAGACGAAGCGCGTGATTTACGACCAACTGACAACCGCCCTCGCCAATTTAACGAGTGATGAAGTGGAAACGATGGTCATCGCCTATGAACCTGTATGGGCAATTAGTTCTGGATCAGATTTTGCGAACCATGAAGTTGCCAAACCAGACGAAGTGCAGCGCATCGTTGATTACATTCGTCACAACGTCAGTGAACTGTACGGTGAAACTGCAGCGAATGCCGTTCGCGTACTCTATGGCGGCAGCAGTAATGCAGAGAATGCACGGGCGTATTTAGAGCTTCCCGGTATTGACGGGTTATTACCGGGAGGAGCCAGCTTGAATTATAAAGAATTTAGCGCCATGGTCGACACCGCCGCGCTGGTCCATACGGAAAAGGAACATACCCATGCCAAGCACTAAATCCTCAGCTGACAGTTCGACAAAAGCGAGCAGTGCCAGCAAAAAAGTTTTTGATGTAAGCAAACCGGGCAAATCCGCTCCCTCTCCCTCGTCCAAGCCAATTATTATTACCAACCGACCCATTATGCGCGACCCCATGATGACCAGTGATAGTGGCACGGAAACGACCCAAGCTGATACGACTGCTATTGTAAAACCCCGACGCGAACTGAACCTTACCCCGACAATGACTGCTGAGGCACTCGCACAAGACGCAGCCAGTACCGATCAAGTAACCGATTCATTACCAGCTGAAGAGCCGTCTGTTTCGGCAGCAGATAGTGATCTAGCGGCAGAGGCAGCAGATGCGGATGCTACGCCTGACGTGTCGGCGGCGATTGACGTACGACCCGCAGAACCAGCAGATGTGGTAAAAGCTGACGAAACACCGCCGACTCCTGTGCCAGATACAGCTCCTACGCCGGCAGCAGATGCGGGATCTACCGAATCGGCATCTACTGAGTCTCCAAAAGAAGATACGACCGACAAGCCAGCACCTGCGACGGATAAGCAATTAAGTCCTGAAGAGCAACAAGCCGCTGAGGAAGAAGCCGCGAAGGCTGCGGCTGAGCACGATGCAGCAATTCAAAAGATGATTGATGCCAAGCAATATTTTCTACCTATTAACACGGTTGAAAAACGAAAAACGAAGCATTTTATCTGGGCAGGTGTCGTACTCGCAGTTGTTTTGGCTGTCGCCTGGATGGACATTGCGCTTGACGCTGGCCTGATTCACATCGCCGGCATCAAAGCCGTTACCCACTTTTTCAGCCGCTAAAATTACAGCACAAAGCACGGCTTGGTTTTTGCTAAAATAGGTAGGTGTTAGACGACTTACTCACAGGACTAAATCCTGAACAGCGACGCGCGGTTGAAACGACAGAGGGACCCTTACTTATTCAAGCTGGTGCCGGCAGCGGTAAAACCAAGACGCTGACGCATCGTATTGCCTATATTATTGCCAGTCACAAAGCCACGCCGTTTAATATTCTTGCGGTTACATTTACCAATAAGGCCGCCAAAGAAATGCGCGAGCGTGTCGCCCAATTATTGGGCGCAAATGCCGATAACCGTAGCTTTATGCCCTATATGGGAACGTTCCACGGCATCTGCGTTCGCTTACTGCGTCAAGACGGTGAAAGTATCGGCATACCCCGCAGTTTTGTTATTTTTGATGAATCGGACAGGCAAGCGGCGGTTAAGCAGGTCTCCAAACAACTGATGATTGATGAGAAGGCATTTCCAGCGCGCGTTTTAAGCGGGCTTATAAGTGCTGCCAAAAACGATATGATTACCCCACAAGAATATGCGGGTACAGCAAATAGCCCGGCACAACGCGAAACCGCCCGGGTGTATCCACTATATGAAAAAGCGCTAAAAGATGCTGCCGCGCTCGATTTCGACGACCTTATTAATCGCACGGTTGCGATGCTTGAGTACCAACCGGAAATACGTAAAAAATGGCAAGCGCAGTTTAGCTACATCATGATTGATGAATACCAGGATACCAATGCAGCGCAGTATAAGCTGGTCAAACTGTTGACTAATGAGCACCACAATATCGCGGTGGTAGGCGACGACTGGCAATGTTTTCCTGGCGATACGATGGTACAAACCAGTAGTGGTCCGAGAACTATTAAATCAATAAATGTAGGGGACATGGTGCGGGCGGCTAGTGGCTACGGTAATACAAGCTACTTTAAAGTTACGGCGAAACGTAGGTTCGCGCATGCTGGCAAGCTGATTGCTATTAAAACTACTTCTGGTAAACAATTGGTATGTACGCCAAATCATATCGTCTTTGGACGATGGCAAATGAGCGAAAGATACCTCGTTTATTTAATGTATAACGCACAAAAAGGGTATAGGATTGGTCTCACCAAGGCCAGCCGTTATGACGGAAAAAGATATGACATTGGTTTGCGCGTGCGAGCTAATCAAGAACGCGCCGACAAAATGTGGGTACTAAAAGTATGTCAGGACCGCTCAGAAGCGCTGTATTATGAGTCTCTTTTTGCGTACAAGTATGGTATACCGATGACCGTATTCCATGCTTTTAGCAACCGCACCATGAAATTTTCACAGCACTACATTGACGCACTCTACAACGAAATAGATACCGAAGCGAGAGCCTATCAGTTAATGATGGATCTGGGCGTGCATTTAGATTATCCACACTTTGTCTCGCAGGCCACCGTAAGAAACAATACAAAACGTATAAATTTAAATTTAGTACTTTTTGGTGACAAGCGTCGAACTGTGCTGTCAAATTGGTCTGCCAGTCGACTATCCATAAATACGACCAACTCAGAAGATTTACAGCTGATGAGTGACCGGGGTTACACAGTACGGCAAGCAAAAGCCGGTACGTTCCGTACGGAAGTGCATAAACTTGATTACGGTGCAGTTGAAACCATAGCAAGTGATGTACAGACTAATAGCACTGGCTACCAATTAAATCGCTACGCCTATGTAACCGAACACAAGTTTATGTTTTTACCGGCCAGTCAAATTCACGAAACTATGGTAGTGCCAATTGAACAGGACGGCACGATCATTGAAGAAGAAGTAAGTGAGGTCACATATCGCGAGAGCAATGCCACTGTGTACGATCTTGACATTGAGCATGTCCACAACTATATCGCGCAGGATTTTGTCGTACATAACTCCATTTACTCATGGCGCGGCGCTGATTTCCGTAATATCTTGAACTTTGAACGCGACTACAAAGACTGTACGGTGATTAAGCTTGAACAAAACTATCGCAGCACAAAACACATCTTGGATGCCGCGCATGCCATTATCACTAAGAACCTGCAACGCAGTGACAAGCAGTTGTGGACGGATGCCGGGGACGGGCTCCCGGTACAGATGGTGCAAGTTGGCAGTGAGCGCGCCGAAGCTGAAGCAATTATACGTCGAGTGCGAAATGGTATTGATAGTGGGCATCGACACTACCGCGACTATGCCGTGCTATATCGCACGAATGCGCAGAGTCGTTCGGTGGAAGAGGCGTTTGTGCACTACGGTATTCCCTATCGGATCGTAGGCGGTCAGCGCTTTTACGACCGCAAGGAAATTAAAGATGTCATGGCTTATTTGCGTGTCATCTTCCAGCCGGAAGATCGCATTAGCTTTGAGCGCATCGTCAATGTGCCAACACGGGGCGTCGGTCCAAAAAGTTTACAGAATTTCTTTGGCTGGCGTCAGCTGAACGGCATGACCATGCTTCAGGCGCTCACAGAAGTTGCAAATTGTACCGACCTCACGCCCAAAGCCCGCAAAGCGTTATCGGAACTAGGCGATATTTTGGCAAACGTACGGGCGTTAATAGAAACGACAACCGTTGCCGGCTTGATTGACTCACTGCTTCGTCGCATCAATTACCTCAGCGCTTTAGATGACGGCACGCCGCAGGGAGAAGCGCGGCAGGAAAACGTGCGCGAATTGTTAAGCGTTGCACAGGAGTATCAAGACGTTGGCCTGGAAGGATTCTTAGAGGAAGTTTCACTTGTGAGTGATTTGGACTCCGCTGATTTTGGCGGTGATGCGGTAACGTTGATGACGCTCCACGCGGCCAAGGGGCTCGAATTTCCAGTCGTCTTTATGACGGGCATGGAAGAATCGATCTTTCCGCATTCCCGAGCGCTGTATGATCAGTTTGAGATGGAGGAAGAGCGTCGACTCTGCTACGTGGGCATGACACGCGCCCGGCAAGAACTCTATATGATTCACGCCACGGGTCGAATGCTATATGGCGGAATACAGCACAACCCGCCCAGCCGCTTTTTGAGTGAAATTGACGCTGAGTTTCAAACGACGGCTGACGCCGCGAGCTATGAATTTGGGACTGGATCGCACTCCTCGTATAACGAGTATGACCAGTCACCACCCAGTTACGATGAACCTCGCTACGTGCCAGATCTCAACGAAGGTGATGGCGTACGACATAAGCTATTTGGCATGGGTACGGTACTTGAAATAGACGGCGATACAGCGGTGATCTATTTCAAAGGCAAGGGCACCCGAAAGCTCAATATTAGCTTTGCGCCGCTCGAAAAGTTATGACCGTTCTCCACCGACTGTTGCTCTTTGTAGCCTGGCCGCTGCTGTATGTCTATCTCAAGCGTGACCCGCACGCTCGCACGCGTATCCTCGTTGTAAGCGGTAATACGGTGGTTGGGCTCAAAAATTGGATAGGTAGTGGTCGCTGGGCGCTGCCTGGCGGTGGTCGCCGCGGGGAGGAGTCAAGCCGAGCAGGTGCTCTTCGCGAACTGCGGGAAGAAACCGGTATTGTTGCCCATGAGGCCGACCTCCACTTTCTCGTCAGCGGCACGGTCACCACATACGGTCTGGCGTATCGCTATGAGTGCTTTGTGCTGCAGCTCATTGACAAATTACCGCTTCGCCGCCAATGGTATGAAGTCGCACGTCTTCAATGGCTGCCACTCGAGACCATACAGCAGCATGAGGCTGAACCTGATACATGGTTGGCCGTAACAACTTGGCGACAAAATCAGCAGCGAACGGTGTAGCTACTTTAGTTCGGAGGCAGCTATTGCTAAAATAGTAGCTACGGCTTACGAGAGGGTTAGAACTGTCCTGACACGCTCTGTCGCCATTTGTTATGCGTCGTAAACTTCGTAGATTCAAACACAAGCATATCCTTCGGCATCAACGGCGTATGCGCCGCTTGAAGGTGGTAGGGAAGCACCCGATCGCGGTGCCTATTATTTCATTTCTCGTGTTGTTGGCGTTCACGGCTGTTGGCTACCTGTTTGTTGTAAAGCCACATCCCCCGGCGCTCAATGCCCGCGTAGTTATTATTTCCCATGACAACACTGAACAAGTTGTCCCGTCTATCGAGCCTACCGTCGGTCAGCTCCTGCAAAAACTGCATTTGACATTAAACCTAGGTGATGTGGTCGAGCCGGCGCCAACGACGCCGATACAGCAGGATGATTTTCGCATTAACATTTACCGGGCAGTACCCGTCGAGATCGTAGATGGGACGCAAACGTCATTTACTTTTAGCGCCGCCACCACGCCGCGGGCGATTGCCGATCAGACCGGCAGCACCGTCTACCCGGAAGATATAGTGAATACTACCCCCGTCGATAATTTCGTGACCACTGGAGCAGTCGGTGAACAGGTGGTTATCGATCGTTCACAGGCGGTTAATTTGAATCTCTATGGAACCCCACTCACTATTCGCACCCATGCAGAAACAGTCGCGCAACTTATTAAAGATAAAAATATTCAACTCGCCAAGGATGACCAGGTAACCCCGTCCTTAGACACACCCATTAGCGCCAACATGCAGGTATTTATTGAGCGCAATGGTACCAAGATTGAGTCGGATACCCAGACCATTCCGATGCCGGTACAAACGATTGAAGACAACACCTTGGCCTACGGTACGAGTGCCGTTCGTCAGGCAGGCTCAGCCGGGCAAGAAGTTATTACCTACCAGATTAATTTACAAAACGGACGCGAAATTAGCCGTACGCCGCTCCAAACCGTTATTACCCAGCCTGCCGTCACGGAAATAGTAGTACAGGGAACAAACTTGCAGGGTATAAAAGGCGATATGGCTTTGGCTGGCATCAGTCCAGACGATTACAACTATGTTGACTACATCGTCAGCCACGAATCTGGTTGGTGTCCCACCAAAGCCCAGGGCGAGCACGTCTGTCCGGCAATACCGGATGATCCAATGACCCCAAACGGCTATGGACTGTGCCAATCGACGCCTGGGTATAAAATGGCGAGCGCTGGCAGTGACTGGCAAACAAACCCTGTTACGCAACTACGCTGGTGCAACGGCTATGCAGTAAGCCGGTATGGCGGCTGGTATGCTGCCTACCTACACTGGGTAAACTACCACAACTGGTAGCGACGGACCTGCCCGTATGTAATGGTTCGCGGCAAGGGTGCACGGCTGATACAATGGGCGCATGAGCGAGTTGCCACATGCTAAAAAAGCCTTAGGACAACACTGGCTGACCGATATGGCTAGCCTGTCTGCAATGGCTGCTGCAGCCGACGTGCAACCTGGCGATACGGTGCTAGAAATTGGTCCTGGTACCGGCACGCTGACCGAAGTGTTACTTGCTAAGCAGGCGCGTGTGGTGGCTATTGAGAAAGACGACACCTTGGTGGCACAGCTGGTAGACCAGTTTGCGGAAGATGATTTCACCGTGCAGACCGGCGACATCTTAAGCTTTGACTATTCGTCGCTCCCAGATGACTACAAGGCCGTGGCGAACATCCCATACTATCTGACGAGTAATTTAATTCGTGTCCTTTCTGAGTCAAATCATCCCCCCACCACTGCGGTGCTGCTCATTCAGAAAGAAGTAGCCGAACGGGTGGCAGCGCAGCCAGGTGCTATGTCGCTGCTGAGTGTCACCGCGCAGTTTTACTGGGACGTTCGGCTGGACCGCGATGTGCCGGCTCATCTGTTTACGCCGCCACCAAAAGTGGATTCAAAAATCCTCTGTTTGACACATCGACCCCAGCCACTCTTTCCCGATGTTGATCCAAAAGCGTTTTTCCGGGTCGTCAAAGCTGGCTTTTCGCAAAAGCGTAAAACCCTTACTAACTCCCTATCTGCCGGTTTGCAGCTGAGCCGAGAACAGGTAAGCACAGTACTTCAAGCGGCAGGCATTATGCCGACAGCCCGCGCCCAAGTTCTGTCGCTCGACGCCTGGTACGCGCTCTACCAAGCTCTTTCAGCTGCTGCTTAGTTGACATGTTAAGTAATGCCGCAGTAGGCTTAACAATATATGGATAGTGCTGAAACTATTGTACAAACCATTCTTACGCTCTCGGCGCATCTGACCCGGGAGAGCGACCAGATATTACGAGAGCGAATCGGCATTGGACTGAGCCAATATAAAATATTGCTCGCGGTAGCGCACAACGAGCGATTACAACAGCGTTCGATTGCGCTTGAACTTGGTCAAACTGAAGCCAGTGTTACCAGGCAAATTAAACTGCTTATTGCCCAAGGTATGATTACCGTTCGAACTAACCCGGCTAATCGTCGTGAACATTTTTCAGAGCTTACTGCCAAGGGCGTACGGGTCAGTGAAGCAGGTCGACAATCTCTCGCTCAGTACTACCGAGATGCGACGAGCCGTTTGAGTACGCGCCAGCAAGAAATTGCGAGTCAACTGCTCACTGAACTCCAGCGATAATACGTCGCAACCCTACTTATGTGAGACGGTTCACATACGAGAATTATAAAGCGGAAGTGATAACAGCTATCTGACATAATTGCTGCCAACAGGAGAGCAGCGTGGATTACAACCAAATTACCAGTGAGTTAGCACACTTTTTTGCAAGTGGTGCTACGCGCACGTACCGCCGGAAAGAAGTGATTGTTAGTTCGTACGTGAACCAAGACAAAATAGATTGGATCGAAAAAGGCTACGTAAAGGTTGTGACCTACACCTCGCGCGGCGATCAGCTTATTTACCATCTCTATGGACCACATGAGCTGTTTCCCATCACCATCTTCAACGGTATGCCGGATTATCCCGCGCGCTTGTTTGACAGTGTCAGCTTCATTGCAATTGGTGATGTTACGGTGAGAGAAAAGACGCGAGCTGAGTATAAAGAGCTCATAGCCAAGCAGCCTCAATTGTTGCTCCAGACGGTTATCCAGCAAGACTTTATCTATGACCGCTTGTATAACTTCACCATGGAATCAGCTATGCACAAGGTAGCATACCGTTTACTCACGTTAGGCACACGGTTTGGGGTGGTTCACGACGACCACATGATTATTAACCTGCCCATCACGATTCAAGAAATTGCTGATACGATTAACGTCTCACGCGAAACAACAGGCAGAGTGCTGTCGGAGCTGGAGTCGAAAGGCTATATCATGATGAGCCGAAAGTCAGTATTGGTGTATCCAGAACCGCTCGAAAAAATGCTCGGGCTGCAAGAATAGTCCTTTTCTGTGTACTGTTTTGGTGTACGGTCAGTGCTGCCTATGGTTTTATGCGAATATACGTCAAATTGTGAATATTTGACGGACTGTGAATATCCTTACGGAACAATAGTACAAGATAGGTGATAATACTAGGCTATGTCTACCGAAACAACGATTACCGGCCAGACGGCGACAGAGATGCTAGCGGAGTTCTTCAGATCCGGACCGTTACGAACGCTTGACCGCAAAGAGGTGATCGCGAGTCAATTTGTTAACACAGACAAATTATACTTACTGGAAACCGGATATGTGAAAGTCGTTTCCTATACAGGCAAGGGCGATTCGCAAATCCAACACATCTACGGACCCCTCGAAGTATTTCCCCTCACCCATCTGTCTTTTGTGACCGAAAAACCAATCAACTTTTTTAAAAATCTTGATTTTGTTGCCCTAGGTGATGTGGCGGTGCGTGAAAAACATTGTACGGATTTTGAGGCTTTTATCTGTCAAAAACCTGAAGTACTTATGGCTTTAGTAGCGCAGCAGTATTTTATTTTCGATCGCCTGTATAACATTAGTTTGACCTCAGCGTCGCAGCGCGTTATCTATCGATTGTTAACTTTGGCTGACCGTTTCGGTACCAAACAAGATGGGCATACCCTCATAAATCTGCATATTACGATTCAAGAAATTGCTGATACGATTAACGTCTCACGCGAAACAACAGGCAGAGTGCTCAATGAGCTCGAAAATAAAGGGTTCATCATGATGAGTCGCAAATCGTTGCTCGTGTATACCGAACCGCTCAAAGAGCTATTAGAGGAAAACAGTTAGGCGCTACTTAAGTGCCAGAGGTCACAGTAGCGACATCGATAAATCTTGAGCCGTGTGCCGTGTTGGTACAGGGCAACGGTAGCCGCAGCTTGGGCTTGCGCCGGCGTGTCAAAGGCTAGTTTTTCCTGGCAGGGCAGTGCGTCATCGTCTGTATTCATTATCAAATAGTAACAAACCTATCTGTGTGCGGTACTATTTTGGTGCAAATATGGTGAAGTAAGAGCCTTTTAGACGCAAGAGATGAGACAAAGCACGGCAAAAACGTATACCCCTCAAGACCTTTGCAACATTTCTAGTGGGGTCTTGTACTGTAAGCTCAAGTGTACGCGCTTGGTATTGTAGAACGCTAGGTAGGTATCGAGTTTCTTTTGTACGTCAGTCGTAGGCGTCTTGTAGGTAATATATCTACCGAGGCACTCATCCTGGATTGTTCTGTTGAAGCGTTCAATATGGGCATTGTCGTTCGGTCTATGGAGTCGACTGTGTCTGGTCAGGATGGAGTGTGCCTTCAGTCTTCTCTCAAAGTATCTACTAAACTCCAGACCATTGTCGGCTTGGACCATCGTCAGCCTAAAGCCAAACTTCTTCTGGGCGTTCAGAATGACCCGAGCAGCAATTACGGGACCAATCCTGTCGTGAATCTCGGCATAGGTCATACGCGTGTAGATATCTATGACGGTGTAGACGTAGCGTCGTCGCTTGGTGAGCGGACAGATGTAGTAGACAGTGTCTGTTTGCACGAGTTCACCCGGGTTCGCCACATACGGCCTTTTTGGGTTATCTGACCGGACCCGTTTCTTTCTGCCGCTCACCGCACCGTGTCGCTTCAGTATGCGGTGGACGCTACTGAGCGAGACCCTGACACCGTCTTCGTGCACCAGGTAGTGCCAGATAACCTCCCCGCAGCGCTTGAGGGTGTTTCTCAGCTCCAATACCCGCGCCACAATCTCCGGACTCAGGGCTCTGGGACTAGTCTTTGGTTGGGAGCTGAGCGTAGGAATACTCCAGCGGCACGCCATAAGCCGGAAGCTACTCAAAGTAGCAGATCTGGTTGGTCTGTTAACGTTCGCAAGTTGCTGGGTGGTGTTGAGTGCAAGCCATTTCTTCTTCCAGCGGTAGACGGTACACCTATGGACGCCGCACTTGTTCGCGACGGTCTGCAGCGGTAACTGCTGCAGTAACAGCAATTTCAAGGCGAGGGCTCTCGCCCTCGGTAGGTTAGGGTTGGTAGAATAAGCCATGGTAGGCTCCTTTCATTGTTAGTGGTATTAACAGTTTAGGACGCCTACCTTTTATGTTGCAAAGGTGGTGAGAGAGTACG
>DASTAH010000052.1:0-49647 GCA_035712845.1 Saccharimonadales bacterium (SeqCode)
CGATTCATTGTTATATCGCGGTACATTTACACTGGTTTATACGAGATGAGTTAAGCTGGTTTTATAATCGGGAATTAGCGTATTCATATTCTGATCGTATATTACTACTGACTGACCGGAAGATGCATATATTAAGCGACCAATCATACGAAACATTTGACCCGTTCGCTCTAAATGTTGAAATATATTACTTTGATAGTTAGGCGCAACAAATTGCTCAACTTCCTTTGCCGACGCAAATCGCACAGTAAGATCGAACGCCGCCAAACTACTATCATTTTCTGGCAGATTAAAAATGCGACGTGGGTTAGTCACTAAACACGCTTCCATCTGTTCTAATGATAATTTTCCGGCCTCTACCGCGCCAAACAATAGCGGGATCCAGGTAGAATGATTCGTCACACCAAACGTGGGCGGTGATGCTTCTTTCTCGCTGTTCTTGTGGGGGGCGCAGTCACTCGCAAAAATATCGATATATGACAAGTTATCCCACAAGAAGTTAACATCCTCTAGACTTTTAAGGGTTGGCTTCATGCATCCATAGCCGCCTATGAGCGCACCATCATTTTTTAATGTGAACAAATGGTGCGGCGTGACTTCGCAGGTTACATTTTGTCCGCGTTCTTTAGCAACTATGACAGAGCTCAATTCTTCTCGCGATGATACATGTGCTACATGTACGGGCACACGACCATAATTTTGAGCGTACAAGTCATCCAATACGGTGCCAACGTTTTCATCTTCCAAATGCATAATAATGGGCTTACGCGGGTATAAACTATGCCACATCCCAACAATCTGAGGAAAATGCTGTATGGGAACATTGTTTCCTCCTGTTGATATATTTCCGAAAAGTTTTAGTGCCTTTGCATCTTTACCCCCTAATGCAAAATTTCGGAGAATTGTCTGCGCATCGATTTGTTCAACGGAGTCATCAAATATTTCAGTCGGGTCTACGCCTAAATAATAAGTGGCATTTATGCGAGATTGTGTACGTATTGAGTGACCCATGATACGTGCTCGCTCATAGTTGGAAATAGGAAATTGTATGAGGCGTGTTGCTTCACCATCATGAGCATTCGGTACTATTTCTCTGTATGATTCATTTGGCATAGCACCAATGAGTACAATACCTGAACGTAATGCTACTTCAGAATAAATAGGAAGCCCTGCTTTTCCCTCATAGCCATCTTGACCACTGATGTCGTGTGACGTTTGTGGATCAAACACCCGCGGGTGTGCATGCACATCTACGGGTCCAGGGTACATTGTGACAATACCGTCTTCGTATTCTAGCGCCATAGTTATAGCATGCCAGAAAATATAGCCTACGCAAGCATAACAACTGTGCGCTATACTTTATAGCATATGCAGGATAATAAAGCGCTGTTTAAAAAAGCGAAAACAGTTTTAAAAGAAAATGATCGAGGTTCCCATACCGTACCAGCCGATGGTCTCTACCCCCACCAGTGGTTTTGGGATAGCTGTTTTATAGCGATAGGTCTACGGCATCTTGACATTACCCGCGCCCAAACAGAACTGCGTAATTTGGTTCGTGGCCAGTGGCACAACGGTATGCTGCCACATATGCTTTTAGACCCAACTATTCGTGATCGCTTAAGCAAAGATACCTGGCGCAGCTGGACGAATCCATTTGCACCAAGCGACATCCCCACAAGTGGCATCACACAACCACCGATGCTGGCCGAAGCAGTGGTTCGGATTGGCGAAAAGCTGGCATGGCCAGAACGACGCGCTTGGTATAAGCAAATGTGGCCTAACTTGTTGGCCCTCCATGAATGGCTCTACCATGAACGTGATCCGCATAAGGAAGGCCTCACATTGCAAGTGCATCCCTGGGAAACCGGTCTGGACAACACACCGCCATGGATGGCTGAAATGAACGACCATTTACTACCATTATGGATACGTCTGGTTGAACGATTCAATCTAGACCGTTTTATCACCCCCTTTCGTCGTGATACCCATCGCATACCA
Source organism: Saccharimonadales bacterium (SeqCode) (assembly GCA_035712845.1). Classification (GTDB taxonomy): domain Bacteria; phylum Patescibacteriota; class Saccharimonadia; order Saccharimonadales; family UBA4665; genus DASTAH01. The sequence continues at coordinate 1,999 of DASTAH010000052.1, forward strand.
GAGGCCCAGCGGACAACCACAATAGAAGAATTGGCACTCTATTCTACCCAAAGACGATTGCGACGAAAGGCATATGACATAAACCGGATATTGGATCATGCCCTGTTCGCTATTGAAGATCTGTCATTTAACTGTATTCTTATTCGAGCCAATTCGCATCTCACACACATTGCCGAAAGCATAAAAGCTGATATACCAGAGAACCTGCATCATGCCATGTCTTTGACAGAAAAAGCGCTAGAAGAGCTCTGGGATCCATACTCTAATCAGTACTACAGTCGAGACTTTGCCACCCATCGGCTCTTGAAAGTTCCGACAATTGCTACACTATTGCCGTTGTACGCCGGAACTATTTCTAAGGAGCGTGCTAAGCAATTAGTAAAAATGCTGGAAAATGATCAATTATTTGGTCCACCATATCCAGTGCCGAGCGTTCCCGTGAGTAGTGCGTGGTTTCATCCATTACGCTACTGGCAAGGACCAACATGGATCAATATGAACTGGCTCATAATTGACGGACTGAAGCGCTATGGATTTGAAGATTATGCTGAAGCACTTGCTGAAAGTACGCTAGAACTGGTGGCAAAAAGCGGTATGCATGAATATTTCAGTCCGCTAAATGGTGATCCTGGTGGTACAGATAACTTTAGCTGGACCGCAGCACTTACCATAGACTTGCTGAGTCCCCACCACCGCGCATAGCATGGTATCCGACACAATGATGAAGTACATTCCCTTTGTAGTGGCGGTCAGTCATCATCTTCCGATGGTCGATTGATAACCAAGGGCTCCACAGAAGGCACTGATCCCGCTATCTTAACGACATCTTTGTCTACTTTTTTCAGCTCTTTATGTGCATTATTAAAGTGATTGACGGTTGTCCCTAAACTATTGCCCAGTTTTTGCATGAGTGTCTCGTACGCAGAAATATGCCGACCAAGCTCACCAACCCGTTTTTGTATATCTTTAGCTTTTTCTTCAATCTGCAAGGCGCGCAAGCCTTGGAGTACCGTTTGTAAATATGCCATAAACGTCGTAGGGCTCACAATTATGACACTCTTGTCTCGAAACGCGTATTCTATGAGGCCCCGAGCATCCGTGCCAGTCGCACCGATTTTGTTGCTTAGTAGGTCGTAGTATATAGCTTCACTGGGAATAAACATGAACGCATAGTCCATAGTTCCTTCTTGAGGGCGTATGTATTTTGCAGTTTCATCAATACGGTTTTTGAGGTCTTGTTTAAACGCACGCTCTAATAATGTTCGCTGTGTTTTGTCCTTTTCTTCAATCAATCGATTATAGTTTTCGAGCGAAAACTTTGAATCTACTGGCAGCATCTTCCCTTTTTCAAGCATAATCACGGCATCGCAAATCAGATCTCGTCCCTGTTCATCTTTGCATATAGTAAATTGCAATTTGAACCTTTCGGGAGGCATAACATTTTCTAATACTTGATTCAGGTAGTACTCTCCGAGCACTCCTCGCTGCTTTGGGTTTTGTAAAACATTTTGCAGCGTCTTCAGTTCATCGGTAATGCCCATAACTTGCTTATTACTTTCTTTAAGTTCCGTAAGATTTCTGGTTACTTCACTTATGAGCTTGCTACTTTCCGAAAATTGCTGCTGCAGCGAACCCATCATCATAGCCTGGCTCTTATCTAATCGCTCGGTAAGTTGGTGCTGGAGACCATCTTTCAGCTTGGTTATATCGTCACTGAGTTGTGATAGATCTTGTTTGAGCAGTAACGCACTTTGCGTATCAGGGGGTGTAGCTTTTCGAGTAAGCTGTAAGACAACCACGGCAGCCATTACGAGTACTAATACACCAAGAATTATAACGGCTATAAGCATGAAAAATTCTGCCCATTACTTTGGGCATCTCCTTTAAAAAAATATATAGAGGGTGCTACCTTTCTGTCAGCAACAAGACAGTCTGACTATCTCTTAGCTTCTACATAATCCAGTAGCTTTTTCTAAGTACCCATAAGCGCAAGTGCTTACAGCCTTAGTATATCATTAGCGCGTGCGAGCTTTTGTCTGTAGCTCACTGCTTAAAAACGCACTAGATAAAACGCGTAACAATAAACATAAATACGGCACCAAGCACGGTAAGGGTCATAGTAATATAGCTTGAATGTTTAGAATGAGCCTCTGGCAAAATTTCGCTGGCACCAATGTACAACAAAAAGCCGGCAAAAAAGCCAAGATAGAGCGTCAGTCCGGTTGTTGATAAATGGAAGAGATGGGTTAATAACACGCCAATAACTGGCGCAATTGCATCCATAGCCAGCAAAATATAGGCACGACGACTGCTATTCTGATTTACGAGCATAAGATTCACGGTATTGAGCCCGTCGGTGAAATCATGAGCAATTACTGCGATTGCAACTGCGATACCTACAGATGTACCTGCCTGAAAACCGAGACCAATACCAATACCATCAAGCAAACTATGCCCAGAAAGGGCGAGACCGCTCGCAACCCCTACTTGAGGGTGATGGTGGATGGTGTAATCTTCTTCTTGGCTGTGATGAATTAATAGGCTTTTTTCAATAATATGAAAAAACAGGAATCCAACAACAAGCGCGAGCATGGGACCTGTCGGACCTAATTTTTCTTCTTGTAAGGTTTTAAAAATTTCAGGCAGTATATCGAATGCCACTACACCAAGCAGCACTCCTGCAGTATAGCCAAGTATCCGATGCAGCTTATCACGGTTTTTAAGCGCGAACATGCCGCCTAACAAGGTAGATACAAACGTCGCAGCGGAAAGAATAAACGGTAACATAACTAGCAGCTATTGTATCACTTGTAATACTCATGGAACCTAAAACCCCGGGGTGTAGCCCGGGGTTTTTAGGAAGCCTCACACTTCCTACGTTTAAGCTTATGCCTATTTTACATAGAATGCAAGCCTGTAGTTTATTTTAAAAGGTACTGTGAGTTTTACTGATTTACACGTTGCTGCTGCTTGAACCAAAAGCTGCTTTCAGTGCATTGCGCGCTGCAGTCATAGCAGCTTGAAATGTAGCATCAGCTTGCTTGAACGCTGCATCTCTTGTGGCAGCTAGTTGCTGTACTTGGCTTCCCACAGTGGCATCATCTTTACGATCGCCTTGGAAGGTTTCACGGGCGCTCTTGAGACTAGTAACCAGGGTTTGGTGTACTGATGATGAACTCGCGCTTCCAGACGTACATGCAGCTTCAGCGGTACTAAAGGCACTCGCTACCGCAGCATTAAAGCTTGTAATCTGTGAAGTAACGGTACTACGTCGCGCTGCAATGGCGCTCTTTACCCCGTCACGGAATGTCTGGCGTGCTGCATCAAAGGCTGCTCGTCGTGTATTGACCGCAGTTTGAACTGCCGTTTCATACGTTTGCACCGCTTGTTGCTCGGCAGTGGTAGTCGCTTTTGCTGATAGCTTGCTAAAGTCCGTTGCCCGTGTTGCATCGGCTTGGCTGCGATCGGTCGTTACTTTCTGGTCAACATTTTGTTGATCAGCAGCGAGCTTTTGGTCTTGCGCCGCCCATGCCTGTGTTACTTTAGTGCTTAATGCGGTTATTTTGTTGGTCGTGGCAGAAGCTTTTGCGGTTAAGCCAGCACAAAATTGGCTTGAGCCGTTTGTTGCCATGCCATTACCAGATGCTGCGGCAGCTCGGGCTGGTATCGCAAAACTGACTAGTGGCATCGCAAGTGCGGTCATGACGCTGAGTGCCATACCGGCAGACGCAATACGAAATTCACGATTAGAAATTCGTTTCATTATATGCACCTCCTACACTGCTGATGGTTGAATTTGCGCTGTTTGCATCTTGTTGTATTTGCGCATCACTTGCGCTACTGGCATTTACTTCAGCTTGGGCTTCTGTACTGGTAATTTGATCTACTGCAGCAGATGTTCCAGCAGCAGGTACTTTTGCAACCGTTTTTGTAGCTGCAGGAGTGGATGACGTTGTCGAAGTTAAACTATTTGCATTTTGCTTTTGTTTAAACACATAAGCGCCCACCCCTACAACACCGGCGACAATAACCAGTACGAGTAGAAGTTCGAGAACTGCGAAGCCGTCTGATGCTGGCTTACGAGCTGTTACTCTCATCTTATTTCCTTTCTTAAATGTTTTAGTTGCTCTTTTGAGCTATTTGCTATTATGCACGATCACAGTGAAAAGCATAAGTGTGTTGTGGATAACTATGGCTTTGATACGTAGGGGTTATCTTTTATGTAGAAGCGCCACGGTTTATCTACGGCTTTCGATATACCGATGCGCGTCGTTTGGGTTATGCGTGATTCTTGCAGTGACGGACGAATATGTAATTGAAGCGGTGCATCAAGCAAGTTATGACCATTGAAGGCTGCGTCAATACCAAGGGCATAACATACTTTCGCCGGTCCATTCGTAAGATCCGGTCCGTGCTTGCCATTACGTCGTTGCTCAATTATTGGCGTACCACGTAAGGGTTCAACAGCTCGTACAAGTACAGCCGCACCGTAGCCTTTGCGTGCCACGACAATATTTGCGCAGTAGTGCATGCCGTACGTAAAGTAGACGTATAGATAGCCGGCGGGTCCAAACATAACCTGCGTGCGTGGGGTTATTCCTCGATAACTGTGGCTTGCAGCATCCTTTTCGCTATACGCTTCGGTTTCAACAATGCTGCACTCGAGCCGTTCACCGTCAAGTTCACGCACTAGCGCGCACCCTAATAACCGAGGTGCGACGTCCTCAGCCTCATAGTGGAGTATCGAAAAATCTTGCATTACTCTTCATTGTACGTTCCATGCTGCTTGTCAGCCATGAGCGCTATACGTATAATTAGTACAACAATGACACGCCGTGAGATGACATACTTGTGCATATAGCTGCTATTGCATTATTAGTAGCCGTATTGGTGCTACTGTCAGCCGTGTGTTCGGGTCTCAATGTGGCACTCGTTTCCTTAGACTTGGCTGATCTACGCCGAAAAGCAAAACTTGGTAACCGCGACGCGAAAGCTGCACTACCGTTTCGTCGTAACACGCACTTATCTTTGGTTGCCATCCTGTTAACAAACATTGCCGTTGTGTCCGCAACCTCGTTGGTGCTTGACCATGCATTTGCTGGAAATCATTTGCTCGCGGGATTTGCCGCGGGTGCTATTAGCACAATATTAATAGTTATATTTGGTGAGGTTTTCCCACAAGCCTTCTTTTCTCGGCGAGCATTACCTTTATTTGCAAAATTAGCACCGTTTATGCGGGTTATGATTTTTGTAAGCTATCCCTTAGCTAAACCATTACAGCTCTTGCTTGATCGCTTATTGCCTAGAGAACGCGCACCGTTACAAAGCCGACAAGAACTCGGTCTCATAATGGCAGAGCATCAAAACAGTTCATCAAGCGAACTTGATGATGACGAAGTTGAAATTATTCGCGGTGCACTCCAACTCAGTGAAAAACGGGTGCGTGACATTATGACCGATATCCGCCATGTCTATTGGCTTATGCCAGAAACGCTGATCGATGCCGACCGTGTCGATCAGATTAAAGAGCAAGGCTTCAGTCGAATCCCTATTTTTGATAAAGCACTAACTCGCTGCTATGGTGTATTGCTCATGAAAGATCTTGTTGATATAGACTTTGATGAGCAACCGCAACGCGTAGAAGACCTTCCCCTGTACCCTAGCCAACTTATTGGTAGCATGACGGCACTCGATACAATGTTTCGTAAATTCATCGCGTCCGGCACCCATCTATTGCCCGTTGAACGTGACGACAAGATCGCGGGCATTGTCACTATTGAGGATCTTATTGAAGAAATAGTCGGTCACGAAATAGAAGATGAAACTGATCGCCAACTTGGTCGATCGTAAACAAACTATGCGTGACTGATAGTTCGGCGCCTGCATGTCGCGCGCATACAACATGAAGCGTAGAAACACTGGTCGAAATGACAGGTAATTCGCACGCGTACGCCACATGTTTACTGCGCGGCAACATATGGCTGTGACGGATGATGCATACTGTGATACACATGCCGTCCCAGAATTCCCGCATAGAGTACCCCGAGCATAATGGCAGCGGTGATGAATAATGCTTCGCTCGCAGTAAATAGCCCTGTCACGATGACAGCTGCGGTAGCGACCCATAGCAATGATTCACCAAAGTTGAACCAATTATCTAGATCTGCCATTTCGGACATGTTAACGACGAGTAGCACGAGACCAAGCGCACCAAGCGTAGCCATCGCGCCTTTCCAACTCCCGATCAGCCACCAGGTATAGTCGTGCAAACGCGCCCATACAAGCGTCACGCCAGCAGCTGCTAGAACCGTATTCAATATATCTTTCCAACTTAATGACATAGCTTCTCCTTTCTCGGTGCGAGGTGTGTTTCATTCGAGCCCCTCCTTTCTTTTCAATGGAGCGCACCTCTCATCCATTTCGAAGTGTACGCTGTCGCTATGAACACTGCTATGATGCGTATCACCGCACGAACACACGACAAAACTTGCTTATTTCTTCATTCAGTGGTATAGTGTATTTTAAATCATTGTAAGGTGGTTGATGAGGGAGCGTACAAGCAAGTATTGCGGTGCGCTCTCATCTTATATACGGGTATCACATGAACATACATCACATATCTCGCACATTTCGACGCGCGCAAAAGCGATCTGTTCGAATGGTAACCCGGCGCTATAGCCGCACACGGCGCGCAATGGTTCGAACAATGCGCCGCAAACAACGTCAGTTTCAATCCTGGCGTAGCCGCCAGTATTTTGTGAGCGGTGCGTTACATGACCTACACGCCGCAATTCAACGGAACGAAGATGTGTTCGTTGGCTGCGCAATTGCAAGTGTATTACTGGTCTACGCTTTTGCCGCAGCTGCTAGTCAACTTTTATTCTTCAGTTTTCAAAGCCTGAACGCATTAAGCGATATGACAGGGCTTGGCATGGGCGGCCTGACGCTTGTCGGATTGGGCGCGACAGCTACCATTGCCGCATGGTTCTTAGTACTTATAACAAACGCTCTTGATCTTGCCGTTCTCGATGGAGCATTTCGTAGAACATCGTCAAGTATTCGCCGTACTATGCGGCACGCGTTGTCGCTGACAACAAGAGTGAGCATGGCATGGTTCTTAACCTTAGCAAGTATTGGTGCCGGTATGCTGCTCGTAAACCTTCCCTTTTTACTCTACCTGTTAAGCCACCGACATCAAACCCTGCCACTTGGTATTGCAACACTAGCGGTATTGGTATGCCTCATCGCATTATACGCGTTCAGTAGTATTCTGCTTGCGCCACTCATAGCGTTATATGAACCGAAACTCAGTTTACATACTACCTTTGTGCGCAGTATTCGCCTCGTGCAAGCTCGCGGTCGTGGATTTGTGAGCGGTCTCTTTCTTTTGCTTATTGCAGCAATCGGCGGTAGTTGGGAAGCATCGGTATGGCTACAGCATGCACTGCACTACAACGGTGATATCGTCTTTTACTTGCTCGGTATGCTAGAGCTCGTGAGCGCGAATCTGCTATTAACCATGTTATATCGTAAACGCCGCATTGCGCGACCGGTAGCAAAGCGTGCAGCCCGCCTTGACTGGCACCGGTTTGTCCCAACCGCGCCGCTCCGCAGTTAAACTACTCTTCTTCTTCATCATACACGTCATACGACTCTAATACCTGCAAATGGGTGGCTATGCCTAAGTCATCCCTCATGAGCAGGTCGCGAAAGTCGCTATCATCTTCTTCCATGGCCTAGCCTCCCATTTACCTGCAGGCTCACTGTACGGGCATACGGCGTGGTTCACAGTAACTTTCCTTACGCTCATATTGTGAAATTTGTTGAGTTATTGTGGTGCGAACGGTAGTATACAATCATAAGCAGTAATTATTTCGTGTCGACGTCTCATTCATCCCGCCGCCCAACTCGAAATCAGCAGCGTATACTTTTCACGCTCGCTGTCTTTAGCCTTATTCTAAGCCTATTTATACGGTGGCCAGGCTCGGTACCGCGTGGTTGGCAGTATACAACCGGGACCATCAGCAGTGTCGTTGGTCGACAAGAATATGGGACGACGAAATTCTATCCAACGATTCAGTATTTAGCGCTTGGCTACTCGTACGAAATTACAAGTCGCCATGGTCTTGCCACTGCACCACAAATTAATAGCGGCACATACCGCGTCGCGTTTCTTCCGGATAACCCTAATCAAGCGAAACTGATTGGTGAAGTTCCGCCCAATTACTTTGCATTCTTACTGCCTCTTGTGGCGCTCCTGTTAGTTTTGTTCGCGTCACGATACCACATAAAACGGTTGTACACATCACTTATTGCACGCATTGAGCGTCACATAGCTAGGAAAGCTGAAGCTATTGTGGCGGCTGAAGCTGCGCAGCAAACCGTTTTAGAGCCGCTTTCACCTCCACTTCCAGAGGCGCCTATTTCAGACGATACGACGACGCAGCTTGACATTGAGCCTGAGCCTGTAACTGAATCGATAGATACTTCTTCTGTTGAAAGCGAAACAGCAACTATTTCAGAAGCTGAACGAATCCCTGAATCTTCACCTGTTATCGAAGCGGAGGAACTTGAAACAAGTACACTACCTGAAGTAGTGGCGCCAGTACCTGCTGAAACCGAGGCACCATCCGATGTACCAGTTGGCACAATTGAACCGGCACCCGTATCGAAACCCAAGATTAAAAAACAAGTCAAAACAGCGAAACCATCAGCGCCGAAATCAATCTACATTCCGCATGTGGAAAGCAAATCGGAGCCAGAGTCCGCGGCTCCCCGCTCCGCAGCTGAGTTAAAAACAAAATTAAAGACTGCCAAACCCAAGACGAAAAAACCAAGTGCACCCAAAGCAACAACCCCAAAAACGACAGTGAAGAAATCACGCACTGAGAGTACAAAGACGAAAAAACCATCAGTCAAAAAAACGGCGCCGAAAAAGCGTGTAGCCCAAACAAAAGCTACTGCTAAAAAATAAGAGACACTACGAGCCTTCGTAATCTGGCCGAGTGTATAGCCGGCGCAGACTACGAAGCAGCAAGCCGGTACCGAACCATGCCGCGAGAGCAGTTACTATCCAGTTCAACCAGGGGACCAAAATTAATACCCATAATACGACGCCGCCAACTAACATCACCAGTACTGGCGAGCGTTGCCCGGAGCGGAAGAGTAATCGACCTATATAGTATGCCGCGAGAGGCGCAGCGAGCAGTAAGGCCGCACTCCACAAGAAAAAGCCAAGTACGGCAAGCGGCATCGTGACGGCAAGCAGTGCGAGAACTATAAGAATAATGGGAACGGCAATCATTGCCACTATCCCGGTAACCAGTTCTGGCCACGGCCAACTATGCTGCCGGGCTATAGCATTTGCCCGCCTGAACATCCGTGGGAATAGCGCGACTAGAATGAGCGAGCTAATAAGCAAGCTGAGGCCTACTCCCGCTCTGAACGCTACACCGCCCCATGAAAATGCAGTACTTGATGGTGTCGGTGTTGCGCCTGCGGCTTGATGATAGGTAATGGGGCCTCGCACCACAGCACCGCTGTTTTGTTGTAGCTTATGCGGCGACGTGTAGGTGAGGCTGCCATTAATGCTGCTCTGTGATTTCAGTAAGAGCGTGTGCACCGTTGCCGTCACATTGCGACCAACGTTGCTAGCGAGGGTTAGGTTATTTGCGACGGCGTGGATGTCGCGGGCAACTCCGCCGTCAAGCGTTGCCGTGGTTGCGGCAATCGTGTAATCACTGCCAATAGAACTCGTTGAAGTTGTACTGACCGTTTGTGCCGTAACGGTAGCCGCCTTATCGACATGTGCCGATATACTGACGCTCTGCCCGGCGAGACGCACATTACCATGGACTATTCCGTTTACCGTCACCGACTGACCGGCACATATAATGTCCCCGTTCACGGTTGCTTGGATCGTAACGGTTTGCGCGATACAAAATATATCACCATTGACGGTGCCAGTAATAGTGACCGTCTGTCCCGCTTTATAGACACTTTCATTGTTCGTACCGCTAACTGTTTCGTTTGTTTGCGCGGCGTAGCTCTGAGCTCGCGTGAGGCCCCCGACGATCAGTACCAGTGCAAGTGCGACCATGAGATATTTCAGTCTGTGCATCGTTCTCGTACCTCCGTCTGCTTGTATGCTAGCGCTGCATTGCGATAGTGCGCTGTGATTTGTAGCACTATTTTCCGCCGACCTCGTTAATATTCTCACTGCTTATGAACGCATACGCGGCGTAGTATGAGAGCCACAATGAACTAAGGAGGATGCGCTATGGGACTTATGGATATGTTTCGCCGAAAAGGAAGCAAAAAGCAGGATCATATGGCAAACCAAGATCCACACACCGAGCTAAACAATATGCGCGGCTACGACGATTTAAAGCGCTATAAACAAGATCGCAAAAATACTGAGAACAGTATCGATTCGAACGCGTAAGGATTACTTCGACTATTTCGACGACAATCGAACCCGCTTGAAACGGGAGAAGATAAGTATAAGGCAGATAGCAAAAAACCATGCCGGTAGTGCATAGGACATCAAATGCGCGTGTTTATACTTTTCTACATATGCGATCGTATATATAAGTCCAAATAATACAATCCCATTTCCCATACCCAGCAGATACTTGCTCAATCTTGTACGGCGCCACGCAAAGAACGCAACGGTCATCCATACAATAAAATATATGCTGATCACGGAAAGCAGGTACCACGGCTGGTTATATATGACTGCCGTCATGAACAATATGATCAAACCCACGCCAATCATTCGGTTTCGACGCAATTGCTGCTTGGTAAGATTCAGCGGGTTATAAGGCTGTTTCGTCATACGCCTTAGTATAGCAATCTTAATTGTGGACGACCGATAGCTAACAGATATAGCTGTGCCCTGTGTGAAATAGACAAATAGTACTTTTTATTTTACAATTCACTAATGATTGAAACGCTTGCCCATAAAGCATCCCGAGTTGACTACCGCTTAAAACAGCTACGAGCGCTCCAGCATGAGTTTGGGGCGGCCAATGCCCTGCATGGCCTCTATGGCAAAATTTTTGATGAAACCAACGCTCCCACATTAACCGTTACCAATCCCTTACTGGATCATCCCTTATCGCTGCGCCGCACCTACAGCGACATGTGGGGTTTTATAGAAGTGTGCCGAAACAAAGATTATGCCATCCCTGATCAGCTTATGAATTCGGTACATAAAAAGCCAATTGTTGACCTCGGTGCATACATTGGCAATACTGCAGCGTATTTTGCGAGCACCTATCGTCACTCGCCCGTAGTAGCAATAGAACCACTCATGGACAACTATGAATTGCTAAAAGCTAATGCCTCAGCCTACGCGGGCCAAATTGCGACACATAAGGCAGCAGTGAGCCCAAATAAAGGTAAGGTACGTCGTGTGCCGTTCGGTGCCAATACGCACGATAAAATGCTAAGCGGCTTTTTACCGGCAGCAGACGGTAACGAGGTAGTGGATGTTGATACGTTCACTCCCCAGGACGTGGTGAACGTTGTCGACGGTCAAGATATTGGTATTTTAAAAGTTGATATTGAAGGTGCCGAGCGATATTTCTTTGACTCCCCTACAATTGGTGAACTATTGCAAAAGACTGGTATTCTGCTGATTGAAACGCATGATCAGTGGGTGGCTGGTTGCAGCGACACGGTACACGTTGCCTCAACTGAGGCTGGGATGCAGTTAAGCCCACTTGGAAGCCGCACCACGATGTACGTAGCAAGCGCTTTACAGTAGACCGCAAATAACAACAATATGAGTGTTTCATATTAAACTTTGAACAATCTACGAAATCACTCGTAAATTTGCGCTGGACTACTTTACATTAGCTTTTCAGCGCTATTAGCTTTGCACATTATTGAGTTTTCCCCATGCAATATGATAGCCAGCTGTTCCCTTATACACTGCATCTAGGAATTAGAAGCGTGCTGAGTCCGCTCTACTATCGACTTCAGAAGTGGTTCGAGTGCAGTAATTTTCCTACGTAATTCAACATACTCCATAAATGTACCGACGAGTTCGCGTATTTCTTGCGTACTGAGACAAAGGCGCTGGGTATTAGCCAGATTCTTTAATTGAGCAGCAAATGTGTCAATACTTTTGTCTTCGGAAGTTGTTGCAGACTCTTTGGAAGAGGGTGCAGTCTTTGCAGCAATGGCAACATTAGGAGAAAGATTAGGGATATGCAGGACTCCAAGTTGTATGGACCGCAGAACGGCAACAGTTTTGTCGGCAGCGCCAAGCTTGTCATACACGTACGTTAAACGCGCCTTTATGGAGCTCTCGGAATAGCATAGCTGCATAGCAATTTCTGCGATTGTTAGACCTTGTGCGGAAAGCTCTAGGACCTCGATTTCAGCCTCAGACAATTTGCCGCTAAAATCAGCTGGGTTAAAGTCTGAATTGCTGATTATTTTTCTCTGTTGCGTTGCAGTGCCCTGGACACTAGCACGAGCTCGTTCCGCCAATTTCAATGCCTTTTCGGCTTCTCGTTCCAGCCGCTCGGCCGCTTCAATAGCTGCTCGCTTTTGATCAACATCAGGCACAAAGTTAGTCCGTTCGTGACGAACATCAAGACTTTCTGCAACGCGTTCGAGTGCATCACTCAACGATTGGATGGCCTGCCCCCCTGATTTATAAATGTCAGTACGGCGTCTTATTCGGCGTTCGCTGCGCGCAAATGTTGTCGCGTCAAGCTCATCAATACGTACTTTGTCTAAAAAGTTGCCCACTTGCACTGTATCAGTAGGGTCAAACGTTTCCGACCGAGCTATAGTAGACACTAAATTCGAAAACTGGTTCCTATTTAAATCGTGGGTTAACGCAAATTTAACTATCAAACCATGTACTGGCTTGTATGCTTCTTCGCCCATAAAAGTTGCGAGGCTTTGCAGCATTTGTTCGGTTACTACGCTATGCGCAACATTACCTTTACCTACATTTCTCACCATTGCTACAATTTCAGGCGTGGTCGCTTCGGTGCGTTGAATCCATTTACTAATCGTGGAAGGATCGACGCTCCATGCTTCGGCGCGCGCCTGCGCCCACACCACAATTTTTTCGGTGACTTCAGGATCTAAGCCGAGTTGCCTGCCGACACCCATTAAGCCAGCATCTTTCCGTTCTGCCAGACCAAAGGCTTGGCGTGCAGTAATGTGGGGGGCCAGTGACGATATATCATCTAGATACCAAAGCTGTGCCGACCACAAACCGCCGCGATCAAACCGCAGTTCCGGATGATTACGGGTATTAGTTAGTCGCTTGTCTAGCATCTCTGCCCGTGTCATCGGCTTTACGGTCACAAAGTGAACGGCTGTATGACCAATTGCTTGCAGTACAGTGGCGGGTCGGTCAACTTCAATACCGTATCGCGATTGAAACAATTCATTTGCGACCTGCCTATGCAAGCCATCATAAACTTCAAGTGATGGTGCAGCTTCGCCAGTAATCATAGCGGCTAGCAACGGGTTATCTTGTCCGTTACCCCAGCCATCCCGGTCTCTGGTTACCTTAAAATCTTCTACAAGTTCTGCGGTACGTTCTTCTTTAAAAGGCAGAAATTTGTCTCGCTCTACAATGGTTACTGGCACATAGCCCTCAAAGCTGCCGTTGCCCTCTTGAAAGTAGGTGGAAACATCTTAAATACACGTCATGTATGGGCGGGTATCCATTCGGGTTAATGATGTGGATGTTTCTGCGCTGTCAGACATACAAAAGCCTCAACCATTAATTGTTGTTTTGAGTGTAGCACTAATACATGCGTACACAAGGTACTGCAACGAACAACCAATCCATTGCGCTTTAAAACTATCTACTTTCGAAAGTTGATAGTTTTATTTTTTCTCTCTCTGTTTTGTATGCTATTTTTGACCTTCTCTTTATACTACTACGTAGTAGATGTCACGGAAACTTACGGATAATCAAATCAACACGCTGCAGATTGTCTTCCGCTTTCGCTTTGTCACGGCACGTAATCTCGCTGATACACAACATATTGACCGTAGTACTGCCTTTACTACCTTGGAGAAATTGTATAGACAGGGCTATCTCGGAAAACACTACGATTCGAGTTACCACTTAACACATAAGCACGCAAAGTACTATCTCACCGAGCAGACAATCAACATGTTACGAACTTTATCGGAATCTGGAATACCTACACATATATGGAAAAACCGTATTCGGGATAAAAGCCGATCGAACGAATTTATAGAGCATCAAGTAGCACTGCACGCGGCATATAATGCAGTACATACCAAACTTGCACCAAATGCCGCTATACAGCTGGCTTTTGAACGAACAGATCGTGATAATATCGTTACGCCCCCGCCTGACCTGATCATAACCCCCAATGAGGGCACGCCGTTTTTTGTTGACATCACTGACGATCAGCCGCTGTTTCTCGTCAAGAAACGTATTCGTCGCTATATACGGCACTTTGATGATGGGGAGTGGGATTGGGTCTCGTATCCGACCGTCAACCTTGTGCGCACTAGCTCATCCGTTGAGCGCACGAATCTACGCACGTACATAGATGCGCGTATGGACGAAGCCTATTTGGATGAGTCTGACATTACGATACACGTCATTAGTAGTATTTCTCGTATTGCTGTTCCCTAGTATGCTGCATTACCGTTATGCACTGCATGCAATTACCTCACGACTGCATGTCGATCTTAGTATTGCAGCAACGTTACTGCCATATAACGTACTTGCCGCAACAGCGAACACGTACCGGATTCACACCCCGAACATATAGCTAATATATTCATATTGTTGTATTATATATTTTTATGTCGGAGTTGCCACCTGTAATGCCTGAAGCGGTTGCCGCTGCTGCGGAACACGCCGAGCGCCGTGATTATGTTGCCGAATTACAAGAGCTGCTGACCGTAAGTGACGCAGTCGTCGCAGAGTGTCGTCCAAAGCTTTTGGAAACGGGTCAACACGTTATGGCGACTCTTGTTAATCCTGATCACCAACAGGCACTTGAAGCGTACTTAAGTGTATGTGACTGGAGGTATTTTGGCAGACCGGGTGATCCGCTCCCTAAAGAGTTAGCCGTGTATTACGAATACGGCAAATACTATATTGACCTTAATAGCACAATTCCTTACCTCCAGGGGAGTGCTAATACCGCCCTTCCCAAGCTGCTGGAACATGCCGGAATTGAACACAGTCTACAATCACATTATGACGAGCTCACCGCCCGAAAACCAGGTATACGTTCTCTCCTGAGAGACTGTGTGCTCACAAGTGACGTATACCAATTCCTTGCATCATTTGATGCACCCTCACTGCAACAGCGCCACGTGCCATTAACGCCCTATTGGCGGTTGATACGCGAAACCCAAATTGAGCAGAGTCTGCGCATACGCCATGGCTATACCGACGATACACCAATACAGACTGGTAGCCACATAGACACAGAATTACGCCGCGCCAAACACCGTCTTGATGATGAACAGCATCCGACTGTTACCTTTGCACAAAACGAGCAGACGGGCGTACTACGCGCTCGTACATACTTGTGGCCCTATTTAGAAGAAGCGTTTATAGCGAATTGTGAGGATAGTGGCTTGGGGCGCTCAAAGCGACTTGGAAAAATTGGGTCCACCCACGGAACATACGTCTTATATGATGAAACCGGCACAGATTCGGTAATGCTCTATGAAGTGGCCGAGCGAGTAGCGGAAACATTGCTTGATACGCACTTTACCGGTGCGCCGGAACTGCATGAAACGATGTCGATGTTTCTGGTATATGCCATACACGACATCTTTGATCTTTCTTTAGGTTCTTCGCTTGCTACTATACTCGACGACGGTGCGAAAGAGATTAGTCAGGTAATGACAGAGTACCTCATCGATACACGAGGCATCTACCCTCTGCGCGAGACAAGCTATGACACGTACATGCTCGGGCATGCCCCAAGCCATGTTCCTTTTGAAACCTCACGCACTCACTATGATGACTATCACGACTCATGGCCGGGCAGCGTCGATACCTCCGCACACCTCATTGCAGCCCGCGAACAACGGCGGCAATCACGTAAAGCTATTGGGCAGGTCCTTGCCTATGGTCCACATAACTACCGGGTACCCCTGCGAATACTACAAAACCGCGTTATCACCCGGGCTGACCATGAAATGCCACCAGGCACGCCTGAAGATCTGATCATCCGCATGACATCGCAGCAGTCATACAAACAGGCACCATTTATTCCAGGCTATACCCTTTCACGGCTGGATCGCAATACCAATACCTACGGCTATGCCGTCAATCCAGAAGGCGACCCCTATGCTCCCTGCGAAGTACGCCTGAGTGCGGAACAGCAATCGCAGCTCACCCAATCATATCGCCAGATTGGGCTCACTGCACTTGCGGACGCCATACACGCACAACCTGGCATAACGGTCGACGACCTGACCCGCGCCGTGCAATCTCATGCCGTCTATCATCTGCCTGCAGAAACCAATCAGACATTCGATCGCTCCGATAATCCCCTTGAGGAACCAGATACACGCATTTCCTCACTTCATTCGTTTGCCCCGCTGGTTCGTGACGACCGTCTCTTTGTGCAATGCACCGGCGCTACACAGTTTCTAAAGCATTCCCTGGCAGAGATTTTTGGCGAGCAATCTGTTGCCACTATTTCTGGTAATGCCATAGCCGAACATGAGGTTGTCATATCCGCTCTCGGACACATGCAAACCGTGTTTGTGCACGGTAATCGTCAATATATTCTTGATGCCACACCTGCTATGCCCGGGCGCCGCGATAAAGAAGCGCACACTCCGCCCGCTACGGAGCGCAAGGTATCCAGACACTCCCCCGAAACTCCACAGCTGCACTACAAAGCACGCAGAAGAGAAGCCACACACGACGAGTCTGCCCAGCCAAAAACCATTGAAGAACGTGCCGGCGAGTTGCTCCGGAGCCTGGTTGAAATATCCAAGATAACGCTTAACCAGGCAAATGAACAACGGTTGTATCGGCACATCGTCACCTTACCCCGCGACAATATTGTGCGCCGAACCTTTCAGTCGCTGCTTCGCGCCAAAGAAGGTCTCGTTGATACCGAAGCGCTCACTGCAACACTCGAGTATCTTCAAGCCTGCCGTACCGCAGATCATGCCATGCGGGTGCGCCTGGGATTTGCCGACTACCCGCAGGGCTATATTGATCACCTATTCTACAAGCTGTGGGACCTTGAACAAATAGTCAGCGCACAAGAATCTCGCACTACTGCGAAATAATCGTCTTGAGCCGCACGCCGAACTAGTATTTAATAGTCGCGTATGAGTTCCCCTGAATGTAGCCCTGATCAACAAACACTGGTAACCCTGAGTCGCACAAACTATGCTGAGGGGTCCCTGGGGCATGCGTTCTTCCCCGAATCATTAGAAGGCAGACAACGTCCCGCGCAGTGTCTGTCACAGCCGCTATCTCTCGGCGCGCAAACGAATGCTGTACTCGCACCCTACGTCGAAACACCGACGATTGAAGCGGTATTTAACCTGCCGCATGACACCATGGCACGGCTACCACAGCAGGTACAACGTCGAATCGCCAAAAAACTACATTGGGATACTTGGCACCTTGAACAGCACTTATCTATGACACCGGCGGCACGGTTAATTGGTCAGGTACTTGGTGAGGTACAAGGCACCGTACCCGCAGCCGATGAAGATCAGCTGATGACGACGGTACGGGGCGTACTCGGTTGTCTAACGCCGCGTGAACAGCGCATAGTACACCTACGATACGGGATAGATTCCTGGCACCCTACCAGCGTCAACGACACCGCGCACCTCCTTGGTATGACCAGTCACGATGTCACGAAGCTTGAAACGACTACCCTCTCAAAACTCAGACACCCAAATTTTGGCTACAATAGCCTGCGGCTCCTCAGCACGTTTCCGACGCACAGCGTGGCACGTATATTTGGTCTCACCTATCGCCGCGAACTAATGCCGGCGCCGATAACAATTGCGGAATTACGGCTTGCCGATACAACAAAACAGGAACTATATCTACGCACCAGGTCACCGCGCCTGAAAGCACTGCTTACACCACCTGCTTATCAGTCAGCCCAACCTCCACGCATGCCCTCTGATTTTCGCAACTTTGTAAGCGACGACTTAGGTGGTCCCTTACCTCCGCACGTGGCTGAAGATGTGCGCGCCGGCGTGACCCGTGCGCTTCGCCATTACCAACACTACCAGGTGTATGGAGAATTACTAGGAGCAGTGTCGTCACCGTATGGTCATACTGGAGTGGTGGCAAGTACGAGTGTCGGAACGCTGCCCCTCTCTACTGAAGCTTTACAAGATTTAAAGCAAAACCACGTGCCGACGCTAGGCATGCTACTGCATATTGATCGCGATGCCTCTGGTCGAGTATCATCACTGGCGCCACAAACCGTTCGAGAAGTTGGCGGCATTGCCCGTAAACTGTATGACTATCTCGGAGTGCTCACGGAACAGCTCCCCCCACATACGCATACACCTAGCAATTGATTATTCTAGTATTTGTGCTATAGTATTTTTCTATGTCTGATCTAACGCCGCGTACTGAGCTCGGCCCACCGCCGAGTGTAAGTAACGTTGATGAACCGTATCAAAATGCGTTACTGGCACTTGGTATGAGTGAGCACTTAAGTGAGTGCAGCTGGCTCGCAGCAGGAGCACGTAAGATTGCGATTGAACGACTCGCAAATGAGGGGCGTGCAACTAATCTCACCATCATGTCGGAAGCGCCATACCAGTCTCCTATGCATGCAGCAAATGTCAGTGAGCCGATCGTGCTTCCGAGCGGCTATATAGTACGTATGGCACTCGCACGTTTTGACACCGATACCGAAAATCAATCAACATATTTGTTTGCCGTTACACGAGACGATATAGCATTTCGTATTGCCCGCCTTGGGCGCCGCAGTTCTAATATGCACTGCGACTATGTACAGATTGGCTCAGAAATTGACGATGAGTCCTTGATCGTGACACCAAAAGATGAAACTGCTTCACGAGCAGATATCATCGCATCAATTTATAGTTTAGTAAAACCACAGACGGTATCGTTGCCAATAATAGATCCTAAGAGCACGTTTTATGAACGCTTCTGCGATTTAGATGATCCTGATGCATATTCATCTACAACACGATCTAAACGAGCTGCTATGATTTTAGCTGCTGCCGACCTTCAGCTTATTGAAGATAACACTGTCGTGCAATGCGCCAGAGAATTTGCTGAGCATGGAAGGCTTAAGAGCCACCATATACAAAGTTTAAAAAAAGTTTTTGAAAGCACGTTCCGGTCAATACTATCTGATCAAGAGTATTACATACCCAAAAAAATTGATTACATAGCATTGGCATATATTAAAATGATCGTAGACCAATATACAGAGATAAACACCAAATATACTGATGCAAGCAACCTGGCAAATCTCATTTCACTCGATGAAACAATGGTTGACGCGCTTGGAAAAACATCTGAATCGTACGAAAAGTTGTTGATCAGTGAACGACTACGTCGCTATTGCGGCAAAACACTTTTAGGGAAACACACGGCAATACCATACCGCGGCATCCTGACTACCGGTCACTACGAAATCGCTATTGAATCAGATGCGCAGCAGACGTATAGCCTACGCGTCGCAGCTACCCCTGAAGGCATGGAAGACCAACCAATGATACCGCTGCAAACCATTGAGCTGCCAAAAAATCGACCGCCGAGCTCCTTAGCCTTAAGTGCCGCTGAAGATTTACTTGACCTGCTCAATAAAGCCTCTCGCGTGAAGCAAGAAAACGAGTAGAGTGCATCCGTATACCGTCCTAAGTAGTATTGGATTCACTCGAGAATACTATCGTCTCTCCACTCATGGGCTCGTAAGCGTCTAACCCCGCGATACGGCAATAAAAGGTATACGCAGGTAGATTAGCAATGTCTCCCCGCTCGAGATACGGCGTGAACAACGGTAGTAATAGCTGTTCATCCTTTGGACTCCCCGTCCGGAACACAACGACCGTGCCGGTATTCGCTAATATAACGTCGACGAGCTTTTGGTTATCCTGTTGTTGAGTGCTCTGCTCGGCCATTGTCACATATAACTTGTACTTTCTGGCCTCGCTCAGCATTTGGGTAAAGGGCAGAGTCGCAAAATTCTGGAATTCGTCGACATACAGATAAAACGGCAGGCGCACCGCGAGCTTTTGCTCTGCCCGCTTTAGCGACGCCAGCTGTAGCTTTGCTAATATTGTCGTCCCAAACAACGTCGAAGTATCTTCCCCCAATTTTCCTTTCGAGAAATTGCAGATCAGGATTTTGCCGTCCAATACCTCGCTGAAGTCGATAGTCGAATGCTCCTGCCCTAATACCGCCCGAGCGCTGGCAGAAAATAGGAAACGACCGATTTTAGCGGTAATGCCGGCCGCCATTTTGACCTTTTGCATACTGCCCGCCTTACCTAGCTCATCCTTCCAAAACAACTTCAGATCTTTATCTTCTAACTTTCTTACCACACTGTTTGCGAACTTGTTATCATTGAGCAGCCGAAAAATAGTAAACAGTGTTGGCGACTCAAGCGTCAGTGCTGTTTGTACAGTATTACGGAGCACGTATTCAACCCGGTGACCGCCTGAATCATCATCCGAAAACAGCTTGCGCATAACTGACACAATTGCTTCTGTCACGCGATCCTTTTCGCGCAGCAGATCAGTGCCGGATAACCCCTGCGGTATCTCTAGCAAATTAACCCCAAATGGGTGCTCGAGGTCAGTTGGATCAAAGTAGATAAGGTCTTCCTGGCGCTCAGCCGGTACGTACTGCAGCAGCTCCTCTGCTAAATCGCCGTGCGGATCAATGACGGCGACGCCCTTTCCGTTTCGTATATCCTGCACGATTTGGTATTTGAGCATGGTCGTTTTCCCGCTGCCAGTTCCACCGACAATAAACATATGCCGTTCCCGCTCAGATGCCGTTAACCCAATCGGCGTTTCAATACCATGGTGCTTATTAATTCCAATCACAACATCAAGTTTCGGATCATTATGCAGATGCACGGGCGCCGGCAAGGTCCGACTATGTGAACGCGCCATACCGGCCGTCACAATCGTACCGTGCGGGAAGTGGAATAGCATGGAAAGTTCTTCAGCACTCAGCACCGCTGCAGTACCGGGCAACACCGGCAGTAAGCGATCGGCAAACAGTTTCTTAGCATATGCGGGAAACACCCGACCAACGAACGGTCGCTGCACTTTCAGATACTGGTAGTGTGCCGTGTTAAGTGGCTTTAATGCTGACATACATTCATTAACAAGCGCACCTGTACGATCCGGCGAGGTAATACTGAGACGCGGTGCCGTTTGAAACAAAGGTTGCTCTAGCTTGCCGGCGATATCTGCATAGAGCTGTTCTTCAAAATTTGTCAGCTGTACATCACCCCGTTCGTGCATCGTGCGCACGAGCAAGAGAATACTAACAAGTAACACGCCGAGCTGCCAGCTATGCAGTAGTAAACCGACAACGAGTGCTGGGAGCCATACCCACCAGTACGAGACTGCCGTAAAGCCAGAACTATTGCCAAGTGCCACGCGACCATGACGTGACAGCCGACGATATAGCCGTGACGCTTGCTGAGACTCATAGCGCCGCACAACAAGCTGAAAGATAATTTCCTCATTCGCCTGCAGCTGCGTCATGGCGCCGGCAATAAAGTCGATTGGATCGGACTTGGCGAGATCAGCATGCGGCTTGAGCGGCAGCGCGTAATGCCGTCCTTGCCGGATAGTAATCAGACGAGCATGAGCAGGCGGAGAGGTGCGTCCTACCTCCTTGAACTTCAGTTCCGGCATATATGAAGCAAAGTGCTTTTGGATGCTCGGCAGTAAACGCTCATCAGCAACAACCCGGTAACGTATACCCGTTTTCTTGGTACCGACGATCTCAAGTGACATAACCTGATGATCTTCTAGGTGCTGCTGCAATACTGCCAATAAGCTCTGGGTATTCAGTGGATCGGTGTGAGTAGTTCGCGGGGGCGTTATCTCAAGCGCCGCTAACGAAACCGGCGTGAGTGCAGCTGTAAGGCTTGATGCAATTTCAAAAGCCGGCACAAGCACAAAACGCCACACTAGGTATGCAAGGACACCAATAAGGACTACATTAATAACAACCGAAATATGACTGCTACCAAATACACTGACAAATGCTGACGAGGCGTGCGGTGCGGTCATTGGTCCTCCGGCTAAGCTTTACACGTATTTATGTAAATAATAACCGCATCATTAATACACGCAAAGTCAATTATTGAACACTATAGCTTATTTTGATGGTTCATCCCCTCGGTTCACTTTTCTTGCCAGAAACCCTCAGCTGCTAACTATGGAGCAAAACCTCTTGCTTACTGTTTTTCTTTTTGTATGTATTCTTAACTGCCGCCTTGCTTGAATAGTAATCATCTAAATCATGCTTTATTTTCTTAGCAATTTCTTCCGCGAACTTTACGGGCACGGCATTGCCAATCATTTTATATCCATCAGCTACGTCGTTGTATACAAATTCGAAATCATCGGGAAACGTTTGGATTCTCGCAACTTCCCGGACACTAAGGCGTCGATACAGATGTTCCTTGCCCTTCACGAACTCTTGTTTGTCTATGCCCACCTTAATCATCTTGGGGGCTTGCGGATGAATCGGGGCATGCCTGCCGCCTGCCTGAATAGTGAATGACGGCTCATCCCAACTTCTCACACGGTTACGGGACATGTACATAGTCGAGAATCCACCATTCATATATTCATGATTTGATATCTTTAAACCTGTCCCGTTCGTTTTGTTCTTATCTAAGGCGGCGACGGCAGTATCTTTCAAATCCCAGATTGCATCTCTCAGTGTCTTATGTTCCGATTCTGGAAGCGGCTCAGGGAACGTAAACGCTTTACCCAGTTTTTTGTCATAGCCGACAAAAATTACCCGCTTCCTGTCCTCTGGTACACCGTAATCTTTGACATTCATAAGTTTAAACGTGAAGTAATATCCAAGCTTATCAAATTCATCAATAATTAACTTAAGTGATTCACTGTGCCGAGACGAGAGCATGCCTGAGACATTTTCCGCCAAGAAAAACAATGGTTTCTTATCCCGTATAACTCGGATGTACTCTAAGAATACTTGTCCCCTCTGGTCGTTCAGACCACGACCGGCGCCCGCAAGACTCCAGCTCTGGCAGGGAGGACCGCCGACAATGCCAACTGCGTCAGGCACATCAGAGGAAGGCACATCAAAAAGACTCCTATCATCGACAATCGTCTCAGGAAAATTTTTTCTCAAAGTAGGGGTAATAGTTTTATCGTACTCATTCGCCCAAATTATTGTGAAACCCGCTTTGTGAAAACCGGTATCGAGTCCGCCGGCGCCCGAAAAGAATGATGCAACATCAAATTTCATATTTTATAAACCGTGCCTTTATTACGTGTGCTGGATTGTCTGGATCCCGTATTTCTATAATACTATTTTCATACCCGTCAAGATTCAATTCCTCAAGTTCATTTCGTTGGTACTCAGGAAAACTTTGGTACTTGTCTTCGCGCATTAATACATAGTATTGCCTGTGCGGCGTTACGGTAGTGAGGTGGGCATACAGCCTCGATGGGTTTTGAATATGCCACATTCCCCGAACTCTCATTTCGGTGATTCCCAGAGGATCAACCTTTTTCACTTTAGCTAGTTCGTTCGTTTCACAAAATTCTACGTCAGGAATAGTTTTAACGCCGTCACTAATTACCGTGAATAGCTTCTCGTATGTATCTCTTGAAGCGGCGTAGCAATCACCATAAATAAGCCAAAGACGTCGCAGTTCATCATCAATGACCGTGCCAATGGCGTATACTATGTCTCTCTCGATCCATTCCTCTGACGCTTTTGCACCTGTCGCGACACGTGAATCATCAACATGCAATTTACTTTTTGGAAATGAACTATTTAAGGCAATATCAGCGTTCATGGACTGAATCTTCTTGACCTCAATACCGTCTCCGTTTCTTAATAAACAGTCGGGTGGATTTCCAGAATTTCCAAGCCAGGAAAAGGCAGCAGGATAGACAGTTAATTCTTTTTCATCTTGGGACAATTGAGAGCCGAGCACTCCGCAATATGCATCTTTTATGTAAACTTCGAGGGCATCCCCAACGTTATTAATGCGATTAGATGAAATTCGCGCAGGGTTTACCGTTGCATATGGATTTTCTAATATGCTCTTAAAAGCATACAAAGAGTTGTATTGGGAGTCGTTCCCCATGCGCGCAGTCACCCTATCCAATAATGTTTATGTATTGTACCTGTAGTATAGGTTATGTGCGGTAAATAATCTATGAAGGTGCTGTTTAAACCGCACAAAAAAAACTAGAGATCACTGACTTTCAGCTTATTAGATGCGCGTAGCCGCCAGCAGCTCGTCATCCGAGCAAGTCAGCAAATGGAGTTGTACATGGATACCGAAAAACTATCAAGAGCAACAATCTGTGCAACTTCCGGACAGGTATTAGGATCTTTGGTGCAATTATCGATATGTATCTCAATCATACCTGCCTGTATGCTCCTGCATTTATTCTGCTTCGGATTCAAAGTACGTTACGAGCGCAAATGGGTCACCGTCTGCCGCTCTTTGTGCCGCTAATGTAACGCTCCACCGTACAAATGAGGGACGTAAATACTGCCAAAAAAAGTCAGAACCAACGCGTGTCAACGCAGGTAACCCATCATGAACATGCTGAGCGCTATCACCATGCACTAGGCAGGACACGATGCTAGTATCATTTTCTACCTGCATGACGTAGGACATGTCATTGTCAGACGCACCATCAGAAACGCTATGCATGAGATCAGCCCGCTGACTAATAACAACGACTTTACGCCCAAGATGAGTCGTGGCCGTGCCGGCAATAATGACATCAGTCGGATCATGCACATCGTCAGAAGCGCGGATAGCACACTTTGCTGCATTGGCTTGTACAGTCGACGTGAGCATATACTTCAATTTCATAATATCTTTACTACTCGCTTGCTCTTGAAAATGATGCGGTCTCTCGCTTGCCATAGCCTTATGCTAGCACACTATAAAGTTCTGCTAGCTGTTTCGCGACTCATACCATGACTACGCATCATATAGAGACCAAAGCCAATCAGCCATATCGTTTGCGGATATGACACCAGCCGCTCAAGCGTACCCTGCCCTAATCCAAAACGTATATTGAGCGTAAAGAGAATAAACATCATGATACTAAATACCCCAGATACAGCCGTATAGCAACGTAAAACGAGGGGTACCCGCTTCAACGCAAACGCCAGTACCACCAAGCTTATGTTGCCAATTAAGAGCGCCAGTACCGCTCCGGTAGCGTGCAGTGCCGGGACCACGTTTTCCGGAAACAAACCGACCAAGGTACTGCCCACGCCGCCCAGTGCCATGAGACCAAATCCAAGACGCGATGCACGGTGCGCACGAAATTCTTGGTAGATGAGCAGCGAGCCGAGGGCCATGGTTACGCCTAGCAGGATAAATGAGCTATTCATAAGGGTGTGATCGGGTGAACATACGGCGCGTCCGCTATACTGACCACAGATCGTACTTCCGAGATCGCTAATGAAATTACGCTGCCAGCTATACCCGTTCGGCCAGGCAGCAGCGACAACTACTTGCGCGATAAAGTACTGTACGCTGAGTATCCAAACTACTGGTCCGAGAAACGGGTAGCGATCTACAAATATCTGTACACGCCGCTTCGGTTTCATACCATAAGCCTATCATCATTACCGCTTGTACGTTACACCGATTAATGCGCCGCAACGTCTCGATACGGATCGCCAGCCCGCGCTTCCAACGCTGACACAACGGGGCACCACCGAATAATGCCGGGTCTGAATTCGTCGAGCAAAAAGAGGACGCTGCCGATTGACATGCGGGGCATACCTTGTTTAATAAACTGCGCGTAGTCTTTGCTAATTAGGCACGCCATGCGCTCCGACGAAGAACGATACTGCACCACGTACCTCATATCCATATCATCAGGTTCCGTGAAAGAAACCATCGGTATTGCCGCACGCTGCGCAACGACAACTTCGGTTTGCTCATAGCCAGCATCGATTGTACCCGCCAATATGACATCAAGTGGTTTTCGGGAATCGTTTGGTATACGCATAGCACAGGCATCAACGTTAGTGTGCACCGTAACCGCAAGTGAAACAGCCAAGTGCCCTATGTCATCAGGGGATGCCGGATGTGTATATTCCTCGTGGTTTTCAAGCGCCATTTTTATTAGCCTAGCACACCTTAGCATTCCGCGCGCAATCACTTGCATAGCCGCCCCGCATACGCTATATTTTTGGGCACATGGGAACAAGCGAAATAGCAAAAATAGGCACCCAAAAAAGAGCCGAACGCCTCCGAAACCTCCAGGAACTCCGCCTTAAGCAGCACGAAGAGCTCACCGAATGCGGTATGCTGGCCCGTGTGTTGCGGCAGGCGATCGGCATGACAGAAGTCCCCGAATTCGTAGTTGTCCGCAAACAACCGCTTGCTCAGCTCACCGATGAGGCTCTTGCAGCCCAGCCCCACCTGCTCGATCTCTACAATGTATTTCAGTACAGCATTGGACCACTGGCGAACCTGGTTGAGTTGCAACTGCTAGAGCCGACAGAAGACTTAGAACAGTACTCGCCTGACCGTAACCTGGTATGCATCGGTATCAGTGATGCACACGTTGCCAACAAATACTTACCGGTCAGTGGTGTATCGGTCGGTGATCTATCGTATGTTGACGCTATGGCAAGTATGCTCAGAAGCGCTGCTGATGTCCATGACATTGAAATCGATACCGCACGTTTAGTAGCCGCGCCGCCAACCCGCTACGTCAAACCGGAACGCAATATTCCACTCGTCTAACGTCCTATTACTGCGATTCCGGACCAAACAGTGCACGAAAGCGGTTTGCAAAGTCCGTGCGGGAAAAGGTGTGCGCAATATCAGACCGAATGCGGTCCGCGGCGCCTGACCACTCAGGCGGTGGCAGGGGTGTTATAGACCTGGCTTGGCGCAGTCGAGCCGCACGGTAGGCGTAGGCGCCAATGGTTGCGGCAACGATACCGCTGCTATATGCCGTTTCACGGCGCGCCTTGCGCGCCCCGAATACCAGACCAACGCCGGCAACTACTATGAGACCAGCATCGCGCACCCGGCCCCGCCACGTTTGCTGCGAGAGATACTCGGCGTGTAGGGTATGCGCTTCAAGCACACGCCGCGCCACGGTCTGCGATAACGCGGTGCCGAGTTGTTCCGGCAGCCCGTTACGTATGCTTTCCCCTATTGGTATGCCTAAATCTCCATCCATTTCTTGAGCAATCTCTTCGGCTGATCTGCCGATCTCTATGCTCTGACAGTGCAAAATAAGTTGAGACAGTGGTGCTACCGGTTCATGAAAGCCAACAATAATGCGGGCAGTACCCGGTTTATAAGCAAGCCGGCTATAGGCTCCGTACAGCGCAGGACGCCCAGACGGTTCCGGTTCAAGCATGCGCGCCACGCGTGAGCCCACGACTACGACATCCGTCTGAAATGGGTGTGTGTCAGTGGGAGGTACGGTTGTCGGCACATCGAGCGGTATCAACTCATAATCCTCTACCGCTGTTGGCGTCAGCTTCAGTGACCCCCACGCGTACGGCAGGTTATACCGGTATAAATCCCGCGGGGTTGCTGGCATCGATTCTGCATGTTCTGGCATGTAGCATGTATTCTACAGAATCACCGCACACCAGCTCAATAAAATATGCCGGTTACACGGTGCATATGCGTACGCGCTATTTCTTTGTACGGGACATGGACCAATTGGCCAGATAAGCAGCGACGACAAGTACCCCAACAGCAAATAAAACTGCCGTGCGGTAGGCATGGGCCCAAGGATGCGCAAAATGGAGAAGTAAAACGGATACGACCATGAGAACCCAGCCGCTCACGACGCTCACAAGCGCGGTGTGCATACCAAACGGGCTGCGCTGCTCACGGCCAGAAATACCGTTTACAAATAGCGGGACCGCGTAGGCCGCTACCATCCCCGCTAATAAACTTAATATATAGAGTTTTGTTAAATCCATCGCGCTTATCCTTGTTTATAGCTTAGGTATACGCTGCGAGTAGCACCCTGTCAACGCGAAAGTTCCAAGACATACCTAAAGGTAGAAGCAAGTGTTATTGGCCTGCAACCAGCGGTTGGCAGACAATAGCGCCGACAGACTTCACATAGAGAGTAGGATCGGACGTAAACGAGCCATGGCACTCTTTGGCCTGATCAGCTCCCGACACCTGGAAAGAGAAACTGTGACCGCCCTCCACGTACAGATCGGACAACGTGGGAAAAGAGAATACCAGCTGATCGCGCAGCTGATTACTCTCTTGTTGGACCTGTGTCATGTCTATCTTCGTATTGGTTTGATCATGGGCATAGCCGGCGCCAAACCCAATTCCTAGGGTTGCGACCGTGCTCAGTAGGTACCGTAACAGCGGTATGCCGTGGTACCGGGTAGACGCCTGAGGTTGTGTCTCATACTGTGTTGTTGTCATACGTCGTTCGTCTCCTTATAACGCAGCTGAGCTGCTGCCTACTGGGTACATAGTATGCCATAACTAGCAACTATTTGCTACTTGGAAACAACGGGAGTGCTACGATACAATGAAGCGTTAGAACCAACAAGACGCCTACTGCAACGGGCGTCTTTTTATGGAAGGAACGCCATGCTGGCTGACACAAATAGCGCAATCAAAACCGTGAGTGATGTATTTCATAAAATCGTCCATACCTTTTTAAGTTGGCACTCTCTGTTGGTGCTTATTGGCTCACTCGTATTAGCGCTCCTCTTGGGTCGGGTTATTGCGGCGGGGCTACGCCGCGTCGTCAATATGATCGGCGCAAAAGCCGACAAAGCCGAAAAGCTACAAACGGTGAACCGCTTACGTCGCTACGAGACTATGATCGTACTGTCTATTGCCGTCATTCGCAGCGTCTTTATTATCATGGCGCTCTACTTTTGGTGGTTGTTTGTTCATCCCTCGCATCAGCCATCGGCGATTCTTGGCGCCAGTGCCCTGGTTATCGTGGTGCTTGGGAACACGCTTGCCCCAGCATTGCGCGACATTACCAGCGGCAGCCTGATGATGGCCGAGCAGTGGTACGGCGTCGGTGACCATATTCGCGTTGAGCCGTTTATGGATATGCAAGGAGTGGTCGAACGCGTTTCACTGCGCTCTACCCGCATCCGCGGTCTCAACGGTGAGATAATCTGGGTGAATAACCAAAACATCGCCGGCGTACGCATTTCCCCTAAAGGTACCCGGAGTCTCGGCATTGAACTGTTTGTCAGTAATCTAACCCGCGGTGAAAAGCTTATTGAAGCCGCAAACCAACGCTTGCCGCAAGGGTCCTTGCTGGTTATTAGTCCGCTGCAGGTAGCAAGTGTCACGGAAGTTGGCGATAGCCTCTGGCACGTTACGGCAATTGGTGAAACAGCTCCTGGACGCGAGTGGCTATTAGAACGGTTTGCCCCTCAAGTCTTGCAAGATATCGACAAAGCTGCGAGAACCAGCGTGTTAGTCACTGAGCCAATCGCCCGCTACGCCGATAGCGACGCGGAACGCCGCTTCATCAGAACCATCCATAACGCCCGAAAGCGCCCAGCGCCTAAGCGAACTGTGAGAAAACGCACATCTAAAAAATGATATTTATTTCACGCTTGTGATATACACTGTTGCCTTGAAATATTCGCAGGTGTTATCTGTGGAATATACGGCAGAAAGGGGTATATCATGCATACCAGCACGCCGCACATCGACACCGAATTGTATGGGCTCTTTCAAGGTGGTCCTCACATGGTGTACCACAAAAGCGATGTTATCTTACGCGGTGACTTTCCTGCCGATCGTCTCTACTATATAGAATCTGGATATGTCAAAGCCTACTCACTTAACGACCGCGGTGAGGAGTACGTGCATCTGCTCTATGGACCTGGCGACATTTTTCCCTTAATCGGGCTCATTAATAATACGGTGCGGGATATATTCTATGAATCCTTGGATACCGCCCAGCTTTTTAGCTACCAAAAAGATAGTTTGCACGAGCTGCTCGAAACCCACCCTACCCTCACCAAAGAAATGCTCCACCAAAGTTTGCGTCAACTGACCATTTATGGTGACCGTTTAGATAATTTGGAATATAAGTACACCCAGGAGCGATTAGCCTACCGTATAATCTTGCTCATCAGCCGCTTTGGCGAGCATCAACGCTCAACAAATCGCTACATTGTTGCTATTCCCCTTTCCCAGCAAGTACTGGCAAGCTCTATTAACGCGTCGCGCGAAAGTGTTAACCGCGAACTGGAACGCATGGCACGAAAAGGCATCATTACCTATAACAGACACACTATCGTCGTCAATAACTTTGATGCCCTTATAAAGCTCCTGCCGGGCAAACTCAACTTTGATGTATGGGAAGCTATCACCCAGTCGAACGGTGTCGTTCGTGCCGTTAATCACACATGATCGGTTACAGAAATCACAAACATATCTCGCCCCTCGTCGCATAGTACCTAACACAAGAAACAACTCGCAGTAAATAACCAATAAGGAGTGAACTATGCACGCAAAACTTCTTGTTACCCCCGCGGGGATGCAGCAATTGAAACAAACACGGCGCAGCCTTCAAAAACAAATTGAACATGCCGCAACTACCTTGCGTGAAGCTTATACCTCGGGCGGCGAAGACAGTGTCGCCATGGCGCTCAGCCACTTGCAACAACTTGAAGCCAAACAAGCCCAGGTCACGTCAACCTTACAGCACGCAAAAGTCCTGCAAAAGAAACGCTATACGCATACCGTAGAGCTCGGCTCAACGGTCGAACTCCAAACCGATGGCACCACAAGAAGTTTTACGTTAGTGAACAGCGCAGAAGCCGACCCAACCTTCAACCGCATATCGCCTGAGTCACCACTCGGTCACTCTCTCATGCACCATCGTCCTGGCGATGACGTCACCGTCAATACGCTTGGCAAAGTACTAAAGTTTCATATTGCCCACGTTGAATAGCCAACGCTCATAGAGCAAGCACGCTTTGCATAGTCACTCGTATTCTATCGCCTATCGAAGAAAACGTTCAGGCATCCAGTTATCGCGGCGAAAGAGATAGACAGCAGGGATTCGGGCTGATTGGCTATTGTTCGTTATGTACAACGACTGATCCGGTAACTGCTCGAATATAACGTCCTGGGCAATTGCTTCAGTACTGCGCGGAAGCTCCATATGTACTTGCTGCGGCAAAGTGGGAAAGAGCGGCTGGTCGTCTTCCTCTCCATACGCATGCGCAAGTATGAGAGCGCCGCAGTTTGGCACATATCTGATGAGTTGATCGGAATGTACGAAACTGCTCGGTGGGGTATTGTACCGCCTATCCGGCTGTTGATGGGTGACCATGATACCTGTGTCATGAGGTCGACTAAAGTCGAGGGCGCAATACCCAAGTGACACGCGCAGTTTAAAGTGCCTGTTTGGTATATATATCCGCTGCGCCGTTTCTGGTTCAAACATAAGTGATTCACGAATTGCAGGCATGCATCAATAGTAGCATGTGGCGCACGAATCAGAACCTGATAGCAATTTTCGTGATGCCTGCTTCCCGCTGTTCGAACCGTTTATAGTACTCAGGCGCTTCTTCAATTGAAATATGGTTCGTCACAATGGTTCCAGGATGCACACGGTCCGCTAAAATACAATCGCGCAGTGCCCAGTCGTAGTGTTTCACGGGGCATTGACCTGTGCCAATGGCATGACCCTTGTGCCACATAGTACCAAATGGTATTGGATAGTTACCCTTTGCCGCAGGACCGGTTTCCCCCGGATCATCTGGTACATACACCCCAATAATGCCCTGCTGCCCAGTCGGGAGGACAATCTCGCTTAACCACTCCAGCACTTGTTCGTGTTTTTCTTCTTCAAAGTTTTCTTGATCATGTGCTTGCCAGCCAATGGCATCAATCCCGCTCAGTACTCCGTCAAGTCGTAATTCTTCTCCATGACGAAGCGATGCCTGCAGTGGAGATTTTTTTCGCATAGCAGCAAGTTGCTCGACTGGATTACCGTCAGCCATAGTAATTGGTACGGCGCCCAATTCTTCGGCTTTTTTCAGACGGGACGGTTGGTGGTCAACGATAAAAATATCTGCCGCACCGCGCAACTGAGCCGAGAGGATGGACAATAGCCCAACTGGACCAGCGCCAAAGATAACCACGTCGCGCCCCAGACCGACGCCAGCCAGTTCGTTCGCATGGTAGGCAGTCGGCATTATATCCGCCAGCATCAAAAAATCGTCTTCGTGTGCATCACCTGGTGTGCCCGGTAGTTTCAACGCATTAAAATCAGCAAATGGCACGCGCACATACTCTGCTTGACCGCCCTGATACGGTCCCATCGCCGCATACCCATAGGCTGCCCCAGCGCCGTCGGGGTTTAGCGTCAAACAGGCGTTCGTATAGCCACGCACGCAGTTAAAGCACGTACCGCAGGCAATATTGAACGGTAATACCACGCGGTCACCATCGGACAGCTGCGTCACTGCGTCTCCATGGGCATGGACCGTACCGAGAATCTCGTGCCCAAAAATTTTGCCTGTTTCAACCGCCGTACGACCTTCGTACATGTGTAAATCTGAACCACAAATAGCAGCGCTCGATACTTTAATAATGGCATCAGTTGGCTGTTCGATATGAGGGTCTTGTACCTCCTCAACTACCATACGTTTTGCACCCTTATATACAACTGCCTTCATACCGCCCCCTTAGCTTACAAACGATGTATTCGTCTTGCTTGTAGCCTATAGGACCTAGGGTGAGTAAGCTGTGAGATAGCTAACGAAGCTCGAGTACTACCAGCATAAGAGGGGGGTTCGAACACGTACCTTCACGACCAAAGCCGTTACAAAAGTTTTTGTCGCAGCCGCACTGCCTCGTCTTGTGCCGCCTGGAGCCGCTCATACAAGAGTGGCATGATGAGCTTACGAGCTCTCACCGCTTGACGAAAATTCTGTGACGCTTCCGGCGCAAGGCTCGCCACATCAATCGGCTCACCGACCGCTACCGCAATTGGTGCACGATTTCCTTTTTCTGTGCCCGTAATGCCAACGGGAACGATAGGCGCTTGGTATGAGGCAGCCAGCACCGCAACCGTGTCTTTGAGGCTTTTGGGAGGAAATGTATCACCGCGCATACGATGCCCTTCCGGGTATATGCAGATGACCCCAGCCCGTTCAAGAATACTGCCGATGCGCACACGCGTCTCATTGGGGAGCGGCTTAGAGCGATCGACCGGTATGGCACCGAGCGCACTAAAGACACGGCGCGTCCCGACCATATACGGCTTCGTCCATAACTCTTGCTTACCTAAGAAATGCACTTGGGCGCCAATCGCATGATGTGCCATCGCTCCAATTGCCAGAATATCGAGCTGTGATCGATGCGCCGGCGCCAAGATGAAGCCGCCTTCTTGTTGCGCGAGCACGTCTGAGCCTGTGGTATGCAGTGGACCAAAGGTCCGGAGTGTCGCCGCAACAACACTATGGATTGCGGCATCGTATAAACCAGGTCGCGGAACCGGTGCATATGCAAGGTTAGATTTCATGGCGCTATAGTGTCATAGCACTCGTTGTACGTCAATAAAGGCGGCAGCTGAAACTCATGACGACGGGTCACTATTTGTCGCTTGTATTGCCCGCCGCTGAAGATACCAGCGCCCTACCCAGACCACGAAACTAAGCGCCACGACCGCGCTAATAGGTGTCGAGTATTTGGATACCGACTGCCAATTCGCAGCCAACGCTTTACCAACAAAGGCGAGTGCAAACGTCCACGGCAAACTGCCGAGCAGCGTCAAGAGACTAAAGCGCACCAGTGGCATTTCGGCAATGCCCGCTGGAAAACTAATAAAGGTACGCACTACCGGGAGCATACGACCAACAAAGACCGCGACTTGCCCGCGGTGCGCAAAGTAGGCTTCTGCTTTATCGATGTCATGGTGTCGGATGAACACATATTTGCCATAACGCTCGGCGATGGCACGACCGCCCGTCCGACCTACCGCGTACGCGATCCAGGAGCCAACCACATTCCCAAGCGCACCAGCAAGCGCCACACTGACAACGTTAAGATGCAGCGATACGCCTGATATCACTGCGCCGGATGCAAGGGCGCCCCCAAACAGCATGATCGCTTCGCTTGGAATCGGGATACAGGCTGATTCAAGCGTCATCAATACAAAGATAGCGATATAGCCGTACGAACTAATAGCCGAGATAAGTAAATGTTCCATATCAAGCGTCCGCTGCCCGGTCGATAACGGCTGCCTGCCAGCGTGCCGGCCACACGCGGGCAAACACCCCGGTCAGCAGCTTATTACTCAGTCCGTAGGTTACCTCAATTGTACCGTGCATCAGTGCGCGGTAGCCAAGCTCGGCCACGTCCCGCGGCGATGCACCGGATGTCACGGAAGTCGCTCCCGCTGCACTAAAAAATCCCGTCTTGGTAATGCCCGGGTGAAGCGCAGTCACCGTCACCTTGGTATGGCGTAGGTCATACGCGAGCGCACGCGACAAGCTGCGTACAAACGCTTTGGTGGCATAGTATACCGGCTGTTTAGGTCCCGGAATAAAGGCCGTGACGGATGCAATGTTTAAAATGCGACCGCTGTTCTGGGTAATAAAATCGCGTCCAAACAGCTGGGTGAGCTCCATGAGACTCACCATGTTGAGCTGTGCCATAGCGACGGTCGCATCATGATCATCGTGGAAGAAATCACCCTTCAGCCCGACCCCCGCATTATTTACAAGTATGCCAATGTCGTCAGCCTTCACTTGCTCGTACAGTGCCTGGGCTGCGCCGGGTTTGGATAAATCAGCAGTCACCACACGAACGGAAACAGATGTCGTTTTTTCTATCTCCGCCTGCACGTCTTTGAGCGCCTGCTTGTTACGGGCAACTAATACAAGGTTGTGACCGGCTTTTGCCATCACATAGGCGAGTTCGCGTCCAATACCACTTGATGCGCCGGTAATAAGTGCTGTTTGCATTACCTTAATAGTAGCAAAGAGGTCGCATAAACTATACCCTTTGGTATCAGGTTAGTCGGCACTGTGCGCCGCGATAAATGCCAGCGTTCGCTGCCAGGCGTCATCTGCCGCTGCTTGGTTATACGAGAATCGATTCGTATCATTAAAGAACGCATGCCCGCAGCCGCCGTACACCTGGGCGGTAAAATCAACGCGGGCTTCAGCCATAGCCTGTTCAAGCGCTGGAAGCTCTGCCATGAGGATCTCATCTTGCTCACCATAAAACGCCAGTACGGGACACGTGATTGCGCGCAATGCGTCCGCACGGGCATTGGCATGACCGTAAAACGGTACGGCGAATGCCAGCTGTGGTTCGCGCTCGGCAAAGCTATAACTATACGAGCCGCCAAAACAAAAGCCGACAATGCCGATACGACCCGTCGTTTCGGGCAATGTTTGCGCATAGGCAAAACAGTCCGCTAGTTTATTGAGCGTCGTTTCGGCAAATCCCGGCGCCTGCAACGGTGCCATGAGTGCCCGCAGTTTCGGTTGTGCCGTGGAACGTCGTTCGGGATCAAAAAGTTCTTCCTGTAAATCACCGATGAGCTCACTGGTAATGCCGGTATCCGCAAGTAAATCTGGGGCAAGCACGACATAGCCTTCGTCAGCAAACCGGTCAGCCACAGAACGGATGTGGTCGGTCAGTCCCCATACTTCGTGTATAAGTATGAGGGTACCACGCGCCGAAGCTGCGGGGCGTGCAATATAGAGAGGATATGATGTGTCTCCGAACGAGCGGGTAATTGTTTCAGTCACACACTACAGTATACTAGACCTCTCTAAACCAGCGATAGTACCGGTTGGTGCACTGTGAACAACACTATGTAGATTTCGACTGCAGTTTGCTATGATCCCTGCATGGATACAAGCGAAAATCAACAAGACCCGTATCGCGAAGCGGTAGCCTATATTCGCACTCATCAAAGCGCCGGTGTATCAATCGACGTCATCCGGCAGCACTTTTTACAGTACGGTTGGTCAGAAGATCATATCGATCAAGCCATCGCGCAGGCAAATGCACCGACGCCCGCACCAGCACCAGTACAAGCGCAACCGAGCCCTGCTCCCGCGCCTGAGCACCAGCAGCCAGAAAAATACCGGGTGTTCGCGGCCATCCGTGACACGGTCTCGGCGATTAGCCATCATTGGCAACGTTACTTCTCATTGCTTCTTATTGGCATGACCGCCTACGTTGGCGGCTTTATATTAGTCGGCTTACTTTCGTTGCCTGCAATCACCCGGGGCTCGGGTGCAATCTCCATTATTGTCCTGATCATTGCCGGTATAGCACTCCTCGCCTGGCAAGCATTGACCTCCTGCTTCCTGCTCGCCGCTACCTCGCATGTGTTAGCTGAAGCCGATGTCTCAACCATACCGTCCCTCAAGCAAGCGATTGCACAAGCCGCAAAGCAGGCGCCACGTACAGCGCTCGCCTATGGTCTGGCAAATCTTATCA
The DNA here is from genome assembly GCA_035712845.1 of Saccharimonadales bacterium (SeqCode). GTDB lineage: Bacteria > Patescibacteriota > Saccharimonadia > Saccharimonadales > UBA4665 > DASTAH01. The sequence continues at coordinate 38,685 of DASTAH010000052.1, forward strand.
CCTTCCTTCCATTAGTCCTTACGGTGTTCTACATTGCCTACACCGTCTTCGCAAATCCCTTGAGTATAGCCCACAATGGCTTTAGTCCCCTCGTCCAATTTGGCATCGTCATACTCGACCTCATCTGGGTTATCGTCACTTCCTTGCGCTTTATACTTGTGCAGCAAGTTGCCGTCTTTGAACCGCAGGTACCGATCAAACACACCTTGTCACGCAGCTATGCGCTTCTCAGGCACGGCGGTCAATGGTTTGTCGTCAAGCTCATGCTGCTTGTCTTCGTGATCGTCATCATTGTCGCCATAGCCACCAGCACTACGCTGCAGCAAATCCAAGGCGGTGGCGGCAGTGTGTTCTCTACCATCATCTTCGGTTTAATAAACTTTGGCTTACAAGGCGTCTTAACATTGCTCTACCTGAACCGTGTCGCGGTGCGTACCGAGCCGTAAAAAACCCGCTATACTACTACCTATGGACACCCGGGATACCAGACCGTTGGCGGAGCGCATGCGTCCGCACACCTTAGCTGAGGTTGTGGGGCAACGGCACCTGATTGAGGCTGGCACCATACTGCACGAACTTATAGCCAGTAAACGACCGACGAGCCTTATCCTTTGGGGACCACCGGGAAGCGGCAAAACCACCTTAGCACGCATTATCGCCCAAGAAACGGGTGCGGAATTTGTTGAACTTTCAGCTGTTACTGTCGGCAAAGCCGATGTCATGCAGGTTATTGCCCATGCTGAGCAAAACCAACGACTCGGCATGCAGACCGTACTGTTTGTCGATGAAATCCACCGCTTTAATAAAGCCCAGCAAGATGCGTTCTTGCCGCATGTTGAAACCGGTCTTATCTCACTGATCGGCGCCACGACTGAAAACCCGAGTTTTGAAGTAATCACCCCGCTCCTCTCACGCAGCCGGGTACTCGTGCTCGAGCCACTGTCTACTGACGACATCGCCACCATCATCAGGCAGGCAGCGAAAGCTGAACAGCTCTCAGCCAAGAAATTGCCGCCAAAAAGCATTGCGCTACTCGCCGAACTGAGCGGCGGTGATGCCCGGACGGCACTGGGCAATCTAGAGATTGCCATACGCCTAGCTGGTAATAAACCCATCACACCCGAACTTGTCACCATGGCCGCCCAACGCAAACTACCAGGCTATGACAAACATGGCGAAAATCATTACAACCTTATATCAGCCCTCATCAAAAGCTTACGGGGCAGTCACGCCACAGCAGCACTGTACTATCTTGCCCGTATCTTGCAAGCCGGCGAAGACCCTAAGTTTATAGCCCGCCGTATGGTCATTTTTGCCTCAGAAGACATAGGCCTCGCCGCGCCTGCTGCGCTGAACCTAGCCGTCAGCACATTCTTAGCGGTCGAGCGGATTGGTATGCCGGAAGCCGAGTACAACCTCTATCACTGTGCCACCGTGCTGGCGAAAGCACCAAAAAGCCGCGAAACGACCGACGCCATGCACCGTGCCAAGCAAGCCGCCCATGACTACCCCGATCTTGCGGTGCCGTTACCGCTGCGTAATGCGCCAACGAAACTCATGAAGGAGCTTGGCTACAATAAAGGCTATGCATGGCACGCAGACTTCAAGCCGGAACACGGTTTCTTGCCGCCCGAGCTTTCGGATGAAGACTTTTTCGCCTAACACGTAAGTATTTAGCCTTTGGCGGGTGTGCCGCGAATCTCACGGCGGATCTTACCGGCTCGTCCCGGCAGTTTTTCATTGCGGTAGCTATCGACCACGGCGCTCACCACTAAGGCTACCGGAACCGCTAGCAATGTGCCGAGCAAACCGTAGAGCACAGCACCTGTTAGTAAACTAAAGATGATAACAATTGGGTGCAGGCGCACGGTTCGTCCCAGTAACCACGGGGCTAAGATGTGATTTTCGATTTGCTGCACGATGAGGTGTAAGAAAATAGCCAGGATCGCCACCTTGAGTGAGATGGTCAGCCCAAGCAAAAAACCGGGCACCGTTGCCGCCACTGGTCCAAGCGTTGGCACCACTTCTAAGAGCGCTGAGATGAGACCCAGCAACGCCGGGAACGGTAAGCCAATTGCCCATGAACCCAGCCCCACCATGATGCCGACGACAGTACTGAGCAGTACTTGGGCGCCTAACCAGGTGACTATTTTCTGCTCCACCCGCGCCAGAATATCCGTAAACCGTTCACGTCTCGTACTCGGCATAAAACTAATCCAGGTCCGGCGCATACCGTCATAGTTGGCAACGCCATACACCGTGACCACGATGATCGTCACCACGCCGACGACAAACTTTATGGCAGTTGTCGTGACGTGCACGATCGCCGTACTCAGTGAGTTGGTATGCGATTGCAAGAAGTTGGTTATCGTTTTACCATCCAGCGAAACATTACTGCTCGAACCAAAAATCTTGTAGTGCTTTAAATCATGCAGGTACTGCGGCACCAGGTCAGCGAAGGTTTTAATTTGACTAATAAAGGTGGGCACAATAAAAAAGCCGATTAGCACAATAAGCCCAATAAATACCACGATGGGTATGAGCACGGCGATACCTGTGGGAACCCGCCGTTGCTTCAAGCCGTGCACCACCGGATGCAGCATGACGATAAACAGGAACGCGATAAACAGGACAATAAAAACTGATGCAAGCTTAATGAGCAACCACCCACTCACTACCAGGAGGAGTGCCAGTATCACCTGATTGCGCTTCATGAATTCCATCGCTCGATACGTATTACCTTTCCTATCTACTGTACCACTCAGCGCGCTCCTACGGGGTAGAAATTTCACAGACTGTCATATGGAGCAAAAACAGCTATACTGATAGCCATATGCAGGATAATACCGGTATCCAGACAAATAAACTCACCAAACGCTACCCTGGGACGACACGGGCCGCCGTTAAAAACCTTAGTCTGACAGTCAAGCGCGGTGAGGTTTATGGCTTTCTCGGATCAAATGGAGCGGGGAAATCGACAACCATCCGCGTACTCCTCAATTTTCTACAGCCAACCAGCGGTCAGGCGTTACTGCTGGGGCTCGACAGTGTCGATGACAGCGTGCAAATCAAACAGCACATCGGTTACTTGAGCGGTGATGTTGCCCTCTATCCAAAAGCCACAGGACGACAGCTTTTAGATTACCTTGGACAGCTGCACGGCATGCGCCTGAGCCCCTACCGTAAAACGCTCGAGCAACGGTTTGCAGCCGAACTGGACACCCCAATCGCGACGCTCAGTAAGGGCAACCGCCAAAAAATCGGCGTCCTGCAAGCCCTCATGCACCAACCTGATGTCTTAGTGCTTGATGAACCGACCTCGGGTCTTGACCCGCTGATGCAGGAAGCATTCTACGAGAGCATAACAGAAGCGAAGGCGAGAGGGGCGGCAATATTCATGAGCAGCCACAACCTGGCAGAAGCCGAGCGTGTCTGCGACCGCGTGGGCATACTAAAAGATGGGGTCCTGTTACGCGAGCAAGCAGTCCATGGTAGCAGCCTCGGCAGCACCGTATTTCGGGTACGGTTTGCCGCTCCTGAAGCGGTCAAAAAACTGCAGCATGCCCACAACCTGCGCATAGTAAGCACCGAGGCAGACGGCACCGTAGTACTCCAAGCGGCGCCTGGCGTCGCCATCAAAGATGTCCTGCGCAGCTTGAGTCTCTACGACATCAAGGATTTCACCACTGAGCGCATCGATTTAGAAAGCGAGTTTATTAGCTACTATGGAGAACCGCATGAAGCCGATCATTAAATGGGAAATATCCCAGCGAAAAACTGCCATCATCTGGTGGAGTATTGGCTCGCTCGCCATGGTCGCACTGCTGCTGCTCGCCTACCCGCCATTAAAACACCAAGCCGCACAGTTTAACGCGGCGATCAATCAGCTGCCCAATGGCTTGCGGCAATTAAAATCCGGCGGCGGCGCACGCATCGATATCGCTGATCCTGTCGATTACCTGAACGCCAACTTGTACTACATCAGCCTGCCCATCTTGTTTATCATCTTAAGTATTACGCGCGGCAGCGCCGTCCTTGGTCGCGACGAGCAAGACCGCACGCTTGAGCTATTGCTCGCTCGTCCAGTGAGTCGCGGTCGCCTTCTCGCCGGTAAAGCCCTGGCGGTCGCTATCGAAACCTTGCTCGTTGCGATCGTTGCCACCCTCGTAAGCGTGGTGCTCGCGAATGCCGTTGGACTACACCTTGCATCCATGCGGCTGGTAGCTATTGGCGTCTACACCTGGCTGTTTTGTCTCAGCTTTGGTGCGATTGCCTTTACCCTCACGGCAGTCGGTCGGTTTACCAAACGAGCGAGCACTGCGGTTGCCGTGCTCATTAGTTTTGGTGGCTATCTCATTGCAAGTTTAAGCGGGCTCAGCAGTGCGCTTAAAACAGTAGCAAACTTTGTGCCGTACCACTATTTCACCCCGGATAGTATCCTTCGCGGGAAGGCGGCAGTTGGTCTTTCCCTATATATTATGGGCATTGCTGTCGTCAGCATCATTGCGTCCTACCTTGGCTTCCGTAGCCGCGACATAAGTTAAGCCGCTTATGGTATACTGCTCCTACTGAAGCAAAGGATTTAGCATGCGCCGCGCATTTCGTTTTGTCCGCTCCCGCCCCCATGCCCGTTGGCGCCTTGTGGCGCTATTGCTTGTCTTAATAATAGTTGTACTCCGCTTTGCTGTCTGGGTAGTGGTCAGCCGAGAAAACACCCACAGCTCAACTGTCCGATTTACTGCCACGGTCCAAGATGAGCTCGCTACCGTGCAGCGTCAATTAGAGCTGTACGCCAATACGCTCTATGGGAGCCAAGCATTCGCGACGATTAATCCGAACGCCAGTCAGCAGGACTGGGAAGATTTTATCAATAGCCAACATATCGACAGCCGCTATCCCGGCATCATGAGCATCAGTTATGGCGCCGCCAGCAGTAGCCAGGCAACGGTCAGCCGTTCCGTCGCGCCCGCCCAGCTGGCGCGTACAATACAAGGTTATTCACTGACGAGCGACCCCGCAGTACACTCAGCGTTTACGAACGCCGTTTCAAGTGGCGTGGCTACCAGTGTTCCCTTACCGGCGCCGTTTGCGCAGCCTGCACCCTCCAACGCCCCACAACTGCTTGTCCTACTCCCGGTGTATAGCCGAGGACTACCAACGGCAACGCCCACAGAGCGAATAACGGCTTTGCAAGGCTTTGTCGCGCTTGCCCTAAAATCTAAGCCGATTCTCGATACGGTATTTGCCGGACCAGAAGCATTTGGTCCCCTCACGGTGCACGTCAGTGACACCCACGGTCATCAGTATACGTACGGACCACCGCTTACTACGCGGTCGCTAACCAGTACCACAACGCTGATCATTGCCGGTGAGCCGTGGCATTTTACCTTCACTGCGCCACGTAACTACGGCTTAGCCCAAACGTCTACGATACTGCCACCCCTCCTCTTCTTTGGCGCCTTACCCGTACTTTTCTTCCTCGTGCTCGTCGTCTACTACGCAACGCGCTATGCCGAGTTGAAGTCTAAAGTTACCCGGTAAGTTTATTGAAGCTACGCCGCTAGACGAGCACAATTGCGAGCGTAACGAACAACACTAAGCTTGCCGCCATGACAATAGCTCCCGGGGTGCGTATAAGCGTACTGGGGTGCACGGTCGATAGCTTACTGCGCGCGATGGTCGTTAATGGTTTCCACGGCAACAAACTGTGAGATGCAGCGTAGCCGGTGGAATTTTGTGGCGGTTGGCTGTGTGCCGTTTTGACAGTCAGGCTATTGCTTGTCGTGAGAGACGGAGCAGCAGCATTCGCAGTGCTGGTTGCAGGAGCAGTACTTCCGGTATCCGGCGGCGGCACGTAGACACCGCAGGCTTCAGGCGTGACATAGTGCAATTCGCCGGTTCCGGCATTGACGACCGTAAAGACACAGTTTAGAGGCAAAATCTTTTGGCTAAACGTCGTATCAACTGCAAACGCGGGCACCGTTGCACCTATCACCATGCACACCAGCACCGAAATGAGCGTTATAGAAGCACGGGTTGTAGGTACGCATTTCATAGGGCAGTTAACGTTAAGGTGAAACTAATTGAATACGACCCACTCGTCTGCGCAGCAGGGATAGTTTGGGTAAGCCCAATACCGGTAATGTCCCAGTAACAATAGTAACTTGCCGTTGGTCCCGCTTGCACAAGCGTTGCCGGAGTTGTACCGGTCAATGCTGTCGCAGCTGCCGTGCTAATACCCGCTGTCGTACACCCATATTCGGGTGATGATTCAGGTGTTACCGTCGCAGTTGTCGGGTTCACCGTTAATTGACCGCTGGTACAACCCGCAGGACTCCCCGCGGCATTATTATATGTGTAGGTATGACCGGCGCCATCGCTCCAGTTTGCCGACGAAGCCGCAAGCGTTAAGTTCCAGCCATTTTTATCGGTTGGCGTCGTATTGGTTATGCGAATCTTTTGTGTACTCGTACCTAACACCCCGGTTGCCGATTGACAGGTAAATGAGTGGTTCGTGGCAGAAAAACCAACGACGGGGCTCGCCACCGACGCCCCGCTGCCATCAACAATATCTCCTGAAAACACAGCGGTAGGGGCTATTTTGAACGCCGTAATTTGACCTCGCCAGTTCGCAGCCGGTACCGACATCGTACTTGAATAGCTACCCGCAGTACTCACGGACAAGTCTCCGCTACTGAATGAAGATCGCTTCGACTGAGCTCCTCCCGTAGACCCATTTTGTTCGTTGATAAATGAATTACTCCACGTACCTGTAATGCCGCCGCCGCTAGTGTCATCAGTTATTGACGCAAAAAGTAGGTCATTAGCGTTTAGAGTAGTTACCGTGCCCGAGGAGCCTGTTGTCGTCGAGCCCGAAGATGTCGTCGTATTAACGGCATCAAGCGGAGACACATTTTCAATACCAGTATATTCAAAAATCTGAATGATGCTGGTTACTGCGGCTGAGAATGAGCAGCTCTCGCTCGTCTCCGTACCACTTGCCACTTTATAAAATATGGCTTGCGCCGGATCCCCACTTTCATTAATCGCTGTCGAGAAGCCACTCGGCGCTGTTATCGTCGCCGCACCGTTCGTGCTACAGACTACTATCAAAAGATTACCCGCGGTAGTTGCTTGCGCGTAGGATACAGATACTGTCGTAGCATTTGCTGTAGTGTATGTTGCCTGCTTTAACGGAGTGGATGCAGCACTATGTCCGGAAAAGCCCACACAACCCCATGCCACCATGAGAGCAAGCGCCGCTATGCCGTATGCCAGGCGACCCCGCACCAGTTATTCCTTTGATGACGGGGGTAGTTTAAGAACATGTCCGGGAGAAAGCGTGTAAGGTGGTTTCAGCTTATTCGCTGCCACAATCTTCTTCCATGGCAACCCGTACTGGTCGGCGAGTTTCTCTACGCTATCACCTTTCTTAACGGTGTAGCTGTGCCAATGCCGGTTTACGTGTCGGCGATGGTGACTACGATAGATAATCCAATAGATTGCGCCACCAAGCACGAGCAGGAGGAGCACTTCAATGAGTGCCGCCAATGGTGCTGGCGCTACCAGAAATATACCAGACGTCCGACTTACAGTCTTTGTCGCAACGTCTGTAGTATCCCCGATGCCGGCAGTGGGATTGGCATTATATGAAGCTGTATCTTTAAGCCGATACCAACCGCCCCAAAATGGTCGACCGATAGTACTTGAAACACTGGCTTGGCTATGGGGCAAAACAGGCGTTGAACCTTGTTTTGCGCTTGATACTACCGTACCGAATACTGTCACTACGGAAATAGTTTGCGTCGTGTCGAGTGAAACATTGCCTTCATTCTGCAATGCTGCGGTCGCAGTGTACCGTCGGTTATCGGTCGGGGCTGCGGATAAATTCGTAATGGTCAACTTTTTGATAATTGTGCCGGGAATTGTGACTGCCACGCGAATAGCGGACCGAAAGCTGAGGACAATACCGCTTTTGGCACTGGGCGTTGCCGTTTGAGATGCGGCTTGCAAGGTAATGCACCCGTCATGTTCACCAACGCTGATACCACTTGATGGCACATCCACTGAAAACGGCACTGTTTGCATTCCGTTTGCGGCGACGGTCACTGAAGTTTGCGACAAGGTAATCCACGCGCCCACATCAGTTTTTGGTTCTACGGCTTGCTTACAGGTAAAATTACCCCCACTCGCGAGCTCAGAATCAACGGCATCAAGACTAATAGTCTGGGTTTGATCCGTGTTGTTTTGCACGAGTACGGCATCTGAAGCGTGTTGCCCAGGTTTTAGCTGATATATAAATATCGACTGTGACCGTGGATTATTGGGAAGCGGATTCGCGGGTCTGCCCCCAACACCCCCATAGTTAATAGCTGCAGCGGATGCTGGTATAACTAACAGCACCGCCGCCATAAGTGCGCTGACTAAACGTTGAGATTGTTTCATGCTGTTAACTGTACAGTATGTGCCTTCTGTGCACCAAGCATCATGTGTGCGCGAGCGTGATCGTCATAGGCAATGAGTAGGATCCGCTTGGTGTAAGGGCTGGAACTTTTTGAGTTAAAGCAATCCCCGTAAGGTATCCTTCCCATGCTGTTCCCGCTGTATCTTTCAGGAGCGTGACGCTGTTGGTCGTGCCCGATACAAATGCTGCCGAGGTACCTTTCGATACCGTACTATCGTTTGCCGTACAAGCGCCGTTACAATCATCTGTGAGCGTTGCGACACTGGGGTCTACGGTCATCTGACCATTCGTACATCCCGCTACTGTTCCAGTCGGATCGTTGTACTTGTATGTGTTTGTACCGTTAGTCCAGGTTGCCGTCGTACCATTTGTGGGTGCAATCGCGATATTCCAGGTGTTTATACCGCTCGCTAAGTTCGTCACATTCACCTTGTCGTTTGAATCCCCTAATGTAGCACTACTTGTTTGGCATTGAAAGCTATAGTTCAGTGCCGGGAAGGATACGGTTGGTGATGGCACTGATGTTGCGTCATCACTGCCATAAATATTGGCAGTAAGGCTACCTGCGTTAATGGTTTGGGTAAAATTTGGTGTTAAGGTTGCACTTGCAGCCGCAGGCACGAGCAAAAAGCTTAAACCTATTGTTGCCGCAATAAACCGCCGTATTGATGTTCGCATACTTCCCTCATTTAGCACTACTGTTATTACATGGCATTGTAAACGTAAGCGTATTTGTGAGTCAAGAGACAAATGTTGATATTTATCACAATGTGCATTTCCGACATAATATAGGGTTCGACACGCACTCCTATTTTACAGATCTCGCAGCGCCTCCCATGGTAGGTCAGTCTTCCCAAAGTGCCCGTAGGCGCTCGTCTGGCTATACAAGGGGCGCCGTAAATTAAGCCGTTCAATGATCCCTATTACAGACGTATCAATCAGTTTATCCTTGAAGGCGTATAACGCTGCCTCGTCAACCGTAGCGGTACCGAACGTATCTATTGTTTGCATTAATGGCAATGGTTGCCCGATAACGTAGGCTAACCCTACCTCGCACCGAGAAGCCAGTCCAGCTGCCACGATATTTTTAGCAATATATCGAGCAGCATAGGCACCACTGCGGTCAACCTTGCTCGGATCCTTGCCACTAAACGCACCGCCGCCCACCCGCGCGTATCCGCCGTACGTATCCACAACAATTTTTCGACCGGTTAACCCCGCATCACTTTCCGGTCCGGGTATATGCCACAAACCAGTACCATTGATAATAATGTCGGCGACTTTTGGCAGCTGAAAGCCGTAGCGCTCAAGTACCGGCTCAATAACCGCCTGAATAACATCACTACGCACCTGCTCTGGCGTCACGTCTTCACGGTGCGCAACCGCAGCCACAACCTTTTCGATTGCTACAGGCACGCCATCTTCATAGCGCACGGTTACCTGCGCTTTGCCGTCAGGTCGCAGCCAACTCAATTCATGCTGTTCGCGCACCTCATCGATACGCCGCGTTAAGGCGTGGGCGAGAGCAATCGGCAGCGGCATCAGTTCTGGCGTTTCCGTGCAGGCAAAGCCAAACATCATGCCCTGATCACCCGCTCCGTCCAGGTCAACGCCTTGCGCAATTTCCGGGGATTGTTGATGCAAATCACTTGAGAACTCTGACTGGTCACTAAATCCCCATGCCGGTTCCGTGTAGCCAAGCTCGCGTACCTTTTGCCGTGCAATCTGCTCAAAATTAAGCTCTGCCGATGTCTTGATTTCACCAAACAAAGCTATGCGATTCGCACCCGCAACTGTTTCAATACCAGTTCGTGCTTCGGGATCCACTGCCAAAGCTGCATCTAAAATGGCGTCGCTGATGGCGTCGCAGATTTTATCTGGGTGTCCGGCGCAGACACTTTCTGATGTAAAGAGTTGTATAGTGGGCATAAAAATATCCTTTCTGCCTTCAATGTGACGGAAAGGATATATGCCTAAATATCTTTCCGCCACTGGCGGACTAGATGGGGCACCACGCGTACGTACTACGCAGGCTGCCGGCAGGTCATTGAGCTAGTTCTCTCGCTGCACTCTCTATATTTAAATTGTTAATGGTATCTATTGTACCACGGACTTGTTTGCTATCATCAAGGTATGGCGAACAACCGCACACACTCGAGTGACGTACGCTACGATGACAAGCACCTCGAAAAGGTGTTTCCTAAGTGGTTGCCACGGCTATACGGCGCCGCATGTATCTGCCTCATCCCTTGGACGATCTTCCTCGCCGTCAAACTGCCTCCTCACTATCAATCACACCACTGGGATGCGGCCTGGACGGGCTTCGATGTATTCTTAATTATTGCCTTTGCCCTCACTGCATGGCTGGCAGTTAAAAAGTCGAGTTGGACCGCGCTTACTGCTACCGCGCTCGGCACAATTCTAATCATGGACGCCTGGTTTGATATCCTGACCGCAAAACCCGGTAAAGCGCAGCACGAAGCGATTGCCGAGTCATTT
>DASTAH010000053.1:0-24088 GCA_035712845.1 Saccharimonadales bacterium (SeqCode)
GCAATTTCAAGGCGAGGGCTCTCGCCCTCGGTAGGTTAGGGTTGGTAGAATAAGCCATGGTAGGCTCCTTTCATTGTTAGTGGTATTAACAGTTTAGGACGCCTACCTTTTATGTTGCAAAGGTGGTGAGAGAGTACGCAAAAATTGATAAATATAAGAATAATGCTATAATATTCATATAATTCAGGAGCATATATGAGTACAGCGCATGAAAAATCTGCACGCATGCGACGGAGAGCGTTGTCGTTAGCCGCTGTTGCAGCCGCAGGTACCTATGGCATTTCACTCTCGAGCTGCAATTCAACTCAAACCAATCATGAAAGCCGACCGGCGCGCTCGACTCCAACGCTTCAGACTGCATCTAACACCGTGAAGACGATTGCGCCGCAGCCGGAAAATTACGCCGCAATACAAAGCCACATTCCATCAGCCAGCAGTCTTGACCCTTTTACGCAGACTGAGGGCATTTCGGATAATATGACATGTCGCATTGTCAGTAGCTTCAACGTGGTCCCTCGATTACAAAACGGACAGATTGATGTGGGACATACTGCTGTTGCGCTGCAGATGTCATTTGCTGACTCGGATACCCGCCAAAAATTGGTGGACTTGGATACTGGCGTTAATGTCAGCTCACCGCTCATCAACTACGTAGTCAACCTCCAATCAAACACGATTGCCTATGAAGGCAATTACCAGATGCCTTCATTTGGCGCGGAGGCTGGTACCGTAGTAACTGTTCCTGCTTCCGCGAGCATTCCCGGTACTATTCTGGCTATCCACGAAGACCAAACGGTTACAGAGACAATTCCTGGGGAGTTACAAAGATATGACTTGACGGTGCCATGCGGTGCCTTTATCTACACTGATAACGGGTGGAAAATAGACACGAATATTCATATGACTGGTAGTGTTGGTTCAGGAGCTATGATGCAAACGCCTGAAAATTATTCTAGCTCGCCCACGCCATAGCCATCTAGCCTGCAAAAAGCAACATAGACCTGGTGCTTGGTCAATCAATGGAGGGAGTCAACAAAAAAGCACTATCCAATCAAGGATAATGCTCTTGTGGTGGAGCTGGTGGGTACCGCCCCCACGTCCGCCGGTTTATCGAAGGTTAGTCGTCTACAGGTATAGTTCGCTTACAATATCTTAGGCAGTTAGCAGAAAAACGAACGAATAACTAACTGCAGCAGTCCAAAGTCTTAGCAACTAGCGAGGACAGGACTAGTCGAGCGTTCAGAAGATATAAAACACCGTTGCGCTATCTGAAGTCGCGCTAGGCATTGCAACCTGTAATTAGGCTGCGAGCGCGAGCTGGGGAGTCAACGCACCGCGGGAAGCGAGTACATTGTTCACCATATCGCTAAGAGTAGATTTTGCATCTATTCAGGTTTGCCTATAACGCTGACAAGCGACCTGCTGACATAACCGATAAAGTCCAACGTCGAGCTTAAAATTCAGCCCCGTATTTGTAGTGTATCATTTTCTTAGCATAAAAACTATAGTGCACCATTATTCCAGTGGTATAGCAAAAAAGTTTATGGTATAATTGCCGGTAATAGTAGCGAGCGCTCTATCAAGCAAGCGCTCATTTTTATGAGTACAACCATGCAAGATCCCACAAAAATACGAAATATTGCAATCATCGCCCACGTTGACCACGGTAAAACGACGCTCGTTGACGGACTCTTAAAGCAAAGTAAGACGTTTCGTGAAAACCAAGCTGAAATGGGGCAAGACCTCATTATGGATAGCGGCGACCAAGAGCGGGAACGCGGCATCACGATTACTGCGAAAGTCACTGCCGTCCAACATGGCGATTACCGCATTAACATTATTGACACGCCAGGCCATGCTGACTTCTCTGGTGAAGTAGAACGCACTCTTAATATGGCCGATGGTTGCTTACTGATTGTTGATGCCCAAGAAGGTCCCATGCCGCAAACGAAATTTGTCCTTGAAAAAGCTTTGGAAGCTGAGCTGAAGCCGATTGTTATTATCAATAAGATCGATAAGCCAGGCAGTCGTATTCGTGAAGTAGAAGATGAACTGGCTGACTTGTTTCTTGAGCTTGCTGTGCACGAAGACCAGCTCCATTATCCGGTCTATTACGCCGTTGGACGGGCAGGCAAGGCGTGGACGAGCGTGCCTGACAATGCCGAGGCCGTCGCTGATTTAGAACCAATATTTGACGCTATTATTAACCACGTACCGGCACCTACCGTAGCCTTGGATAAACCTTTCCAGATGCTTGTGACGGCACTTGCCTGGGACAGCTTCAAAGGCAAATATGCCATTGGTCGTATTAGCCGCGGAGCAGTCAAGGCCGGTGACCAAGTTGTCTTGTGCAAAAAAGACGGCAGCCAAACCAAAGCGAAAGTTGAACTGGTATTCATGAGCCACGGAGTCAGCAAATTCGAGGTACCTGGCGGCGTCGCGGGTGATATTGTGCAGCTGACTGGAGTAAGTGAAGCCCAAATTGGTGAAACGATTGCCGATGCCACGCAGCCCGAAGCCTTGCCCGTGATAGAAGTTGAAGCGCCGACGCTCCGGATTTACCTTGGACCTAATACCAGCCCGTTTAAGGGAACGGAAGGCGAATTTAATACCTCCCGGCAAATTGGTGAACGGCTACAAAAGGAATTGGAAATTAATGTGGGTCTGCGCGTTGAAGATAATGGCATCGGCTTTACGGTTGCTGGACGCGGCGAATTACACCTTGGCGTTCTGATTGAAACCATGCGCCGCGAAGGCTATGAGTTTGAAGTCGGTCGTCCGCAAGTAGTTACCCACCAAGAGAATGGTCAGACCGTTGAACCGGTTGAAGAAGTAATTATTGAAGTGCCGGCTGAGCATGTGGGAACCGTGCAAATGGAACTGGGTCAGCGACGCGCAACACTCAAGGAACAATTTGCCAGTCCCAAGGGTGTCACGAAACTGGTCTATGAAATGCCAACCCGCGCCCTGCTTGGTATGCGCAACATATTATTGACCAACACCAAAGGCACGATTGTTATGAATAGCTTGGTCACGGGATATCAACCGCTGGGCGCAGCATTACAACAGCTACGAAACGGCGTGCTTATCGCCTATGAAACAGGGACAACAATGCCGTATTCATTGGAAACTGCAGAAGCGCGCGGGACACTCTTTATCGGGCCAGCCGAGAAGGTCTATGCCGGCCAAATTGTTGGACTGAACAGCCGCCGTGAAGATATGGAAATAAATGTCTGCAAAGCGAAGCACCTTACCAATATGCGGAGCAAATCGTCAGATGGCGTGGTGCAGTTAACCCCTCCCACCATATTTAGCCTAGAACAATGTCTCGATTTTATTGAGAACGATGAACTGCTCGAAGTAACGCCGAAAAGCTTGCGGTTGCGCAAAAAAGAGCTTGATCCTACGAAGCGCAAACGAGCAAAGATTCAATAACTTGCTATGCTTGAGGGTATGCCCTCAACTCCAATATGCGGTGTCAACCTTGGCGGCTGGTTGGTACTGGAGCGCTGGATTACTCCCAGCCTCTTTGCTGGCACCTCGGCACTTGACGAGCATAGCTATTGCGCGCACGCTGACCAGCAGGCACGAGACAGGCTTCGTCAGTTTCGCGATACATTCATAACCCGTGAAGATTTTGTGTGGCTTGCCGCTCATGACATACAAGCGGTACGGCTGCCGGTCGGTTATTGGGTATTCGGGGATGAGTCGCCGTTTCAAGAAACAATCTCGTATGTTGACCGTGTCTTTGAGTGGGCTGAAGATACAGGATTTTCCGTGCTTATAGACTTTCATGGTTTGCCGGGCTCGCAAAACGGTCGTGATCACAGCGGCCATGCGGGTGCGACAAACTGGCACAGAGACACATCCTATGTGCAGCGCAGTATGGACACCGTTACTCGATTAGCCGAGCGCTACCATGACCGGTCATCACTGCTTGGTATATCGCTGATAAACGAGCCGCACCCCCGTATCCCAAAACGTTTACTCACCGAATATTATGAACAGGCCTATGCCCGTATTCGTCGTATCTGCGGGTCAAAGCCGTGGATCGTGTTTAGTGATGGCTACCTCCCCGTACGATGGAAAGCAGCTCTCCCTATGAACACTTATCCCGGTACGGTTATTGATACGCACCACTATCAGATATTCACGCCACTTGATAAAGCTCTATCGTCTCGTGCCCAATTGTGGCGTACGCGGCACCAATTGCCGAGAAAGCTACATCGGCTGGCTGAACATCATCCGGTTATAGTCGGGGAGTGGAGTTTGACGCTTAATGACCGTGCATATGCCGGCTTATCTTCCGACCAGCATGACGCGCTTGCGCGAAGCTATGCGGCCGCACAAATGGCGGCATTTAGGGATTGCGCGGCATGGTTTTTCTGGACCTATAAAACGGAAGCCGGCGGTTCCTGGAGTTTAAGAGACTGCGAGCAGCGGGGATGGATGGGCCGTTGAGTACTAGCGTACATCGATACGGACAAACGATTCACCAAGCCCGTAGCCAGCAGAGGCACCAATAGTCTCAGCGAGACTGCGCATCCAGCCCTCGGTACTTTCAAGGTCAGGAATTTGGCTGGCATGTGCCTTGAGGGCGGCTATTTTTTTGTCAAAGGTATCCGAGATATCAACGGTGTAATTGCCCTTGTCAAAATTAATGAGCAGTACGGTTGGGGTGATGTGTGGCGCAAAGCCGTCCGCAAAGAGCTCCGGGAAGGATAGGTGGTCGCGGGCTAGGGGATAGACGGCATCGAGCGCCGTTTGCCCAGCTGCTCGGTGATCCGGATGGTTAATAAAACCGCGGTCGGCAGAGTAAATCATAGATGGATCCATGGTCACCACGACGTCAGGCTTGACCGTTCGGATAACTTTTACGACATCTTTTTTAAGTTGCATGGTTACTTCCAGCTCGCCATCGGGATAGCCGAGAAACGTTACGTCTTTGCCGCCTAATATTTCTACGGCCGCTCGTTGTTCGGCTTCGCGGGTTTTAACGAGCGTCGGGGGTGACATTTCAACGTCGCTCGAGCCTTTGCTGCCGTCGGTTAGTATAAGGTAATGGATGTCAGCGCCAGCGTTTGCAAAGGCGGCCATTGTACCGGCGGCACCAAAATCCAAATCATCCGGGTGGGCGGCGATGCCGAGGACGACTTTGGGGGTGAGAGGGGGCAGTGAGTTATTCATACGTACTAGTCTACCGCATTTCAGCCGTATATGCTATACTTAATATAGTAATGAAATTGTATGACACTGCTGTACGTGATTATGTACAGGTTAATCCTCCGGCGCGCGTCGATATGTACGTCTGCGGCATTACGCCCTATGACGCCGCCCATCTCGGGCACATTTTTACCTTCATGACCTACGATTTACTCCAGCGTCGCCTGGAAGACCGCGGTCACGAAGTGCGCCTCGTACGCAATATTACCGATGTCGATGAACCAATATATGCCCGGGCCAAAACACTTGGTATCCCCTATACCGAGCTTGCGTGTCAGGAAGTCGCCAGTTTTCGTACGACCATGGACAAACTGGGGTTTAAGCGCCCCTATGCTGAGCCGTCGGCCAGCGAATACATAACCCACATGGCTGATACTGTTCAGGAGTTAGTTGAACGAGGGTTTGGCTACCGCGTCGACAACGACATATATTTTGATACCAGTCGCTTTCCGGAGTTTGGCGCGCTATCGGGATTCAGTAGGCATTTACAAATGGGGCTAGCTGCCATGCGTGGCGGCGATCCCAAGCGCGCTGGTAAGCGCCAACCGCTCGATTTTCTCTTGTGGAAAGGCATTGATGATGCGACGGATCCGGCACGGTGGGAAACGCCCCTGGGTATGGGCCGCCCGGGTTGGCATATTGAGTGTAGCGTTATGGCATCAGAGCTCCTTGATGTGCCGTTCTTTATCCATGGTGGTGGAGCGGATCTCATTTTCCCGCATCACAGTGCCGAAGTGGCCCAAAGTTTTGGCATGGGGCACGCGGAGCTTGCGCAGCATTGGATGCATGTCTATCCCATGTTGAGTGACGGCGAAAAAATGAGCAAATCACTCGGTAATCTAGTGTTCGCGAAAGACTTGTTGAACGACTATGAGCCGGCAGTTATCCGTTTAGCGCTGATGCACTACCATCACCGCATAGGCGGTGAGTGGCAGCCTGAGCTATTAAAAGAAGCCGAGCAGCTCCTCCATGCCTTTCGTATTGCCAGCACAAAAGCCAGCCGGCAGCATGCCGAGCTCCTGCTTGAGCGGGTGAGAAGTGCGCTCGATGATGACCTTAATACGCTTGAAGTCATTGACGCCATGCAAGCGTTCATTGCGGAAAATATTGAAAAACCAAGCGAACCGTCAACTCGCGGCAGCGATCTCATAGCCCAGACTTTAGATTTGCTTGGTCTTGCTGGGTAGTAAGCCGTTTTTTGGCGACGAAATTCACACATCGCTTGCACGCGTACCGGTACAATGAAACATATGCGAACACGTACCCGGTGGGCACTCATAGCCACTATTGGGCTGCTGCTGATTGCGGGGGCTGTCTTTGCGTGGTATGCCGTGCCCCGTTCCACACCACATATTCCGCCCGCTCAATTGGCGACACCGGATCAAACCGCACTTTCACCATCGGCGCGGTTTGACCACATCTTCGTCCTCGTTGAGGAAAATAAGCCCTACGGTGCCATACTTGGTAATCCGGCAGCTCCCTACATCACGACGCTCGCGCAGCACTACGCCGTTGCCACCAACTACTATGCGGTGGCACATCCCAGCTTGCCGAACTACATTGCCTTAACGAGTGGTTCAACGTACGGCTATACCAGTGACTGTAATCCTCCCGGGGCCGGCTGTATTGTCTCAGCGCGAAATATTGGTGATGTACTAGAATCGCACGGTATGAGCTGGAAGGCATATGTGGAAGGTATGCCAACCGCCTGTTATGCCATGAACGCGGGTCGCTACGCCACAAAACATAATCCGTTTGTCTATTACAACGACATAGTGAACAACAAAGAACGATGTGCGCAGCATGTCGTACCGTTTGCCCAGCTCGCTGTTGATGTGCAACACACGGAGTCAACGCCGCAATACGCGTTTATTGTGCCGGACTTGTGTCACGATATGCATGATTGTTCGGTTGAAACGGGTGACGCTTGGTTGCAAAATCTCGTGCCGTCTCTGTTGCGCTCACCAGCATTTACGACACAGCGTTCACTGCTGATGATTACATGGGATGAAGATGATGGCGGTGGCAATCACGTGGCGACGATACTCGTGGGACCACACGTAAAACCCGGCTACACATTGACGGGTACGTATAATCACTACTCACTGCTCAAAACGGTGGAAGCTAATTGGGGTCTGCCTGCCCTTACGGTGAACGATGAAAAAGTGGCGCCGATGGGCAATTTTATCCAGTAAGCGTTGGTGAACAAGGGATCTGTGTCAATGTGATTTAGTGTACGTAGTTCGATTTGTTCAAAATGTGCGTAATTCTATCATGTGTGCGTTTTTCGTATGGTACTATACAAGCATATTTAAGTGGAGTATTGCTGTATGGTCGTGCGTGAAGTGCACAAGAATCTGGTCCTGGTCATCGTCGCAGTCGCTCAATTTATGGTGGTACTCGATACGTCCATCATGAACGTCGCGCTGCCGTCTATCTACAAAGCGTTGCACTTTACGAGTGAAGCGAACTTGCAGTGGGTGGTAACCGCATACACGCTGGCATTTGGCGGCTTTCTATTACTCGGTGGCCGAGCCGCTGATCTGTATGGTCGTAAACGGACATTCGTCTGGTCGGTTAGTGCGTTTGCCCTATTGTCACTCATTACCGGCCTGAGTCAAAACAGTGCCATGATTGAGATAACCCGCGCCGTGCAAGGCCTCACGGCTGCGTTTATGTCACCGGCAGCACTGAGTATTGTGTTGACGACATTTCGCCAGGGCAAAGAACGCGCCAAAGCCTTGAGCGTGTGGGGCGCCGTTGCCGCGGGTGGGGCAGCAGCTGGTGTCTTGTTTGGCGGTCTACTCACCGAGTATTTGGACTGGCGCTGGAACTTTTTTGTGAACGTACCAGTTGGTATTGCAATCGCAATCCTCGCAACGCGGTATGTTCCGGAAAGCAAAGCTGATCTCGACCATAACAAATTGGACCTACCGGGTGCCGTGTTTGGTACCGGCGGTTTGATGTTACTCGTCTATGCCTTCAGTAAAGCACCGACCTATGGCTGGGGCAGTAACCGGACCCTGGCCTTGCTGTTTGGCAGTATTGCACTGCTCGCGATCTTTATCTTCAATGAAGAACGGAGTCGCCATGCCTTAATGCCGCTGAACATTTTTAAGGTTGGTAATGTCGCAGCCGCTAATCTCACGGTACTTCCGATTGTTGCCAGCATGTTTAGCATGTTCTTTTTCGTGACACTCTACATGCAGCTTATCTTGCACTTTTCACCGCTTAAGACGGGATTAAGTTTCTTGCCCATACCGTTCGTCATTGGCGCGGTATCGGTGGCCATGCAACATGTGGTCGTTCGTATTGGCTACAAAAAGCCGCTCGTTATTGCCCCCTTACTGATGGCTGGTGGTATTTTCTGGCTGAGCAAAATTCCCGTTGCCGGTAGTTATTGGAAAAACGTATTACCTGGTCTCGTCATCATTGCGGTTGGTATGGGCATGAGCTTTATTAGCATGACTATTGCCGCAACCAATGGTGTGCCAGTGCGTGAGTCAGGGCTCGCATCGGGGTTGCTGAATACGGCGCAGCAAGTTGGTGGTTCTTTAGGGCTGGCTATTTTGTCTGGCATTGCGACCTCAACGACCGCCGCCTATTTCCAGACCCATGCCCAAACGGCACGTCAGCCCCTCACACAAGCTGCGGCGCAAGTGGCTGGGTTCCAGCACGCATTAACGGTCGGAGCCTGTTTCGGTTTACTTGCTGCATTTATTGCCTTAGTTGGCTTGCGGCAAAAACGGGGTGAGCAGATAGAAGCTGAGGGAGCTTTGGCTTCCGCTGCCTAAGCTGCGAACTTGAACTTTTGCCTTGACCTTTAGCCCCTCAAAAGACTAGGCTGGGGTATAGTATGTCTAAACTTGAAAAAGCAAAAGGTATCTTAGTAAAGCCGTTTGGCATGTCGTTTCGCCCGGATAAGGACTTAACGAAAGGCGATGTGGAAGTGGCTCGGGCCTACATCACGGCCTTTTGGCCTTCCGTGACGCGCTTTCATCCCAAAGACGATGAAAGTTTGCTAGGACTCCCGAAGCCCTATCTTGTTCCGAGCTACACGGAAAAGACCGGCTTTGACTACAATGAGCTGTACTACTGGGACAGTTACTTTATGGTGCAGGGCATGCTCGATGACACCCATAAAGATCTCGTCCTTGGAATACTAGAAGACCTGGTTTCGTTGTTTGAACGGTTTAAGATTATCCCGAATGCTTCCCGAACCTATCTAATGGGACGCAGCCAACCACCACTACTCACCAGTTTCATTTTTGACGTGTACTACGCGTATGGCATGGATGACGGATGGCTGAAAAAAATGATGGCCGTTGCACAGGCTGAATATGAGACGGTGTGGATGGGGCAGAAGAAACCAAATGAACGATTAGTACATCGGGGCCTCAGCAGGTACTACGACATCAATTACCTGCACGATTTAGCGGAAGCCGAAAGTGGGTGGGATATGACGCCGCGCTTTTCACGGCGCGCCCTAAACTTTTTGCCCGTCGACCTGAATGCGTTGCTGTACAAATATGAGATGGATTTTGCCAAAGCTGCCCGTATTTTTGATGAAGTGCGGGAAGCAGGGCAGTGGGAAGCAAAAGCCCGGGAACGGAAAGCAGCTGTTGATGAGCTGATGTGGGACCGGTTACGCGGGCTGTACTTTGACTACAATTACGTCAAAGAAAAGCGGAGCGGGGTAGCAAGTCTGGCAACCTTTTATCCGCTATTCGCTGGTATGCTCGACGAGCAGCAAGCAGCAACGCTCGTCAAAGGCTTGCGCCGCTTTGAAAACAAGGGAGGACTGGCGACCACGGACTCATTGCCGGTTGGTCAGTTTGTACTCGGTTCTATGCCGACGCAATGGGCGTATCCGAACGGCTGGGCGCCACTCCATTTTATTGTAGTGAAAGGGCTTGAGCGGTACGGCTACCATAAAGAAGCGCGGCGGATTGCCATGAAGTGGCTCAAAACCAACCTCAGCTGGTTTAATGTGAACAAGGTATTCCTAGAAAAGTACAATGTTGTGAACCCCGAAAAACCCCCCGTGAAAGGTGTCTACCCATCGCAAACAGGCTTTGGGTGGACGAACGCCGTCTTCGAACGGTTCTGTAAAGACTATATTGATCGGGCTGAATAACGCTTCAATCACACCAACAATATATGGGTACTGTTGTAAGGTATATAATTGGTGCCATAGGAGTATTTCTACCCGGGGTTGTAGCTCAGCTGGCTAGAGCGCAGCATTCACATTGCTGAAGTCGGGGGTTCAAGTCCCTCCAGCCCCACCAAGACACATCTTACAGATACGAGCTTAAGTCACAATCATTACGAACGAGTTGAACAATCGTTGAAAGAAAGGTTCAGTAAAGTCGAACTAAGCACTCCCGACAACAAACCTATAGACGATACAACCGACAGAATATACTTCAGCTGTAGGCTCTAGGTTTTTTGAGTCTTTTGCTTCTTTTCCAAACTTCTTAGCCTGGGTTTAAGTACACAAGCTACTAACCCCTACTAGGAATATATTACATTCAGCCTTTTGCTGCTAAATTGCTCTTGTCTATATATAAAATATCCAGAAGTACTCTCCATCGAAGAAGTTCCTGGGTGAAAAAATATAACGTACTTCTTTGAAAATCCATTGACTTTATCTCGAAATATGAATACAATTATTGTATGAAAGCACAGACATTTAATGTATCAATGCCAAAACGATTAGTTGAAAGAATTGATGCTCAAACCAGACGTCAAGGAAGTACTCGTAGCGACTTTATTCGTCAGGCAGTGAATAAGCAGCTGTCTATCTTAGAGAGTTGGGAAAAATTAACTACTAATACCCGCCAAGAATATAAAGGCAAAAAGCTAAGTGAAGACGAGGTGGCTGATATTGTTCGAGACGAACGAAGTAAATAGATGCGAGTTGTCTTAGACACAAATGTTATTATTTCTGCGCTTCTATTTGGTGGAGAGCCTGAGCATTTAGTAATCAGCACTCTACTTGGTCCTAATCAATTAGTTTTATCGCCATATATAATTTCAGAGGTTACTCGTATATTAGAATCAAAGTTTTCAGTACATCCTAAAAACTTAGAGTTATTGCAACAAATATTGGGCGAATCTGAACTTGTATACTTCCAGCCTTTTCTTCATTTAGTCAGCGACGAGCCAGATAATAGAATTATAGAAACAGCCTTAAAAGGTGGAGCACACTATATAGTAACTGGCGACAAACTATTATTGGAGATAGAACGATATGAAAACATTCAAGTTATTAATGTAAAAAAGTACCTTGAGATTACTGAAGGTTTTTAGACAAGATATATATTTTGGCTAAACAAACATAACTCCCACTAGGTATATATTGCGTCCAACCTTTTCTTGCTCAATCGTTCCTGCCTATATAGATAATCCAAAAGTACGCTCCATCTAAGAAGTTCCTGTGTGAAAATATATTACTTATTTTTTTGGTGGACCACCACTGCTAAGCGGCATATGCATATAGTGTGCCATTCGAACGCGCATTTTTTATGCGCTGTCTTAGTCGGTCATGGCAATTATACCGCGCATACGATGAGGATCTATGCCATCTGGATGTTGCGCTTTCCAATCCTGTAAACGCGCTGCCTCTGTTGCTCGGTCAACGCTTCCTGGGTCAATACCTTGTATAGCGCTGTCGTATGCGTCGGCTGCAAAGTTTGTAGAGAGCGTGCGGGCGACATGATGAACGTGTCTCATAATGCGCCGAGCATGAGATTGGCGCGGATCACCTGCTTGCTGGTGAGGTTCAGGGTCATCTCGTGTTTCTATAGGCTGCGGTTTGCTGTCGGTAAGACTGCCCGGTATTTGGGAATATGTGCGACGAACTTCTGATTCATATGACGCCGTAAGGAGTAGTGCTGCCAGCCCTAAAGTGCTGAGAGCATGCACGGGACGTGGCAGGGCTACGGTTAGTTCTCGTGCTTCTGCCCAACATTGGCGCGCTTGAGTATACGACATGTTCTTACCATACACTGTTTCTAAAAATTTAGTAACGGTTGGCGTGCTTCCATGGGTGATCAGCCGGCTTACTGAGTGGTGCCGGACTCTGCGTATACTCCACGAGATAGTCATGTTCGGTTTTGGTGATGCGGCGTGCATCGCGTAAATAGGCAAACGTTGCGGTTGCGCCAAGGGCAGCGCGAAGATGAAGACCGTCGCTCTCGATACCCTCACGTCCTCCTTGTTCGCGGTCAAAGCCAATCACGACTGCCGGTACGCTCAACCCATACGCTGCCAAAAAGTCTCTGCCTGCCTTTTTGGCACCACCGGTTGTTATGACGTCGTCAACTTCAACCACGTTCTGGCTTGGGTGGTAGATGCCTTCAAGTTCACAATGATTTCCGTAGGTCTTGGGGTTGCCTTCTTCTTGCAGACGTTGCCACAATAACGAATGGCCACTAATGCCCGATACGGCGCTCGCCAGTGCGGTACCGGCTTGCGGCGGTCCAAAAATGTGGTCAACTGTGATGCCATCATCACTTGTTAGCATATCCAGTTCGTCGCCAATTGCTTCAAGTAAGAGGGATTTGAAAAGGCGTTGCCGTTGCACGGGCAGTGTACTGTGCGTATCGATCGACAGTGCCGGGCGAAAATTGACAACGTATGGTGTCCATATGCCGCTCCGCAACGGTTTCCAGGTGCCAATATCGAATATGCGTCGCTCCGGTGGTACGTCTGCTCCTCGGTCAAATAATCCCACGACTAATTCCTGCCTGTCGTCAGCAAAGGCTGCCATGTGCTCCCTTTCTTTTGGTAGTGTCGAGGCTAGTATACAACTATAGTGCAGGAGATTGTAGAGAGGTTTGTTAGAATAAACTCATGGCTAACGAACAAGAATGTCCCTTTTGCAACTTAGATGAGCGAGTCCTGAAGCAGAACGCGACGGCGCAGGCCTTTTTAAGTAATCCGCGCAAAGTGCCAGGGCACTTTTTAGTGGCGCCGAAGCGACACGTCGAAAAACCGTGGGAGCTGACGCAAGCTGAACGTTCGGACATCTTTGACCTGATCTTCTACATTGAGCAAAAACTCATTGGTAAACTTGGTGACGGTGTCGACATTCGACAGAACTACCGACCGTTTATGCAACAAAGTCGGGTTAAAGTTGATCACGTCCATTTCCATGTATATCCCCGCTACCTCAATGATTACCTTTACCAGGTGTCTGAACAGTTTGAAAAAGACCTATTTACCGATCTTGACCCTGGTGAGCAGGATGAATTTGCCGCCTTGCTCAAGTAAGCATAAGGTATACTAAACCTATATGACAGTTACGCAATGCAGTACTACGCTTCGTATGATGCCCGGTGGGGCATAGCGTTATTTTTGCTCAGCTGATTTCTTTTATCTCTAGTAAACAGGTACACTTTATACAATGAGTAACTTCTACATAACCACCTCTATTCCCTATGTAAACGGCGAGCCGCACCTTGGGCATGCCATGGAGTTTGTCATGGCCGATGTATTGGCCCGAAACGCCCGCAGCCAAGGACAGAACGTTATCTTCAGTACCGGCACCGATGAG
This sequence comes from Saccharimonadales bacterium (SeqCode), assembly GCA_035712845.1. Taxonomy (GTDB): domain Bacteria; phylum Patescibacteriota; class Saccharimonadia; order Saccharimonadales; family UBA4665; genus DASTAH01. The sequence goes on from DASTAH010000053.1 coordinate 13,784, forward strand.
CACGGCGGTAAGATCGCTGAGAAGGCGGCAGAGCGCAATCTTACGCCAAAGCAGCTAAGCGACGAAATGAGCCTATCGTTTGCTAAGCTGGCGCAAAGTCTGACGATCAGCAATGACCGGTTTATCCGCACTACTGACGCCGCTCATGAACAGCGGGCGCAGCTGATCTGGAAGGCGCTAGAAAAAGACATTTACAAAGGCACGTACGTTGGCTGGTACTGTACGGGTGACGAGGAATTTTTCACCGAAACGACCGTCAAAGCCAACAACGGTATTTGCCCGGACCATAATCGACCGTATGAAAAATTAGAGGAAGAAAACTATTTCTTCAAACTTTCAAACTATACCGACAAAGTGCGCACGGCAATTGAAAGCGGGAAGTTTGAAATTGTGCCCGACACCCGTCGCAATGAAATACTAGGCATCTTAAAGCAAGGGCTCGAAGATATTAGTATCTCTCGACCTAAAGAAAAAATTAGCTGGGGTATACCGGTGCCTGGCGACAAGAACCAAGTCATGTACGTCTGGTTTGAAGCGCTTATGAACTACATTACCGTACTCGGCTACCCAGAGCATGCAGATTTTAAGGAGTTTTGGCCGGCACAAGTCCAAGTCATTGGTAAGGGTATTTTACGTTTTCACGCGGCTATCTGGCCGGCGATGTTGTTGGGGCTCGGCTTGCCGCTGCCCAAGCGGCTCTACGCCCATGGCTATGTGACGGTTAATGAGCAAAAAATGAGCAAGAGTCTCGGGAACGCCGTCGCTCCGGCTGAAGTGATTGAAAAATATGGCGCCGATGCCTTCCGTTACTTTTTCCTTAGACATATACCAAGCTACGCCGATGGGGATTTTACTTGGGACGCCTTTGACCGTGCGTATACCAATGAGCTTGCCAATGAATTAGGCAATGCCGTGCAACGTACCGCCGCCATGGTTATCAAGTACCAAAAAGGCATTATTGGCGACATACCAGAAGGTGAGCATGATGTGGCTCAGTACAATGAAGCGCTTGCACAATGCCATTTTGATCGTGCGCTGGACGATGTATGGGAGCAGGTACGCGGACTGAATCAATACATTGATGAAGAAAAACCCTGGGAAATTGCCAAGCAAGGCGACGAAGACCACTTGCGCGAAGTGCTTGCGTACCAGGCTAGTGCCCTGCTTGAAATTGCCGATTTGCTGACACCGTTTTTGCCGGATACTGCAGCAAAGATCAAAGCCGTATTCGCAGAGGGTATTGTACGCCCCATTGAAGGCACTCTGTTCCCTAAGCACGAAACAACTGAATAGTTGTAGACACTACTAGCTCAATTCGAAAGTAGTGTGAACCGTACAGGTTGTTGACAAGGTCTACGGGTGTTAGGGAGTGACCAATGGGAAGTGCGTCGCTCATGGCGAACCTGTACTAGACGTACTGTGTCCTGCGGTTGCACGGTATGTATGCTGCAATGGTTTATATAAAGCGTTACAATGAATCGGTTATGGAATTTGTTGACACGCACTGCCACATCCAATCAGTAGGCGAAAAAGGCGGCGAACGAACTACGCTCGAATTATGGGCAAAAGCGGGAGATCTCACGTCCTCTGAGGTTATTGCACAGGCCGAACAAGCAGCTGTTATGAAGTTGCTCTGCGTGGGATGTGACCTAGAAGACAGTGCACTCGCGGTGCACTTCGTGCAGGACAAGCCACAGTGTTGGGCGTCCATCGGCATTCATCCGCACGAAGCCCAACAGTATGCCGGACGAAGCGAGTTACTGAGCGAGTTTGCATCGCTCGCAGCGCGACCAAAAGTAATGGCTATTGGCGAATGTGGCCTCGATTACTACTACAACCACTCATCTAAAGCCGCGCAGTTCGAGCTGCTCGAATTTCAGTTGGCACTCGCCCAGCAGCACAAGCTGCCGCTTATTTTTCACGTGCGCGAGGCATTTGACGACTTTTGGCCGATATTTGACCGCTACCCGGGCATACAAGGCGTGATCCACAGCTTTACCGCTGACGAACAGCAGTTAGAAAACATACTGCAGCGGGAGCTTTTTGTGGGCTTAAATGGTATCATGACGTTTACAAAAAACCCCGCGCAATTAGCGGCGGCAAAGGCGGTCCCGTTGCAAAAATTACTCCTTGAAACGGATGCCCCTTTCTTGACTCCCACCCCATATCGTGGTACAATTAATCAGCCTAAAAATGTACGGGTGGTTGGTGAGTTCTTAGCCAAACTTCGGGGCGATAGCCTGGAGGCATTGGCACGTGTCACGACAGCCAACGCGCAATCACTTTTCGGCATATAAGGATAGACAATGGCAACAGCAAAGATTTATCAATTAGACCGGTTTCGCGAGCAGCAGCATTTCGGTAATGAAGGGCGCCCTGACGTTGTGTCACGAGCCCGATTTAATATATCAGATGTCATGCGCCGCACGCCGCAGTATGCCACGCTCATCGCTGAGCGCGAAGCAGCCCGCAAGCAGCAGAATATGCTTGAATCTGCGGCAACGGCAGTTGTCCACAATGCGGTAGAGGCAGAGCAGTCCCTTGCAGTCTCTGATACCGCGCACCCTGAAGCAGCAAACATTAACTTGCATGATCAGGATACAAACGTATCTCATTTAAGCCGTATCGCTGCTGAAATCGCGGAACAAAGTTCCCCCGTGGAGTTCCCCCATGATCAAGCTGCCTAAATTATTTCAAACAAATGATGATCAAAAACGAGCGGATCATTACCGTCAATTAATTCGTGAAGAGGCAAAGATTGGCAGTCAGTTATTTGGTCCCGTGCCCGCAGGGCATCGCCGGGAATTCTTTTGTCTCGACGAACACACCTGGATTTGGCATGAAGAATGGCGCGATGAACAGGACCAATTTCAGGCGCTTACGACTCGCTACGATGTGCGACCGAACGGCATTTTAAAAGCCCAAGGTAGCCAGCCATATCAGCCGTTGTCTGCTGAAGAGGCGGCAAATTTGTATGAAGCAGTGCAGCTCTATGAAGCGCGCGTTCTCGATTTTTATCGCCAACAACCGCAGAACGCATAACATGCGCCTTGAACAGGGCTCGATAGGAAGCGCCCGTTCACATTGCTATACTGAAAAACTATGAGCCATACAAACCTAATCTATCTTGACCATGCCGCCGCGACGCCGCTTGATGCAGAGGTGCTTGCCGCGATGCAGCCGTATTTCTCAGCGCAGTTTTACAACCCATCAGCAACGTATCTGCCGGCGCAACAGGTACGAAAAGATCTTGAAGCGGCGCGATCCAGGGTTGCCCATTGGGTCGGTGCCCGCCCCAGTGAAATTATATTTACGGCGGGTGGGACGGAAGCGAATAACCTTGCTATTCACGGCATCTTGCAGGCGTGGCCTGATGGACATGTGGTGACGAGTGCCATCGAGCACGAGTCGGTGCTCGCCCCGGCTGCACAGTATTCGCATAGCACGGCGCCGGTTGATGCGCACGGTATTGTGCGTGTTGATGCACTCCTCGAATGTATTACGGACACAACTGTACTAGTGAGCGTCATGTACGCTAACAATGAAGTCGGCACAATCCAGCCGCTAAAAACAATAACGCAAGCCATACGAGATCTCCGCGAGCGCCGACGGCAGGCGGGCAATACACGCCCCTTGTATGTGCATACTGATGCAGCGCAAGCGGGTAATTATCTTGATTTACATGCGGCTCGACTCGGCGTTGACCTCATGACTATTAACGGTGGCAAGCTCTATGGTCCAAAACAAAGCGGCGTGCTGTACGTTTCGGCTGGTATTGTATTGCAGCCCCTAGTACTGGGGGGTGGTCAGGAACGGAATCTGCGTAGTGGCACGGAGAACGTCGCTGGTTCGATCGGTCTGGCGGCTGCGCTTGAGCGTGCCCAAACGAATCGTCACGACGAAACATACCGATTGCAACTGTTACAAAATCAGTTTATTGCGCTCCTCAGCGCCGCCATCCCCTCCGTGACTATTAACGGTTCCTTGAAACACCGTCTGCCAAACAACGTGCACATCACGCTTCCCGGTCAAGATAACGAGCGGATACTTTATGGTCTTGACGAAGCCGGCGTGCTGGCGGCTGCCGGTTCCGCCTGCAGCGCCTCAAATGAGGAGCCGTCGCATGTCCTCCGCGCCATGGGAATTACAGCAGCTGACGCGCAGTCTAGTTTACGATTTACCATGGGCCGCGAAACACGTGAGGCTGACATCGCGAAGACCGTTGCTATACTCGCCACGCTTGTTGCATAAGCGGTATAAATAGTTATACTTGAGCGGTAGATAGTCATACTACCCATGAAACTAAAACTGCTCAATCGAAATCATGTTGCCGGTCTTGCCGTACTCCTTTCGTGCGTCAGCTTGACTGCCAGCAGTCTCGCAGCGCCGTTGCAATCGGTAGTGCAAAGCTACATTGCGAATACCAGTTTACAAAAAGGTATGATCGTAAAGCTCACTGGTAAGGATGACACCCAAGTCACGCCCGATACCCAGTCGACTGCCCAGCAAATGACGGGCGTTGTCGTCGATCCTAGTGACGCGGCAGTCACGCTCGCACCTTCCGTGACGGGTAGTCAACAACAAGTCTATGTAGCTACCAGCGGTCGCTATAACGTGCTCGTGAGTACCCAAAATGGGGCAATTGCCAGCGGCGATTTTATTACCATTTCATCGCTTGCTGGGGTTGGTATGAAAGCAGGCTCCGACCAAAGCGAAGTGCTGGGTAAAGCCGCGATGAGTTTTGACGGGGTACATAATGTTATTGGAAGTACAAGTGTTAAAGATCAAAACGGCAAACTGGTTACTGTTTCACTGGCACGCATAGCCGTCGACATTATTATTGGTCCCAATCCCTTAGTATCCAAAGCCTCGAATGTGCCGGGATTGCTCTCAAAAGCGAGCGCGCTCATTACGAATAAGCAAGTCGCGGCCTGGCGTATTTATCTAGCGACCGCGGTACTGGCTGCCGCCCTTATCTTAGCCGGTATTCTCCTGTATGGCGGCGTACGGAGTGGTATGGTCGCTATCGGGCGTAATCCGTTGGCACGGTCCAGTATTATTCGCAATTTGCTGCAGGTCATTATTATGAGTGTGATTGTGTTTATGTTCGGCTTGTTCAGCGTGTACTTGCTGCTGAAATTATAGATTAGGGATTTTTGGCAGTTAATTATAGAATAATAGCTATAGAACATAAGCGGTATCATTAAACAGTAAACTGGTATCTCAAATGGTGGGTAAAACGGCATGACAATCTGGTGGCTGATTCTGATACTCGGCATAATTGGTGCAGCTGGTATCGCGTTCATATGGGTAGCGGTACGCCTCGGAAGACCGCGAGGAGGGGGTGCCGCGGGTGACGCACTTCCGTACGATCAGTTAGCATCGGCCAGCGCTGAACATATCTTTGATGACGATTTTCGTGAAGAGCTCCGGAACCGGGGTCGCTTGCACTTTGAAAAAATCATTGGTGAAAATGCTATGTTCTTGCAGCAGGATCTACGGCTAACAACGTCGCAACTGAACGAGTACATGAAGGATGAGATCACCAAGAAACTCAAAGAAGAATTCGCCAAGTATGAAGAATCGATTATGGATGCCAAACAACTGGCAATCGATTCCATCCAAAAAACCAATGCCGCGATTGATGAACAGCGTCAACTACTCAGTCAACAAGTGACATCACAAATAGAAGATGAGCGCAAGCGGGTCGTGCAAAACTTTGAATCAAATATGGCCGCTATCGTGAACCATTATGTAATGGCTTCTATTGGCAACCAGATTGATTTGTCAGACCAGCTGGAATACATCCTCGGAGAGCTGGAGGCGAACAAGCAAGCGATCCTGGAGGATATCCAGAATGGCGCATGAAGCGCAAAAACAGTGGCACCTCCCACTCTTAGTCGTTGGTCCAGCCGATGTGTTGCGGCTTACGCGTGAACTCGAAGCGCTCGATGAATACTTACATCAAGCGTCCTTGCGTAAAGGGGGTGACGAGGCGGCGAAGCTGCCGCGTACCTCGCGCGCCCTCGATGACTTCGCGTTGACCAATGATCTTAATATGCTGCACGCGGACGATCGAAAGCAGGGCAAAGAATTTTTAATGAGCGTTGAGGGTCACTCGCCGGTGGTTACTATGAGTTTTGCAGTCGACCCGTCCTCGGCATTTATAGGGAAAATTATTACCTGGCTGCGACAAAATGTGCATCCGCAGCTCCTGCTGCGTGTCGGGTTACAGCCTACCATTGGTGCCGGTTGCACGCTCAGAACGGCCAATCATTACTTTGATTTTAGCCTGCGACAGCACTTTGAAACCCAAAAGCAGGTGCTTATTGATCAGCTGCATGCGAGCACTCACGAGGGGCAAGCGTGAGCGACAACAAGCATTTTGATAACCTTGTCAGCAGCGGTCGCCCGGTCGGCGAAGTTGTTGGCATTACTGGATTCTTGGTGCGTATTAGCGGTATGCAGCCGGTTAGTATTCACTCGCTGGTAATGTTTGAAGACGGCTCAAAAGGTTTGGTTCACCAGGTACTTGATGATACGGTTGTCGTGCTGCATCTTGGCTCTTCCACCTTGGCTATCGGCATGATGGCGGTTATCCAGCACCATGATCTTGTCAGTAAGGTAGGAAAGGATTATATCGGGCGGGTAGTCTCAGTGACCGGGGAACCGCTCGACGGAAAAGGGCCAATTGCCGCCGATGATGTGTGGCCGGTATTTCATGCCGCTCCCGGTTTGGCAGAACGTGAGCAGCTCGAGACCCAAATGGCAACCGGGGTAACGGTGCTCGATGAGCTCATACCGCTGGTGCGTGGTCAACGCTTGGCGTTAATGGGTGATAGTAAATCGGGCAAGAGTACCCTTGCCATGCAGTTAACGTTGAACCAAAAAGATAATGACATCATTGTGGTGTATGTGCTGATTGCGAAGCGGCGGAGCGATGTCGACCAACTGTTAACCCGACTCGAAGCAGAAGACGCGCTGAAAAGTGCCATCGTTATTGTCTCGACGGTATTTGAGTCACTTATTATGAGTTATCTTGCACCCTACGTTGCGTGTGCAATGGCCGAGTACTTATGGCAATCCTGTGACATGGATGTCATGGTGGTGTACGACGATTTGACGAGCCATGCCCATGCGTACCGGGAAATATCTTTGCTGTCAGGCGTGAGCCCGGGTCGGGATAGTTATCCGGGAGATATGTTCTACGCCCACTCTTCCCTACTCGAGCGAGCCGGGCGTTTAAAGCGCAATCACGCCACGCTGACCGCATTGCCGATAGTCCTGACGCCAGGCGGTGATGTAACCGCGTATTTGCCGACCAACATCATGTCGATTACGGACGGTCAGTGGGTACTTGATATGAAGGTATTCCGTGATACGATGCGGCCGGCCGTGAACATAGGCTTGAGCGTAACTCGTGTCGGTGGCCGTGGGCAGTCTGAGCGCCAAAAGCAGCTGGCCGCCCAGGCTATTTCTGCGCTAAATGCCTATCAGTCAGCACAAGAGTTTGCGCACTTTGGTTCAGAGCTTGCGCTGCAAGCCCAAAAAGATCTGCAGATGGGTAAACGGCTCTATGATTTACTGAGTCAAGGCCCGACGGTCACATACAGCGTCATGGCGCAGGTACTTATGCTTGACCTTGTATTAAATACCAGTGATGCGCAGCTGCTTGATATAAATAAGCTCAAGGATGCCGCTAACGAATTTGCTGCAAAAGTAGCTGAAGACAAAGACTATGACGCGGTGCGGGAAGAGTTGCTGAAAGCAGTGAGCGTGGAGTTGAAGAAATGAAGCGGCCACAGGATATTGCCCAAGACGAAAGTACTATGGGTACCATCGTGAATCTGACGAGCGCCTTTGAAGGCCTGGCTAGTATGCGTATTGCCGCGATCAAAAACCAGGTACTCGCCAGTCAGGGCTTTTTCGCGGAGCTATGGCAAATCTACCGGCAAATTCGTATCGATCCAACGTTCCGCTTTGGCCGTGAAAATGAACATGCCGAAATTGATAAAGAACTTATTATTGCGATTACCGCCGAAGGTGGGTTTAGTGGTGACATCGATCAGAAGCTGATCCATTGGATGACGGAACACTACGACCCGGAAAAACAAGACATCATTATTATTGGGCACCACGGCGCCGTACAGCTTATCGAAGCCGGCGTAGCATTTAAGAAGTACTTTAAGTTACCAACCCGCGATGAAAATATAAATGTCGGTCCCCTCATCAAGCAGGTGCAACAATACCGGACGACCACGATTTATTACCAAACGTATGTTTCGTTGATGGTGCAAGATATTAAGCGCATTGAACTTCAAAAAGCTGTGCAAGAAGCGGGGAGTCAAGTTGCCACTGACCCTGACGTTATTAGCGAAAAGACCTACATTTTTGAACCAAGCACCTTTGCGGTGATAGCCCACTTGGAGCGCACCATGGTGCAGATTGCAATTTCCCAAACCATCCTGGAATCAAAGCTTGCCCAATACGCCAGCCGGTTCCGTGCTATGAGCGTGGCGCGGGAACGTGCCACCGATTCGAAGAACGAGTTACACTTCATGTTCAATCGGACAAAGCGCTCCAATGCGGATGAGCGTTTGAAAGAGATTATCAATGGTATTCGACGGGTGGAGGTGTCATGAATCAGGGTGTCATTCGGTTACTGAAGCAGTTTGTCGTGATCGTCGAATTTGCCGAGAACTCACCGGTACTCAATGAAGTGGTGCGGGTGAAAAACGAGCAGAAAACGCCGCTTCTCGTGTATTCGCTCAAGGATGACCACACGGCAGTCTGTTTAAATCTGTACGGTGATAATACCCTCGAAAAGGGTATGGCAGTGGAGTTGACTGGTCAAAGTATCGACATCCCCGTTGGCAACGAAATGATTGGTCGGGTCGTCGATACCTTAGGGCGACCGATTGACGGCGCCGGTCCTTTACAGGAAGGTTTGCCGACACGCACTATATTCCGCTTGCCGACCGACACTGGGGTTTTTAAAGCGGCGAAACCAGAAATACTGGAAACCGGTATTAAAGTTATCGACTTCTTTACGCCGTTTGTGAAGGGTCGCAAGATTGGCATTATTGGTGGGGCGGGCGTAGGCAAGACCGTACTGACTATGGAACTCATCCACAATATTGCCAAGAGCGGCGGTGGCTTAAGCTTCTTTGCGGGTATTGGTGAACGTATTCGTGAAGGCCATGAACTCTACGAAACTTTAAAAGAGCGCGACCTGCTGAAAAATACCTGCATGTTCTTTGGGCAAATGGATCAGAACCCCGTGCAGCGTTCGCTGATCGGTTTGTCAGCGGTTACCTTGGCCGAGTATTTCCGCGATGAGCAACATAAAGACATCCTGTTCTTTGCCGACAACATGTACCGCTACGTCCAGGCCAAGAACGAGCTATCTTCAATTCTTGATCAAATCCCCGCAGAAGGCGGCTACGAACCAACCATATTTACTGATATCAAGACATTGCAAGACCGCTTAAGCAGTAACGATAAAGGTTCCATCACGGCGGTCCAGACTATTTATGTTCCGGCCGACGACTTATCTGATCCGGCGGTACAAATGATTCAGCACGAACTTGATTCAACTATCGTCCTCTCCCGCAGCGTGGCGGAGCAGGGTATTCGTCCGGCAGTCGACCTCACCCGTACCAGTTCGTCACTATTAAGCCCCGATATTGTCGGTGAGCGGCATTACCTGCTCAGCGTTCAGGTACAGGCATTACTGCAAAAGCATGATTCACTGAAAGGTATTATTGCTATCATTGGAGAAAACGAGCTTAGTGCGGCTGACCGCGCTGACTACGCTAAGGCCAAAAAGCTCATCCAGTTCTTTAGTCAGCACCTCTATGTCGTCGAAGACCAAAGCGCCTTTAAGGGCGAGAGCTTTACGCGCGAGGAAACCTTGAAAGGTATTGAGGAAATTATCGTCTAATGGCCGTTCATCAGCAGGCAAGTACTGGGGAATTTGTTGACGACGGTGTCAAGCAGGCAACCGCTGCAAATTCCGCTGACAAGCCGGTTGTGCATGTAAAAGTATATTCACCGTTTCAAACCTATTTTGAGGAGCCAGCCTATAGTGTCTCGGCAACCAATGAGACGGGTCCGTTCGATATCTTGCCGCATCACCACAATTTTATTACCTTGCTGAACGCGTGCGAGCTGACAATCAATTCACCTGGTGGTGAAAAACGAATCCGCATCTCGGGTGGCGTGATGCATGTCAAGGAAGACAGCGTGATTGTCTTTCTCGACGTCTAACGGTATTAATCCAGTACGAAGTAATCGAACCCAAAG
>DASTAH010000054.1:0-35191 GCA_035712845.1 Saccharimonadales bacterium (SeqCode)
TAGCTTGCTCAATGTAGATACAACAAATAGTGGAAATCTGACCATAGGAAATGCAACATCTCCCACTACCATTACTTTTGTAGGAGGGGCAACCGCCAGCCGCCCGGTCAGTCCTACTAAGGGGCAGCTGTACTACGACACCAGCACCAGCAGTCTATTGCAGTACAATGGCAGCAAGTGGGTTAGCGCTCCGCGTAGCAATACCTTTATTGTGGCAGCCGGCAATTCCTCGCAAGCCGATAAAGATTCAGCAGATTTTGTAGGCGACGGCACCAACGACCAAAACGCCATTAATGCCGCCATCGCTGCACTGCCTGCCGCCGGCGGCTCAGTAGTACTGCTAGACGGCACATATAACATCAGCAATTCAATTAACTTGGGCAAAAGCAATGTAACTCTCTCTGGACAAGGATCAAGCACCATTCTTAACCGTAACTTTGACGGTGCAAGTTTGATAAATATTACCACCAGCAATCAGGCATTATACAACTTTGCTATCTCAGGCAATAAGGCCACTTTTACTAGCTCAGCTGACACGGGCATATACGCCAACGGCTACCAAGTGGGCAACGTTACAGTTCAGTACGTTGATATATCTAACACGGCTGGAGATTCAATAGTGGCAGGCGGTAGCGCAAATCCTGCTGCCAGCAATATTTTAGATAATAAGATAATCAATTCAGGCGCCCAAGGAATTTCATCATTACCTGCAAACAGCCTAGTGGAAGGTAATACTGTGAATGGAGCGAGTACGAATGGAATTAGGGTCGGGGGCGCAAATACACAAATTAATGATAATGACGTAAGCGCATCGGCGAGCGGTATTTTTCTAGACCAATCTTCGGGTTATTCAGTAGTTTCCGGAAATATAATCACCGGAAATAGTACTGGCCTATTAGCTTGGAGCGGACCCTTAAATATAACGGGTAATAGTATAGACTCAAATACTTCAAACGGACTAGAGCTTAACGGTGTTTCCTACTCATCCAATAGCAATAATGTTAACGGCAATCAGATATATAACAACGGTGGAAACGGTATTGTGTTCTCTGGCAACCATCAGAATATTACAGGCAACTTTATTGCCTCCAATACTCAAGATGGAATTAATATTAGTAGCTGCAGTAGTAACAATAACAATATTATATCTGGTAATACTTTGGAAAATAATGGTGGAGGCGGTAGCTACAGCAGCATTGATTTCAATGGCTGCCAAATAAGCAGTAACAATATCATTACAGACAACACTATTACTAATAACGCCGGCACAGGTTACGCTATTTACTTAAACGCTGCTACCAATGATACCTACCTATCCAATAACACCTACTCTGGTACCGGCGCCAGCTCCATTTACGACCAGGGTACGGGTACCATTTACGCAAATCAAGCTGACGCTAATGGCAACCTGATCCTGAGGAGTCAAGGCGGTGAGGTTAATCTGGGCGGCAATACGGCAAGCGCCAGCCTGGTCCTGCAAGGCAGCGAGGTTATATCCCAGTTGCCGGCGCCGACCGCTCCAACAGTTACGGCAAATACTACCGGAACCACTACCTACGGTTATAAGATTACGGCACTGGGCGGTATGGGCGAAACTACACCCTCAACGGAGACCCAGATTACGAATGGAGCAGCAACAGCCAATAACACTATCAGCTGGTCAGCGGTAGGTGGTGCAGTACAGTATCGGGTTTACCGGACCACAGGCGGCGCCACTCAAGGATTACTGGCAACGGTGAGCGGCAATGTTACCAGCTATGTCGACAATAATGCCACTGCCACTACCGCTCCTCCCACCACTAATACCACAGGCAATGCCAGCATAGCCAACTTCTTGGGTATTAATAACACTAATCCGGCTAATAGGATTGCAATCAACAGCGTTAATACCAGTAATGCCACCACACAAGCCGCCCAGGAACTGATTGGCACCGGCAGTGCCAGCAACGTAGGTCTGGTGATCCAGGGGTCGGCCAGCCAAACAGGTGATTTACTTGACCTACAAAACAGTAGCGGAACGAAAGTAGCAGGTGTAACAGCCGGCGGTACTATTAACGGTACAGGATTGAATATTTGCCAAGGAGTAACTTGCTCAGCAGGTAACGTCATAGCCGGTGCTAATGGTTCTGATTTGTACGTTCAAAACATTGCGTATTCATACGGTCTTAGGGTAGATGCCGGTAGTAACAACGGTGAGCTTATTAAAGGACCGACTGCGAATAATGGAGTTTTACTAACTCTACAGTCAAGCAGTGGCACCCAAACTGGTGACAACGTGCAAGTTAAGGATAGCTCAGGAAATGTACTTAGCCGTATCGATAACAATGGTAGCTTTATTGTTAACCTCGGCATACCACCAACGCCCAGCATTACTGCCAGTACAAGTGGCGGTTCGCTGGCGGCAAATACGTATTACTATAAGGTTACTGCTCTAGATGCAGCTGGCAATGAAACCACACCTAGTACTGAAGTAAGCATTACGACCACTAGCTCCACTAGTTCCGTGTCCATCGGCGCTACCACTCCCTATTCGGTTAGCGGCGCCAGCACCTATCGTATTTATCGGGGTACAAGCGCAGGTGGTGAGAATGTTTACTACACAACTTCCTCCACTAACTTTGTTGATACTGGCGCCGCATCCACAGCAGGCACGCCTCCATCTACCAACAATGCTAAATTTGATAACCTGACTGTTACGGGCACATCGCTAAATGGCGGTTACGCCAGTGGCTCCAATAGCCTAGCTTTTGGATCTGGCTCTCATGCTGCTGCTATAAGCGACATTGCTATTGGCGCAAACTCATATGCAAGTGGAAGCAACTACAGTGCCGTAGCCTTAGGCAGTGGTGCATATGCTTCCGCTGGAGGCTCTATAGCCTTAGGCAGTGGTGCAACCGCTTCCAATCAACACGCAACAGCAATTGGTTCCGCTACTGCTAACGGTTATGGTGCTGTAGCCATTGGCGACAGCGGTCAAGTTCAAGCCTCAGGGTCTGGCGCCACTGCAATCGGTAGTTCATGCATAAGTGCCACTGGAGCGAACGCGATCGCTTTAGGGACTGGGCAGCTAACTTGTATTGGAGGCGGATCCTTCTTTAGAAATAGTGTTAATGGCGGTTTAACTTATAGCTACAACAACACTACTTCGACACTTTATGCCCGTGGCGGTGCCAGCTACACCGGTCCTGGAACGGTAAGTACGAGTAGCGGATCCGCAACGGTTACTGGTTCCAACACTACATTTACTAACGACTTCACTGTAGGCGATCGCATTACCGTCGGCACTGAAACATATACAGTTATTGCAATCGCCAACGATACTTTATTAACCGTCAGCAGCAACTTTGTTAATAGCAACAGCAGCGTAAGCTACACTGTTCTGCCTTCAATCTTTAAGCTGCAGGACGCGAGCGGCACACCAGTATTATTCGAATCTGATCAAGGTAATTTGGGATTAGGCACAAATACTCCAGGGGCTCGCTTACAGGTAGTTACTAACGGCGCTGGCGGCATCGGCCAAATCATCCAAGGTAGTGCCAGCCAGACAGCCGATTTACTCCAGGTTCAGAACAATTCAGGCACAGTTTTGGACAAAATTGATAGCGCTGGAAATATTCTTGTTCAACAGGTTAGTCCACCGACCCTTAATACTCCCACAGCTTCCACATCCGGCGGTTCTCTGACCACGAACACCTATTATTACGAAGTAACTGCAATTATACCCTATGTTACCGGCAATGGTGAAACGGTTGCCAGCAACGAAAAAAGCATAGCAGTAACCGGTCCAACCGGTTCGGTATCACTAACCTGGAGTCAGGTTAATGGCGCCATGTTCTATAGGATTTACCGTGGCACTACCAGTGGTGGCGAAAACGTCCAATATAGCGCCCAGGGCCAATACAGCACCAGCTTTACGGATACCGGTGCCGCCGGCTCTGCGGCGAGTCCGCCCGTCACCTCAACAGCCTATAATAGCGCTCTAAGTCAAAGCGGTTATGCTAGTGTATTTAACAGCGGGGTGGCCACCACTAAAATTAGCGGCAATTATCAGGGGGGCAACTTGCTGGTGACCAGCAACTACGGCAATACTTATTTCTGTTTTGAGGGAGGCGGCCTGAATATCAACGACAATACTTGCGGTAACTCCTCTACTGGGCTTGTAGTAAACCCTAGAGGATACAACAACCGAGGAGAAGCCATTCAGGGTCTCAGCGGTCAAACGGCAGACTTACTGGATTTGCAAGATTACAATGGCAATGTAAACGCCGCTTTCAATGCCAATGGCAACCAACTAACGCTTGGCAGAATTTCCACTAGCGGCACTGTCACACAAGGCCAATTGAGTTTTGCCGACGGAACAACCGACGGCTATGCGGTTACACTACAGGGCGCCACTCAAACCGCTGGCAGTGCTACGCTGACCATACCTAACCTGGCAGGCACTAATTCGACAATTTGTATTCAGGGTTCCGGCGCCTGCGGCTTCGCAACCGGTTCGGGAGCAGCCTTCGTTCAGAACGGTAATGCTTTCGGAGCAACGGCCGTATTAGGCACTACAGACAACAATGGAATCAACATAGAAGCCAACAACACGGTAGTAGCCTCATTCAGTAATACCGGAAACTCTCTGTTTAAAAATAGCTCTAATTCATCTACGGCATTTCAAGTCCAGACCACCTCTGGTAGCAGCTTACTAAATGTGAACACTAGCGGCCAGCAAATAAATATTAACCAGCTTGTGTCGCCTAGCGGTTTAAGCGCAAATCTCTTAAATGCGCCGACCGGCGTATCAGTGACGTCCGTAGGAAGTAGCGGCACTACGAGCTACAGCTATGTGGTGTCAGCCACATTAAGCAATGGCTACACGACAGCCGTTTCGGCAACTGCTAACATTTCAAGTGGAAATTCGATACTTACAACTGGAAATTACAATAGCGTCTCATGGGCGACCCTAAGCGGAGCCGTAAGTTACAATATTTACAGAACGGTAGCTAATGGTACTAGTCCAACTTCTACAGGCTTTATAGGAAGCACCACGTCAAACAGCTTTAACGACACTGGATTGGCCGCTTCAATTGCAACCCCCAATAACGCTTCGCTCTCCAATAGCACCACTTATTATTACAAAGTTACAGCCATCGATTCTACGGGTGGTGAGACAACGGCTAGTGGTGAGATTAGCCAATCTAGTGGGTCCATAAGTAATCAGGCTATTGCGCTTACCTGGAATAAAGTTTCTGGTGCAAGAGCTTATAGAATTTATCGCGGCACCAGCCCTGGCGCGGAAAATGTATTTTTTGTCAGCAGCTCCAATAATTTTATTGACTACAATACCGCCAATTCTACTTCTATTAGCGGAACGCCTACATTTAATACGGCATACTCTACCAGTCTGTCGAATATTAATAACAGCCAACAACTTACACTGGGCTCTTTTGGCTCCACTACGGCCCAGCTCTATGTGGGGAGCTCTTTTGCAACACCATTATCAGTTACTCCTGTAGGAGCAACAGGATCTAGCCCCTGGAGCTATGAAGTAATCGGAGTTGATAGTAAAGGAAATCTGCTACCAGGTCCATACAGTGCTGGCGAAACCGATATTGGCAACTCTACTTTAAGCAGTAGCAACTATAACCAAATTAGCTGGTCGAGCATACCAGGGGCGGTAAGTTACAATGTCTATCGTACAGGCAACTTTTGGGTAGATCTTAGTCTGGGCTTAATTGGAAATACTACAGGTACAACGTTTAATGATACAGGGTTGACCGCTACTGGCACGCCACCTTCCTCTGCGGTAAATAGTTACTCTACATCTAGTGGTCACAACATTTCTCAAGCTATTGTCGGTAACTTCCTTTACATATTAAACGGATCTTGTTTGCTAATTTTCAACATTACAAACTCTTCTAGCCCTATATTAGTCAATCAGTGTTTTGCCCTCCCGTCTAACTCACAAAGTATTTTCGCTCAATCTGGTTACCTTTATTTAGCCGCCAATAATGGCATTTACGTATATAATGTCGCTAACCCTTCTCAGCCTTCATTGCTCGGAGAGGCCAACTCTCAGTCCGGAGTCTCTCAAAATGATTTTATTACTGTACAGGGTCGATACGCATATGTTGGCAATAATGGATATAACAACATTAACGCGACCGTTTACGACATAAGTAATCCAAGCAATCCATATATATTTTCCAGCATCAATACAGGTTCCGGCTCGGCCGTAGTCAATATCATCACCTACGGTCAGTATTTATTTATATTAAACGCTGGGGGCACAGCTGAGCTGGCCAATATATCAAATCCGTCTAGTCCAGTAGTTAATTACTTATCGCCGGCTGGTCTTGCTGGCGGCTATAAATCATTGATTGGCGTAAGCGGAAGCTATTTATATGTTGAAGCCGCTGACAATACCATGAAAGTAATCGACATTTCAAACCTTTCGGATCCAGTGGTTGCGGGATCTATTAGCCTGCCGGCAAATGGACTGACGGGTCAAATTGATGGACGCGTGCTTTATGCTTTCGATCCTGTAGCTGGAATATTTTATAGTATAGATATATCCAGCCCTCAATATCCACAATTGGTTGGCGCCGAATCCACCGGACAAGCTACTAACAATGGTAGCAGTGGTTATGCTTCATTCATGGGACGTTATGCATATACAGCGCAAAACGTAATTTATCCCGGATATACTCTTTATTCCGTATTTGATTTAGGCGGTGCTTATACTCAGAGTTTGCATGTAGGCCAAAGTCGTATAGGTAATCTAAGTGTCGATAACAATGCATTAGTTAGTGGTCAACTAAACGTTTCTACTGGATTGTTTGATGGAGGCAGCGCTCAAATAAGTGGAGATTTAGGCGTAACCGGAAGCGAAAACATTCAAGGCAGCCTAGAAACCGGGGGCGGTATCCAGGGCGGCTTAGTAATCGCTGGCCTGCCTACACCTTCTGCACCAACCATTTCGCCACAGGGAACAACGGGTAGTAGTGGCTATAGTTACGTAGTTGTAGCAGTGTCTGCTAACGGCAGTACTACTCCCGCTTCACTGGCTGGAAGTACAACTAGCGGCAACTCGGTCTTAAACAGCACTAATTACAATACTGTTTCGTGGACAACGGTAGCGGGCGCTGTAACGTATTATGTTTACCGAACAGTTTCTGGTGGTACAACCCCCACCACGACAGGACTAATTGGTACGACTTCATCAAATTCATTTAACGACACCGGTGTTGCCGGAAATGGTGCTGCTGCGTCCAGCCTCGATACCAGTGGCCAACTTTATGTTAAGGGTATAGCAACGTTTAAGGACCCTACTAGCTCAGCTACGGCTTTCCAAATCCAGAACAGTGCTGGTAGTAATGTTTTGAATATCGACACCAACACCCAAACGGTCAGCGCTGTATCAATTAGTGCGCCTGTTGGCGTTACAGCCAGTTTACTAAACGCCGTAAGCACTCCTACCGTAACTCCATCCGGCACTACCGGTTCCACTAACTATAGCTATTCAGTGGTAGCCATAACTGGATCCGGCCTATTGTCGGCCCCAAGTACGGCCGGCACAACTAGCACAGGTAATGCTACTCTAAGCACAAGCAGCACTAACTCCATCAGCTGGTCTGCGGTCAGCGGTGCTATTGGCTATAACGTATACCGTACGGTAGCCGGAGGCAGCAGTCCCACCACAACAGGCTTCATAGGCTACACTACCGGCACCAGCTTTAGCGATACAAATATAACGGCCACCGGCACCACCCCTGCCTCGGCGACCCTTTCCAATAACACCACTTATTACTACAAGATAACAGCTCTGGACAGTCAGGGCGGTGAGTCGACCGCCAGCAGTGAAGTAAGTCAGGCGAGCGGTCCCACTTCTAACCAGGCTATTTCCTTAGCATGGACGCCAGTATCGGGCGCCCGCAGTTACCGTATCTACAGAGGTACAAGTAGTGGTGCTGAAAATACCTACTTCACTTCTACTCGCCCCAGTTTTATAGACTATAATACCGCTTCTTCTTATGCTGGTAGCGTAACAACCGCCGGTAATGCCTACGCCTCCAATCTGAGTAATGGCTATAACGGCCAGCTGACTGTTGGTTCTGCCGGCACTGCAAGTGGTCAGATATACGTAGGCGGCAACCTGGCACCTCCAGTAACAGTCACTACAGTGGGTACGCCTGGCTCTACCCTATATAGCTACGTAGTGGTGGGCGTAAGTTTGAACGGCACTACGTTAAGTGGCCCCTACAGTGGCGGTCTTATCAACGTGGGCAACGCCGCTTTATCAAGCAGCAACTACAACAGCTTAAGTTGGCCAATCATGCCAGGCGCTGCTTCGTATAACATTTATAGGATGGGAACAAACACAGCTGACTGTAATGTTAATTGTCTGATCGGAACCACCACAAGTACCAGCTTTAGCGATACCGGTCAAGCTGGTACTTCCGGAGTGCCGCCAAGTAGTGCCATAGGCAATGTACCCCTAGTGAGCACTTCAGGTTTTAGTGCAAAAGTGCTTATCCAAGGGAGATACGCCTATGTAGCGGATAATGCTTCTGCTTCAACAACCATTATTAACACTACTAACAATGCCGCTCCTGTACGCGTAGCTAATATAGCTAATGTTATTCCGGGCGCTATCAGTGGCAATTACCTTTACGGCTACAATACCTCTACTGGCCAAATTGTAATCTACGACGTAAGCAACCCCTCTATCCCAGCTTTAGTTGACTCAATGACCGTAAGTGGTGGATATGAATCTATGACGGTCCAGGGCAGTTACCTATACGAGGATTACAACAACGGCCTAAACGTATATAACATTTCTAACCCAGCCAGCGCTAAACTTGTATACAACACTACCTTTGGCAATGCCCCCCGGCAGTTACTTATAAGCGGCAACTACCTATATACCACCAGCCAAATCGGCACAATCATCGTATTTAATATTTCTAACCCCAGTTCACCAGTTCAGGTTACGAACTTTAATTTTTCAACCACCGATACAGTAACAAACATATATTTCCAGAGCCATTACTTATATGCTATAAGCGGATACGCACTGTACGTTTTCGATTTGTCTAATCCAATTTCGCCTACCTTGCTTTCCACTCTAAGCTTACCGGGAGAGGGGGGGACCGAGCCATTTAGTGTTGCGGGTAATTACCTGTATGTGTCTATATTCGGCGGTAACGGGGCTGCCAGTTTTGTTCAGGTTATTGATATATCCAACGCTTACAACCCCTACACCGTATCTTATATTCCTGTATCGTTCCAGCCAACAGCTAATGCAGTGATGGGTCGCTATTTGTATCTTGAAAGTATGGTAGGAGGCCGTTTCCAGGTATTTGATTTAGGCGGCACACTTTCCCAGAACTTAGAAGTAGGATCGGCAGAGGTTGGAACCTTAGGCGTAGATTCAGCCGCCACTATTCAGGGAGTTGTAAATGCCAATTCTGGTCTGCAGGTTAGCGGCTCAGCCCTGTTTAACGGCAATGTTGGTGTAAATGGGAGTTTGTCGGTTGGAGGCACTACCAACTCCACTACCGCCTTCCAGGTGCAAAATGCCGGTGGAGGCACAATCCTGTCGACTGACACGACTGCCAATACCCTAAATGTGAGCGGCAACATTAACCTCAACCAGGTAGCTGCTCCTACTACAGCGCCCACCTTAAATGCCTATGTAGCCAGCGGCGCTCTCACTGGCACATACTACTATGTAGTAAGTTACGTTACCGCTTCCGGCACAACTAACTACGGACCAGTGTCGGCCGCCGTTAGTCCCTCGGCTCAAAACGTACAGCTTAACATTCCTACCAGCCCATCCAATCTGGTTACAGCGCGCAATATATACCGCAGCACTGTTTCTGGCGGACCCTACAATTTAGTTGGCATTGTTAATGACAACATCACCACAACCTTTACCGATAACAATACCAGTCCTAGCACTACGGCGCTTGACTACAATACTACCGGCACCTTGGAAGTTAACGGCTCGCCAATTCTGATAGCTGATAATGCCAGCGGTAACACCGCCCTAGGTATCTCTAGTCTGCTAAACAATTCTAGCGGCTATAGCAATACGGCTATAGGCAACGGTGCTCTACAGAGTAATTCTACTGGTCACTACAACACGTCTACTGGTTACCAATCCCTTCAGGCCAATACGGGTGGTAACTATAACACTTCCAATGGTTTTCAGGCTCTAGAAAATAACTCAACTGGCAGCGGCAACACCAGCATAGGCACTTCGTCTATGCAGAATAACTCTAGCGGCTACAATAACACTGCTGTTGGTGAAAGCGCCCTGTACAACAATGCCACCGGTTACCAAAACACCGCCCTTGGTTACTATGCAGGCTACCAGGACTCGAACGCTCGTATATATAGCGGTGCCAACATCCAAAACGCCACGGCAATCGGCGCGTATGCACAGGTGCAAGCTAGTAGCACGTTAGTGCTTGGCTCCGTCGACACTCCAACTCAAGTTGTTGTCGGAGCAACGATAGGTATTGGTACAAACCTATTCGGTGTTTCTCCGGTAATAGATAACTCGTCTTCAGCAGGTTGTAGTGTAGCATCCTCAACTTCAACTACATGTCTAACGAGTGGTACGTCACCATACTTCTATGACGCCTCGGGCTTTGGAACGGCTACTGCAGGAGACATATTTATCTCCAGCGATGGGCAACACGCCATTGTTACGAGTATTGTTTCTAGCGACTGGCTAGTCTTCTACAGTTCACTTAACTATGAACCCAGTAACACATATTTCCGTTTACACGTTCCCGGTTTTCAGGTACAAAACAATGGGGATGCCTACGTGCAAGGTGTAAACTCAACGACTGCTTTCCAATTACTGGGAACCAATACCACAAATGGCAACAGTTTACCTGTCCTTACTGCGGATACCACAAATAACCGCATACAGATAGGTAGCTCCACTGCGAACACAAATGGAATAGTGCTCGTACTAAACAACTACAACGCGGCAATTGGCACAGAGCCTTCTGAAGTTGACGGCGCCATGTACTATAATTCGACGCTTAACCAGTTCAGATGCGGTATAGACGGTTCATGGCAAGGTTGTAGCGGATTGGCTATTAGCAATACAACAACCGCAGCTTGTACGATATCTACGACAGCAACAGCATGTGCACCTAATAACTACTACACGGGTACTACTCCTACTATTCCAGCAAATTATTGTATCGCTGGCCGCACAATTCATCTGCACGCCACCGGTATTTATACAGGCGTAACAGCGGCCTCGAATATTACTTTTTCGGTCCGTCTAGGCACTACCATTGTAGGGGCGGCATCTCCGGCGCTTGCCGATGCTATCGCCACAAATCAACAATGGGCGGTAGATTTTTGGATTTCATGTGATAGCACGACTACGGTAACAGGCGAAGGCACGGCACAATTATTTACCTCATCAACAGCAAATAGCTTTGGTTCAATGGTAGGTACAAGTGCGACAACAGTAACAAATACTTCAGCCCAAGCTATAGCACTCTATATTAACGTTGGTACTGCTGCTGACTTTAGTAGCATTACGATGGAGCAGTTCATGGTACACGGCATGTAGGGTATCGAGGTGCTGACCATACTTGCTACAAATTAAGGGTTTCACTGGCGACGTATACAAATATAGGATTGGCACACATAATACTATTCGGAGCCTTACATTAGGCAGTAGTTAATCTTATGCAAGGGGTTAATATTTTAGCCTTCAGCACAAGCGAAATATTTTACAGACTAGCGTAAGCTCTATTGGCTACTATTGTGTACGTCACGGAGAGCAGGTATGTGTAATAGAAACTACTCGCAAGTATGTAATGCTCCGGGCAGAGGGGACCAACTATGGCAGGAACAGCAAAAGGTGGCCGCCTAGCGGCTGAAAAGAACAAGAAAAAATATGGAAGCGATTTTTACGCAAAAATTGGCCGGAAGGGTGGCCGTGCCGGTCACACAGGTGGCTTTGCGGCAGGTGAAGCTGGGCGCAAACGGGCCAGTTATTGGGGTGCGATAGGCGGAAGTATTAGTCGTCGCCGAAGTTAAATTCGTTCATCCTAATTGTGCTTATTGACATAAAACCAATAGCGTGATATCATAAGCATAATTTCGAGAGAAAGCGAGGGTTCTACCTTAATTGGTAGGGCCCTTTTTATATCTTGAGAGATGCTAACAAGTAAGGGAGGCCTCACGCTATGGCTGGAACTAAAGCTGGCGGCAAAGCTGCTGCTGCAACGAACAAGAAAAAATATGGAAGCGATTTTTACGCAAAGATCGGTGCCAAAGGTGGCAAACTAGGACGCACCGGTGGTTTTTACGCTAACCGCGATCTTGCGCGAGAAGCTGGTGCTCGTGGTGGTCGTGTATCTCGACGCACAAAGAAAACTGCGTAATCCTGCCTTACCGCAACGGGGCATACGCACGGTTGTCAGGTATGTGTATCAGTGGGTGCGACATCATGTTGTGTTTGTCGTTCCACTGGCACTCCTGGAACGGGAGTTTCTGGATATAGCCAGGCAAACGTTCTCACCTGATGTATAAGGCTGTGACTGGCCGCTCACAATCTCCGCTTCGGCGGAGATTTTTTATTAGTTTAATTCAGCATGAAACATCGGCTGCAATTGTACGTTTTTAGTTGAGCGATAGGCGCGACAAAATCGCGACGGTGTTACCCGCCAGACGGTGTGGCAATTATGGCATCGGTAGTGTGTATAGTCGTCTTGTTGTAAACATTTCGTGAGGCACGTAGGGCATATGCTGCGCTTATATAGCCAGTCTCGGTAGGTATCTAAGCAGTCTTGGACGTGATCTTCGTCAATTGTGATGCGTAAGTCGTCTGCCAGCTCTTGCGCCTTTTGCCAGGCAGCTACTTCTAGTCGAATAAGCTCGTAGTCAGCACGGTATGAGGTGTGCTGCAAGAGCGCATGACCAGTTTCATGCAGTAATGACCAGACTGCTTTCGCATCGGTTCGCCTAGTATCGTAAAAAATCTGCCTTGTTTTTGGTGACCAATAAAAACCATTGCTTGCCGTATAATCGAGGAAGGGGAAGCGAGTTTTAAGCTGGTTGAGTATGTGTTCCATATGTCGCTTTTGCTAAGTCATAGCAGCCGTACACTACGGCTTCTTCAGGACGTTGCGCACCTATGATGGGGGGTAACGTGAGTAATGGCGTTTCCAACTGTTTTAGCTCCGCCGCTAGATATGTACTATATCGATCATAGTAGGTGCCAACACTACCTCCGACAACAATGATTTCTGGTTCTAGGAGCGCAATGAGTTCGATAAATCCTAACGCCAGATCATGGGCTATGCGCTTCCAAGTAGCAGCGTCATGAATATCTTCAGCCCGATGACCAAAGCGCTCAACGATAGCCTTTCCGGAGGCAAATTTTTCCCAAGGAGTCAGCTTACCTTTATACTCAAGTAACAGCAGACGACCTCCCGCATCGCCAATGGCCGTATCAATTGTTTGATTAACGATGAGCGCCGTCCCAATGCCCGTGCTAACTGTTATGTATAGGACCTTCTGGTATTTATCTTTTAGCAGCATGGCTTCACTGAGACCACCCAGTTTTGCATCATTTTCAATGACGACGGGGCAGCTAAACAGTCGTTCAAAATCACGTTGAACCGGTTCATTACGCCACGGCAAATTCCCAAAACTATGAGCTATCCCACGTTGCCTATCAAAACTTGTGACCGGTAACGCGACACCCAAAGCCGTAAATTCAGATGTTGCGAAAGAAGCAACAGTATTGGCTAGTTGACTGATGAAATCATCGTATTTTTGCGGAGTCGGGAACTTGCTCTGCTCCAAAATTGTGCCGTTATCATCAAGCACGGCGGCCAATGTTTTGGTGCCCCCAACATCAATACCCGCATACATGACTAAAGTGTATCACGCCATTGGATCAATAACTGCTATTTATTGGTGATCAAGAGAGGGGACACTTTACGAAAAGAGGTATAACAGGTATAATTCTAAGTAATCTTACAGATTAGCGTTATATGGAGCGTCAGTTCCGTGAATTGCTGGTTTGAAGAAATACATTCGAAGGAGGCATTTGGAACATGCCAAAAACTACTACTATTACAATGGACGAGCTGCTTGCTCAGACGGATATCTCAGGATTAAATGCCGGAGATGTCGTTGACGGCACCGTAACATCAATTAAGAAACACGAGGTCTGGATTGATCTCGGCGCTAAAGGTGTGGGTGTTGTGATGCGCCGCGAAATCGGCCATGGCCAACAACTGGAAGAAGGGCAGAGCGTAACTGTAAGTGTTATCGATCCCGAAATGGAAGAGGGGTACGCACTTCTGTCAATGAAGCGCGCTGCGAAAGACCGAGGCTGGGAAGAGCTCGAGCGGGTTTCTGCAGCTGATGAAGTTGTCGATGTTGTACCGTACGATGCCAACCGTGGCGGTTTGCTTGTAGAGCTCGAAGGTATCCGCGGTTTCTTGCCAGTTAGTCAATTGGCGGCTGGTCACTACCCACGAGTATCGGGCGCAGATAAAGACGAGATACTGCAAAAGTTGAACCAACTCGTTAACCAGACACTTAAAGTCAAGATTCTTGATGTGAGCCGTAAAGACAACAAACTGATCTTTTCTGAAAAAGAAGCAGCGAAAGGTGAAATGGCTGCTCGTTTTGCAGAGCTCAAGGTCGGTGACCTTGTTGAAGGAGTCATTACCGGCGTCATCGACTTCGGCGCGTTCGTTAATGTTGATGGCATCGAAGGCTTGATCCACATCAGTGAAATTTCATGGGAACGCGTCGATAACCCCCGCAATTACGTAAAGGTCGGGGAGACGGTTAAAGCGAAAATTATCGCTATCGACAAAGACCGGCTGAGCCTAAGCCTAAAACAAATGTCCGAAGACCCATGGCTTAAAGAAGTTAAAGCATTTACTAAAGGCGATGTTGTTGAAGGTAAGATCACTCGCATAACTCCTTTTGGTGCGTTTGTGCAGCTGAGCCCAAGTGTAGAAGCATTAGTCCACGTCAGTGAAATGAGTGATGATGAAGGCGTAGACCCTGAAAAGCTTTTCCAGTTGAACGAAATGAAGCAATTTAAGGTTCTCGACATTGACACTGAAAATCGCAAAATTGCGCTTTCACTAAAAAATACAAAATAACGATGTAAGTACTCGTAATTGGCCCGCTGGCCAGAAAGGAATCGACGGACATGGCAGAGACCAAAACGACCATCGAAATAGAAGACATGATAACCGTCGGTACCTTGGCAGAGCGGCTCATGATTCCAGTTACGCAGCTCATTGCTGAGCTATTCAAAAATGGCGTCATGGCTACCGTCAATGAACGTATTGATTTTGATACAGCTCAGATCATAGTCGGCGAATTAGGTCTCGACGTTTCACTCAAGAAAAAGGAGACAGAATCGACGGCGCCTGCACATCACAAAGCACCGCTCAGTGACAAGGCGACGAGCCGTCCCCCGGTTGTGGCGGTCATGGGACATGTTGACCATGGGAAAACCTCTCTGCTTGATGCAATACGGAGCAGTAATGTCACAAAAGGTGAAGCAGGCGGTATCACGCAGCATATATCGGCATATCAAGTAGAGCACAATAATCGAAAGATAACGTTTTTAGACACTCCCGGCCACGAAGCTTTTGCCGCTATACGTGAACACGGCGCACAACTCACTGATATAGTGGTGCTGGTCGTGGCTGCCGACGATGGCATAAAACCGCAAACGCTTGAAGCAATCCGGTACGCCCGCAAGGCAGGTGTAAAAATTATTGTGGCTATTAATAAGATCGACAAAGAGGGTGCTGACCCAAACCGCATCAAGCAGCAGTTAGCTGAGCAAGATTTATTAGTCGAAGAGTGGGGCGGTGACACGATTGTGCAAGAAGTTTCGGCAAAGACTAAGCAAGGAGTTCCAGAGCTGCTGGATATGATCCTCCTTGTTACCGATGTGGAAGAATTGAGAGCTGACGTCGATGTCCCAGCCAGCGGGCTTATTATTGAAGCACACGTAGAGCAGGGACGGGGACCCGTTGCTCATGCCCTTGTTGAAGCGGGAGTTTTAAAAGCGGGACATTTTATTGTGGCGGGCGGTACCTATGCGAAGATTCGTAATTTAGAATCAACAGAAGGACGTCCCCTGACAGAGGCTGGGCCTTCAACACCGGTAGCGATAACCGGCTTTAAGACATTGCCAGAGTTTGGCGATGAATTTAAGACCGTAGCAAACGAGAAACAGGCAAGAAATGAAGCTGAGAAAGCTGGTGCTGGACGTGGAACGAGCGGTGGACACATCGCTGCGAGCTCCAGCGAGCTACTGCGGTTGATAAATCGCACCAATGAAGTTCAAGAACTGAATATTATTGTAAAGGCCGACGTGCAAGGTTCATTAACGTCTGTCATAGATAGTTTGAAAGCGCTTGATACTGCTGAAGTAGCCGTACGAATTGTAGGTTCAGGCGTCGGTTCTATTACGGAAAATGATCTGCATTTAGCGCAAACAAGCGGCGCCACAATCTATGGGTTCAACGTCCAGGCGCCAAGTAATATTCGGCAGCAAGCGTCGCGTGACAAGGTGGATATGCGTTTGTACAGTGTTATTTATGAACTTATAGACGACGTTAAATCTGGCTTAAGCACGTTATTGAGCCCGGAAATTATTGAAACAGGACTTGGACGCTTAATTATTCGCGGAATCTTTAAAACGACAAAATCCGAAATCATTGCCGGCGGTGAAGTTACCAAAGGTAAATTAGAAGTACCCGCACTGGCCCATGTGTTCCGCGGAGACGACCAGCTTATGGAAGTTGAAGTGACTAATTTAAAGCGGGGTCCGCAGGATGCAAAAGAAGTGTTCGAGGGGGAAATGTGCGGCATATCTTTCAGTACCCCAAGCCGCCTGGAGCTACAAGAGGGAGACCGCCTGGAATTCTTCAGCCGTAAGGCAGTTGAGAGAACTTTGTAGGTCTCAAAACCGTGATACAATTTCGTAAGAAGGAAGATTAGATGCTCAAAATTGATAACAGTTTGCTAGAAGAAATTGGATTAAGCGCACTACCGGACGGTGAGAAAAACAGTTTACTGCGCCACATTTATGAGACGCTTGAAATGCGTGTTGGCATGCGTCTAGCTGACCAAATGACAAATGAGCAGCTCGATGAGTTCGAGCAATATTTTGAAGCGAAAGATGATGCTGGTGCATTCAAATGGCTTGAAACCAATTTCCCAAATTATAAGGAAATTGTGCAAGAGGAGTTTGATAAATTGAAAGCGGAAGTAACGCAGTCAGCACCTCAGATATTAGCAGCCAGCCAACAGCAACTCAGTGCACAGCCACAAGCGGCCCAAGCATTGCCGCCCGCGCAACCGCAGCAACAGCCCCAAGCTACACCGTATCAGCAACCTGTGGCTACGCCCAACCCCGGATACCAGCCACCTGTAGCACCCGCACCGGCACAACCATATGCTGCACCACCCGTATCGCCGCAGCCTCCTGTTCAGCCTTGGTCGCCGCAAGGTAATCCAGGAGCACCCCAACCGCCATATCAACCAGATTTTCCGCAGCAGCAGCCTCCAGCTGGTCCAAGCGCGCAACCTCCTCAACAATAACCTAGAGTGCTATATCGGTTTGTAGCCGGCCAGGAACGCTTGCCCAGTCATTTCTTTTCTTCCTGGAGGAATGAGAGTATCAATCGCGAGAATACCGGGGTTACAGAAAACACCGAATTCACGCCCCTCCAGCCACATGCTACCAGGAAGACCGTTGCCTTGTAGAGCATGGGCTGCAGTCACGATCAGTTCCATATTTGCAAGAAGAGCGCGGCATTTAGGCCAGCCAGCGTACGCTCGCACCTCGCGCACCAACTCTTCAGCCGGTTTATTCCAGTCTAATCTACCAGCGTCTTTACTGATCTTTTTGTCGTACGTAGCTTGGCTGTTGTCTTGAGGCGTGGCAGTTAATTTGTTTGACAATATATCAGGCAAATACTGCACAAGCATGTTGGCACCGATTTCCAGTAGTTGATCGGCTAATTGTTGTTTAGATTCACTGCCATTTAAAAGTATTGTTTCTTGTGCATAGACTGGACCAGCATCCATGTCTGCGGCAAGGCTCATGAGGGATACGCCAGTTTCTTTATCGTTACTAAGAATAGCGCTCTCAAGCGGCGTAGGACCGCGGTGCTTTGGCAAAAGAGAGGGATGGATATTAATAATACCCTTGGGAAAGATATCTATGATTGCTTGTGGCACGATTTTGCCGTATGCCACCAGTATACCTGCGCTAGCGTTGTGATGTTGTAATTGCTCTTGGATGTCAGCGAACTTTCGGGGAGCAATAACTTCAATGCCGTGTGCTTCGGCTACGGCTGCGACCTCAAGGGACCGTTCCTGACGGCTTTTACCGGTATCGCTTTGTGCCACAACAACGACGGGGATATGATATCCAGCAGCTAGGAGTGCTTGCAGCACTAGTGCGGGACTCGTTACGCCAGTAGCAAGTCGTTCATTTCCGAAGAATATTAATGTATCTGTCATGCGCTATGTAAGTTTTACTGATTAGAGTAATTGCTGTCAATGAAAGCTTTTACTGCTAGGATGTCCATAGTTTTGGATTATTTTTAATCTCAGTATCGTAGTCAAGCTCAGCTAATTTGCCATCGCTTTGCAGTCTAAAAAACGCATCAGCTTTATCTCGAATGTGATCGATGAAGACAATGCCGTTCGTGTGATCAATTTCATGCTGAAATATACGAGCCAAAAAGCCTTCAGCGGTAACGCGAAATTCTTTGCCATTACCATCGAGCGCTTTAACTTTTACTTTATCGTGTCGTGGGACTTTGCCGTATACATCAGGAACGCTTAAACAGCCTTCAAAATCTTCAACTATCGAACCTTCAAATTTGACGATGACCGGGTTTATGAAAGCTGTAAAGGTGTGGTCTTCTTTATTGTCATAATTATTTCGTACGACGACAATTTTATACAGTTGATCAATTTGCACCGCCGCTAATGCTACGCCAACCTCATGCTCACGACTTTGGTCCCAATCGATTGTGGCCGCTTCCATATCAGCAATAATCTGTCGTATCTCAGGTGTTATTAAGCCAATTTTTTGAGATTTTTGGCGTAGGTGCGCGTTTGGCAGCTTGATAATGTCGTCTTTTGTCATTTACTACGAGTATAACAGATAAACGACCGCTGTTTTTAACATTACAGCAGGTTTATCGGATCAATATCATAACTCCAATTCGATTTAGGCAATATATTGATAACCTTAAGTAGTTGACTACGCTCATTTGCTTTTATGACGAGTTGCCACTGGTACTTATTTTGAAATTTTTCATAAAAGGATGGAGCGGGACCTTCAATACGAACACGTATGCCTGTAGCTCGGATCGTTTCGGCAAACGCTTCGGCTGCCTTTTCAGCGCGTGCTGCACTTGCGCGACGTACAACAAGTTTTAGCAGATAACAGAACGGCGGAAAATTATACAACTGACGACTCTCTAATTCAGCACGGTAAAATGCTGTCCAATCGTCTTCAATAGCTGCGCGAATAGCGGGGTGATCAGGCTGATATGTTTGGATAATTGCGGTTGCGGCAATGTGTCCTCGTCCTACTCGACCTAATACTTGCTTTAGTAACTGATAGGTACGCTCATTAGAAGAGAAGTCTGGCATGGAAAGACTGGTGTCCGCATTGATGATGCCAAGAGTACTCAGCCGTGGCAAATCAAGACCTTTTGCGAGCAGTTGTGTGCCAACGAGTATATCTACTTCGCCAGCATGGATAGCTTCATAGTGCTGTTCAAAACGCTCTGCCTTTTGATTATCTGCATCAAAGCGTTGGACGCGTGCACCAGGAAATAGGCGAGCAATATCAGCGGCGACTGCTTTGGTTCCGACGGCTCGAAAAATAATGTTAGGATGACCACACACGGGACAAGTGTTGGGTGCTGACTCATGGTAGTTGCACACATGGCATCGTAATTCATGACTATCCCCATGATAGGTAAGTGGAACGTCACAGTGCGGACACAGTGCTTGCCAGCCGCAGTTTTCGCATAAAATAATTCGTGCCGTGCCTCGGCGGTTTAAATAGAGCAGTACTTGCTCCTTTTTAAGCAGGGCTGTTTCAATGTGTGTAAGTAATGGCTGTGAAAGGTATGTACTGCGACCCAGTACCGTGCGTTCTTTTAGATCTACGACTTCTATACGTGTCGAGTATTGTGCGGTAGATTGGGCCAAGGTCGAAAGCTCGAGGATTGGTTTATGCTTCTGTGTCGCGACAAAGTAATCAGTAATAAGTGGAGTGGCTGAGCCTAGGACTAACACGGCTTTATGCAATCCAGCTAGTTTACCAGCTACACGACTCGCAAGATAATGGGGAGCTTGCTCCTGTTTGTAGGCCGGTTCATGAGCTTCATCGAGGACTATTAGACCAATACTACGCAAAGGGCTAAATAGTGCCGAACGTGGTCCTATAACAATAAGCGGCTCGGTAGCAGATACAATGTTTAACCATGTAAGACGCCGTTCTTTGGGGGTCAGTTGTGAATGTAGAACGATAACTCGCTTACCAAATACGTTTCGAAACTGGGTAGCAAGCTGTGAGGTGAGGCTAATTTCCGGCGTCAAAATAATGCACGAGCGATTTTCTGTAATTGTTCGAAGAGCTAATTCTATGTAAATTCGCGTTTTGCCACTTCCCGTTCGACCATGGAGTAGGTAAGTGTCTGGACCCGTTATGTGTTCGAGAACATTTGTTTGTTCGATAGTTAATGTGGGCAGCCCTGCAGCATGTGGAGGCTGTATGGAAAGTTGTTCGGTCGTGTCCTTAGCGTGTACGTGTGCTGGTAACAGGTGCTGCGCAATGAGACCAAGTGGTGCTGGATAGTATGCTTTTAGCCACTCACCGAGCTGCAGCACTTGCTGGGGTACGGTGGGTACGTCATGAACTTTTGTAATATGTTTGGTTGTAAATGTAGGTTTCATCGTTGCCTTAGTGATTACGGCTAAAACTTGTTCTCGCTGAAGAGGCACTGACACAACGGTACCTACCGCTAAGCGTTGTGGTGATTGGTACGTTAGTGCTTCGTTCCCGTGGAAATGATTACTGCGAACCCACACTTGATAGAAGTACATAGCATCAGTATACGAGTGTCGGCACATTTGAGAAAATTGCGGTTGAAAAAGTAAAAGTCGTTAGCTATACTTAAATTCACGTTGTTTGAATAACAATAAAGGCTTATGTTAGACATATTTATCACTTCTCGCGTGCGTCGAAAAATCATTGTCATCTACGCAAAATACCCAGATTTTAAAACGCATGTTCGTGGGCTGGCAAAACTCATTAAAGAGGATGCTGGTAATATTCAACGTGAGCTGAAACGACTTGAGAAAGTCGGCTTTCTGGTAAGTGAAAAGCAAGGTAACACTAAGGTGTACTCGACAAATAAACAGTTTCCCATATTTAAAGAATTGCAAAGCATCGTATTGAAAAGTCAGCGTACGGCACAACAAAAGCGCATTCAGTCTTAGCCGAATAATTACACCTTGCAAAACTGATGCAACTTCGGTAGAATAGTCGAGATGATACAAGTAACCCGTAAAGATTCTAAGGAATCACTCGAAAACTTACTGCGCCGTTTCAACCGTAAGGTGCAGCAGAGTGGAACAATAGCGGTTGTGAAGCAGGCTCAGTTTTTTGAGAAGCCAACGAGTAAGCGTGAACGGCGAAGTAAGGCAATTATCCGTCAGGAGCGCAAGGCCATCAAAGCCAAAAAAATGAAACTCGGTCAGCGCTAGAGCGTTTTCTTGGTTTCATACAGTTCAGAGCTAGCTGTTTTTCTGTCACCGTTCTTGCTCTTGGCGTGGCGTTTTGAGAACTGTTGTAGTTTTGGTACACTTTCCCTGGAGATTCACGAATATGCATACAGAACAGCTTATTGATCAAGATTTAAAAGCGGCCTTATTGAGCGGCAACAAACCAGTTGCGGAAACATTACGCGGACTTAAGGCAGCATTGCTCAGTGTTAAGATCGAGCAGGGGAAACGTGAGACGGGATTAACGGATGACGATGTTATTGCTGTCCTTAGCAAAGAGGCAAAGAAGCGCCAGGAAAGTGCTGATTTGTTCGCACAAGGAGGCAACAATGAAAAAGCCAACGCCGAACGCGCAGAAAAAGAACTCATAGAAAAATATTTACCCGCGCAGTTAACAGAGGAAGAAATTGAAGCGCTCGTGGATGGTGTTATAGAAACAACATCGGCAACTGGACCTCAGATGCTTGGTCAAGTTATCGGCACGGTTAAAGCAAAGGTCGGAGCGTCCGCTGACGGCGCGCTCATTGCACGTATCGCTAAACAAAGGTTAAGTCAGTGATTTTATTGATGGGTCTGCCTGGCTCTGGGAAAGGCACGCAAGGAAAAATGCTTGCCGATCTCCATGGCATGCACCTTGTTTCCATGGGTGAAATTATTCGTATGTACGTTACGGGTGAGCAGCGCAAGCGTATGCTCGCTGGTGAGCTCCTGAGTGATGAAGAAGTAATCGCCATTTTAGAAAAAGTGCTTGATACATTGCCTCCAGATGAAGAGTGCATTTTAGATGGCTTTCCGCGTACTATTCCCCAAGCTGAGTGGTTGCTCAAGAAGTTAGAAAGTCGACACACAGCCTTAAAATGTATCATCCATCTCACTGCCTCACCTGAAGCAGTCAAAGCGCGCTTAAAGGCTCGTGGTCGTATGGATGACAAAGATGAAGTTATTGAAGAGCGATTTCGTGAATATGATCGCCTCACGCGACCACTGTTTGAGTGGTTTACGAGTCAGCATATTGCTGTTGTAGAAATCAATGCGGAACGACCCGTACAGCAAGTTAGTGATGACATAGTGCAGCATATTAGGCCAAATTAATATGATGACACGAATCAAAACTGAAAAGGAACTCGCTGCAATGCGCGAGAGTGGTCACATGCTTGCGTCTGTATTGCAGCTTTTGAAGTCTAAAACCGTACCCGGTATCTCTACAAAAGAGTTAGCCGATATTGCAAGAGACGAACTGCAACACCTTGGCGGTGAGCCGAGTTTTCTAGGTTACCAAGGTTTTCCTGATGTGCTGTGTGTAAGCATCAACGAAGAAGTGGTTCACGGTATACCAAAACCCCAGAAGCTCATTGCTGACGGCGATATTGTAAGCCTTGATTTCGGTGTTACGTATCGAGGCATGATAACTGACGGCGCGCTGAGTCTCATAGCCGGTAAAGCAAAACAAAAGCGCCATGTTGAGCTTGTTGACAACACTGAGCGTGCCTTGCAGATTGGGATCGATGAAGTGCATGACCGGGTTCGGACAGGTGATATTGGCGCTGCGATTGAACAATTCTTACTGCATAAGCGCTACGGTATAGTACGAGACTTAGTCGGGCATGGCGTAGGACACGCGTTGCATGAAGATCCCAATATCCCTAATTATGGTCGCGCTGGCAGTGGACCTTGGCTTGATGCGGGTATGACGATTGCAATAGAGCCCATGGCAACACTTGGAACTGACCGCGTCGTATTAGCGGAAGATGAGTGGACTATATTAACAGCCGATAACTCATGGGCGGCGCACTTTGAACACACTGTAGCAATCACGCAAGACGGTGCTGAAATACTGACACTTCTGTAGCTTTGCTTGCCCTTATGCAAGCAATAGCGCTATACTACGCAGTAATATGCGTGAAACGCAAACCGATCACTACATTGGCCTTGATATAGGCACCTCTGCCGTGCGCTGCGTGGTTGGTATGTTTGATCCCAATGGTAGCGGTAAGCCGCAGATCATTGGGCATGGCTCAGCTCCTAATAATGGTATGCGTAAAGGCGCGGTAGTGCATGTAGATGATGTCGCGGAGGCAATTGTCCATGCAGTAACGGAAGCTGAGCGTATTTCCGGGAAGCACATTACCCATGCTACGGTGAACGTAAACGGTTCCCATGTCACGGGATTTAATTCTACGGGCGTCATTGCAATTAGTGCCGCAAACCGTGAAATCACATTAGATGACCGCCTGCGTGTAGAAGAAGCTGCTACGGTAGTCAGCATGCCCCCTAACCGTGAGATCGTGCAATTCTTTGCAAAGAACTACAGTCTAGACGGTCAACAAAATATTAAAGACCCTGTTGGTATGCATGGTATACGTTTAGAAGTTGACGCGCACATTGTGACGGCCGCTACACCTAATTTACGTAATCTAGACGCCGCATTAGCGAAAGCAGAAGTTATGGCATCAAATCACACGGTATCTAGTCTTGCGGCTGCGGAGGCGGTATTAAACCGTCAACAGAAAGAAGCTGGTACGGTGGTGCTCGACATCGGAGCGGGCACGACAAACCTTATCGTGCTTGAAGACGGTGAAGTGCAACATGTTGCAGTATTACCGATTGGCGGCATGCATATTACCAATGACTTAGCGATCGGACTAAAAACCGATTTGGATGTTGCCGAAAAAGTTAAGCTAGAACATGCCACGCTCGCTCCCAATAGCGTTAAAAAAACCATTACCGTAAAGGTTGGTTCCGCGGCGCATAGTTTTGACTATGCTGATGTTGAGATGATCACTGAAGCGCGTCTAGAAGAGTTATTTGAATATGTTGATAAAGAACTTGGTCGTATACGCAAAAGTCGTAAGCTCCCCGGAGGTGCAGTAATCACTGGAGGCACCGCAAAATTACCTGGACTCGCTGATTTCGCTAAAGACAAGTTGCAGCTACCAGCTCGAATCGGCAAATTGCAGAATATTGGTGGTCTTGTCGATACAGTGGAAAGTAGTGACTTTTGTACGGTCGTGGGCTTAATGCTCCTCGACATGCTGATGTTACCGAGTGCGCCGGCAATGCAAATGAGTTCTGGCAGCACGACACTTGGCATGGTTGAAGGTCTTTTGAAGCGCTTTCGTCGCTAATGCATACAGTTACCACGATCGCTAAGAAACTTTCTGACAATTAAAGCTCTGTTAGCACTGGAGAAGGTGGTTGTGAGTACAAATTTTGCAAAATTTTATTGGAATAAATGGCAGCTGCACACACAAAAAGTTACGCATTTTACACGTAATTTGCAGCCGCATAAATTTGTTGAACTGTCCACCGTTAGCAGGTATACTACAAAGTATAATTTAGCCGTTTAGAGAGGGAATCAATGGCACAAGCAGTCGAGCCCGCGATAGAGACATTTGCCCAAATTAAAGTCATTGGCGTGGGTGGCGCAGGCGGTGCTGCAATCAACCGTATGGTTGAAGCTGGCATTGGCAATGTTGAGTTCATAGCCGTTAACACTGATGCCCAGGCATTACATCACTCGCGTGCTACGAAAAAAATTCACATTGGTAAAGATGCGACGAGAGGTCTTGGCGCTGGCGCTGATCCGCGAGTCGGCAGACAAGCGGCAGAGGAATCTTCTGATGAGATTCGCAAAGCCATTGAAGGAGCCGATATGGTATTCGTTACCATTGGGGCTGGAGGTGGTACAGGCAGCGGTGCTGGTCCAATTGTGGCTCGTATTGCAAAAGATATGGGCATACTGGTTGTCGGCTTTGCTACTAAACCGTTTGCCTTTGAAGGTGAAAAACGCCGCCATAATGCGGACTCTGCGATAGATCTTTTACGGGTAGCAGTAGATACCCTTATTGTTATTCCAAATGATCGTCTACTACAGACTATTGATCGCCAAACGCCGTTAATGGAGGCGTTTAGGGTTGCAGATGATGTGCTGCGACAGGGCGTACAAGGAATATCTGATTTGATTACGGTCCATGGCCTCATAAACTTAGACTTTGCAGATGTAAAGACCGTCATGAGTAATGCGGGTAGTTCACTCATGGGTATTGGTCGCGCCAGTGGCGAAGATCGTGCCGTTAAAGCCGCCCAGCAAGCAATTGAATCGCCACTTCTTGAAGTGTCTATTGATGGTGCTCGCGGTATCTTATTCAACGTTATTGGCGGTAATGATCTAGCAATGCATGAGATCAATGCGGCTGCTGAAACGATTACTACTGCAGCTGATCCTGATGCCAACATCATCTTTGGCGCAACAATCGATCCAAGCCTTGAAGGTGAGGTGATCATAACCGTTGTAGCTACAGGTTTTGATGCAAGCTATTTTGCAAGTCGCCAACCCACTGCCTCGGGCGTCACTGCACCCCGTGAGACAGTTGCGGAGCCGGAAACTATTGCGACAACGCCCACACTAGAAAGCAGGCAAGATGAAGCAGTTATATCAGGCATAGATATGAATTTAGATGACACTGCGCAGCCAACTAGTGACTTCAATGCGGACACGCCTATACCAAACATTTGGACGCTCGATGATGAAGACACACATGAGGATACTGATCGATCTGCTAGTGACACACATAAAGAAGACGCAGTAATCTCAAGCAGTCTAGAGGATGACCTTGAGCGACCATCTTTTCTCCGGCGACTAGCCAAAAAGAGGCGCACTACGGAGGATGGAGATACGCTTGACGATGAGCCAAAAGGCGAATAGCGGGCGTACTAAATAATACAGCACAAAATGCTTGCAAACCGCTAGTCCTAGGGCTATAGTAATTCAAGCAAGCACTATATGTAGCAAATAAACATACAGTGTTAGTACGTTAAACAAGTGGATTAACATCCTCAACAGTACTGACATTTAAAAGGCGAATAAAACAGTTAGCGCACTCCGTACATACACAGTGTGCTATTTAGGCGCCACTGAATTCAGAACTGCAGGGGTAAGGAGGTGCGCATGAAATGCAGCCAGTGCCAAAGCGATGACGTTAAAGTAATAGAGTCTCGCGATGTAGCTGATGGCCAAGCAATTCGTCGCCGCCGGATGTGTAATATATGTGGCGAGCGCTTTACCACCTACGAACGCATTGAACGACCGCAGCTTATTGTCATTAAAAATGACGGGACACGAGAACTGTTTAATCGGAACAAGTTACTCGCAGGCCTATATCGAGCATGCGAAAAGACGCCCGTAACAAGCTTACAGCTTGAGCGAGTCGTATCGAACATAGAAAATGCGTTATATAACTGCGGTGAGCAAGAAGTTGGCTCATCAAAAGTAGGCGAACTTGTCATGGATGAACTCGCGAAACTCAATGAAGTTGCGTATGTACGATTTGCGAGCGTATATCGTCGATTTAAAGACATAGCGAGCTTTGAGCGGGAGTTATCACACATCAAGCAGCGACAAAATGAAGGCGTCAAAGGTTAACGCTTTTGACGGCTCCCTTCGGTTCCGAATTATGTATTCGTGATCGTAGAGAGCCTTTCCTGATGTTTCAGGAAAAACTCTAAACAAAAACAATAATATTAACTAAATGCTTCATTAAGAGAGATGATGAAGCGCAAGAGTGAGGGTATTACTATGGGACAGACAACCAGCTTAGGCGTGGGGCGATTATTTACCCCAGAGAATAGCAAAGCGTATGACCAACTTACATGGGACAAACGCGACTCGGTCATCATGAATCCAGTAAGCGGTAAGCCAGTCTTTGAGCAAAAAGGTGTTGAATTTCCAAAAGGCTGGAGCCTTAATGCCATAAATATCGTGGCACAAAAATATTTTAGTGGCACACCTGGAACAAAAGAGCGCGAAAGCTCCCTGAAAGACCTTATTGACCGCGTCGTAGACACGGTCGTTCGACAGGGTCTACAAGAAGGCTATTTTGAGACAGAGGCTGAAGCGGAAGACTATCGAGAAGAGCTGAAATACGTACTTGCAACGCAGCGCGCAGCCTTTAACAGCCCCGTGTGGTTTAACATTGGTGCCAAAGACCGTTCACAACAAGCGAGTGCATGTTTCATTCTCGGTATTGAAGACACTATGCCAGCAATCCTAAATTGGTATGTAGAAGAAGGCATGATATTTAAGGGCGGTTCTGGGAGCGGCATCAATATCAGCCCAATTCGTTCTAGTGTCGAACCACTAGGAAAAAGTGCAGGGACTGCTTCAGGTCCATTGAGTTTTATGCGGGGGGCTGATGCCTCTGCCGGTGCAATTAAAAGTGGCGGTAAGACTCGTCGTGCAGCCAAAATGGTGATCTTAAACGTTGATCACCCAGACGTTGAAGAGTTTATTTGGAGCAAAGCAATCGAAGAGCGCAAAGCGCGTGTTTTGCAAGAAAATGGCTTTGATATGAGTCTTGACGGTAAGGACGCATTCAGCGTGCAATACCAAAATGCCAACATCTCTGTTCGTGTTACGGATGAGTTCATGAAGGCAGTCGAAAACGATGAGAACTGGGACCTTAAGGCAGTGACATCTGGCAAGCGTGTTAAAACCGTAAAAGCGCGGGATTTGTTCCGTCAATTTGCCGAAGCTGCCTGGGAGTGTGCTGACCCAGGCATGCAATTCGACACCGTCATTAATAAATGGCACACATCGCCCAATGCTGGTCGCATTAATGGATCGAATCCATGCTCCGAATATATGCACCTCGATAACTCCGCCTGCAACCTCGCGAGCCTGAATTTGTTGAAATACCTTCGGGATGACAACAGCTTTGATATTAAAGCGTTCATCCATACCATTGAGCTTATTTTCACGGCTCAAGAAATTCTTGTTGGGTACAGTGAATACCCCACAGAGCGCATTACAAAAAATGCGAAGGCATATCGCGAACTAGGTATTGGTTATGCTAATCTTGGTGCACTTTTAATGGCGCTAGGATTGCCGTATGACAGTGACGAAGGTCGCGCTATTGCTGCTACTATCACCGCTTTGTTAACGGGACAGGCTTATGCCACGAGCGCCAAAATTGCGCGTCGCGTGGGACCATTTGCGGGCTACGCCAAAGATCGTGATGCAATGCTTAACGTATTGAAGATGCATCGAGCCGAAGTTTCCCATATTGATGCCAGTTTGGTACCGGAAGAGCTCCTCAGCGCAGCAACTAACGCGTGGGATGAGGCAGTCGAGTTAGGTGAACTGTACGGTGTTCGCAATTCTCAAGCGAGCGTATTAGCGCCAACAGGCACAATTGGCTTAATGATGGACTGTGATACTACAGGAATTGAGCCAGATCTCGGTCTCGTAAAAGTCAAAAAACTTGTTGGTGGCGGCACAATGAGCATCGTTAACCAAACAGTACCTCGGGCACTCGCAGTGCTGGGATACACCAAGCAACAAATAGATGACATTGTTAATTACATCGATACGGAAAAAACTATCCTTGGTGCTCCTCATCTGAAGAAGGAGCATGAAGTAGTGTTTGCCTGCAGCATGGGTGATAATGCGATTCATTACCTGGGTCACGTAAAAATGATGGCAGCAGTTCAGCCATTCATTTCAGGCGCTATCAGCAAAACCGTTAACATGCCTGAAGATGTTACGGTTGAAGACGTCGAGCAATTACACA
This sequence comes from Saccharimonadales bacterium (SeqCode), assembly GCA_035712845.1. Classification (GTDB taxonomy): domain Bacteria; phylum Patescibacteriota; class Saccharimonadia; order Saccharimonadales; family UBA4665; genus DASTAH01. Next base: position 29,412 of record DASTAH010000054.1, read on the forward strand.
TTGATGCATGGAAGATGGGGCTAAAAGCAGTCGCTATCTATCGTGACAACTGTAAAGTAGCACAGCCACTTTCAATGGCTAAAAAAGAGGGAAGTAAAGAAGCTACGCCGGCGTCAACCGCAGAGGCTGTCACGAATCAATTGGTTGTTCGAGGGGCGATGCGTCGAGAATTACCAAGAGTCAGGACGAGTCGTACGTATAAGTTCCAGCTTGCCGACCTTAAGGGGTTCTTCACAGTTGGTGAGTATGAGGATGGCACGCCGGGTGAACTGTTCATTAATGTAAGTAAACAAGGAAGCACATTAAGCGGTCTAATGGATTCATTTGCGATAAGTGTGAGTCATGGATTGCAGTACGGTGTCCCTCTGAAAAGTTATGTTAAAACCTTACGCGGCACATCATTCGCGCCAAGTGGCATTACGGATGATCCGGAAATTCGTACAGCTAGTAGTTTGACTGACTATATTTTCCGTCGCCTTGCGCTTGACTATCTAAGCTTTGACGATCGATTAGAGTTAGGATTAGCTGATCTTGAAGATATGCCTACAGAGCAACAAACGATACTGCTTGAGGAAAAAGTCGCTGAACAGAATGCCGCACCAGCAGTAGCTTTGCAATCGAGTTCAGTACACACTAATGAGACTGTAGCTACGCAACCGGCTGACAAGCAAAAATCAGCCGGAAGTGATGCGACTGCACCGCTATGCTATAACTGCGGTAACCAAACGCAACGCGCTGGGAGCTGCTATGTATGTAGTTCCTGTGGAAGCACAACAGGTTGTAGCTAAACCGGTAGCTAGCAGACATGAAAAAGCCCGGGTGTTTGACCCGGGTTTTTTCATATTAAAATGAAAGACCCTGTGGATAATTAATAGAAGAGAAAATTAGTGATGTTTCAAATACATCATAAATTGTATCTGTGATGTTGGTTAAATTAACTGCATTGCAATGGCTAAATCTACTGTATGATACAAAAAGCGCGCATTTGGTTACAACAAAAATTAATCTAAAATTACTAAAATTAGTGCCATTTATTTGTGCTAATTTTGTATTCAAAAACGCTTGTTTAGTCTCACTGTGCGCAGGATAATAGTTTTAAGGGATTGGAAAGCACAAAAGCTTTCACTCGCAACAATCCCGTAAACAAACAGCGGCTGTCATCAATTACAATTAGTGCAGCCTTTGCAAACACTAAACAAAAACTGTGCCTCTACTTATTGACGTAGGCGCAATTGCAATAAACACCTCGGCATATCGCAATGCCAGGTGTTTTTTGCTTTTACCTCACCGTAGATTAGCTTCGAACTCGGTATTTATTCTCGTAATAATGATTAATCCTACCACTAGGGTATCGTTCGAGAATCATATTGTACGGTTTTATAGCGTTGCGCTGACTGCGCTACATTCCTAGACTTCTATGACAATGAAGATTACATTCCGTTACAGCTGCGATCCGAAGTTAACTTATATACTTGCACTATATGAATAAGCTGCTTATGCTACACTGTGAATAGATGAGAGTAGTAGTTGTATATAGACCAGACAGCGAGTATGCGCGCATTGTTGAAGAGTTTGTTCGTGACTATGAAGTACGCCACGGATCAAAAGGGATAGAAATGCTCAATGTAGACGGACAGGAGGGTAGCGCAATTGCGCGTCTTTACGATGTGATGCAGTATCCTGCCATATTAGCGCTGCGTGAAGATGGGCAACTTCTGAAGAGCTGGGAAGGTGGCGAATTGCCACTCATGGATGAAGTTGCTGCATACGCCTACGCGTAATTTGCAAACAACATATACCAGGGGTATACTGTCGATACAATTTGATATATCCGCTATGAGCAGTTATCGCCTGCCAGGAGTGGGAAGAACAAGCACCAGCTTTAGTAGAACCCACCGGGGAAGCCCGTTACAGCCGTAAGTAAGTCCCAAACTAGGATGGTACCGTTCCCTCTGAGCTCCTAGAATTTAGGGGCTTTTTATATGTAAAGGAGTAAACTATGCAATTCCACAAAGGTCAACGACGCAAAGCTATCGAATATGAAAAAGATTTGGTGAAATATTGGAAAGAACATGACACATTCGCCAAATCTGTTGAGCAACGTCCTAACAAGGGACGGTATGTGTTTTATGATGGTCCACCCTTTATAACTGGCGTGCCTCACCACGGCACACTTCTGTCTAGTATTGTGAAAGATGCGGTGCCTCGCTACTGGACGATGAAAGGCAAGCGCGTTGAGCGGGTGTGGGGCTGGGACTGCCATGGTTTACCAGCCGAAGTTTTTACTGAGAAAAAATTAGGCATTCAAGATAAGCGTGACATTGGCACAAAGGTCACGCTCGAAGAATATATCATGACCTGTCGAGATAATATGGTACAAACTGGAAATCAGTGGGAAAGTACGATCGAACGCATTGGACGATGGGTGGATTTTCAGGGGGCGTATAAAACAATGGATAAAACCTACATGGAAAGTGTTTGGTGGGCATTTAAGCAACTGTATGACGCCGGAAAAATTTATGAAGGCGAGAAAGTGTTGTTGTATTGTACTCGTGATGCAACTCCTATCTCAAAGGCAGAAGTTGCTATGGACAATAGTTACCAGGATGTAACTGATCCATCAGTGTACGTAAAATTTAAATTAACAGATCTACCAAAGCAACTGAGCACAAAAATAGCAGACAATAATCTGCCAATTTATTTATTGGCATGGACTACGACGCCCTGGACTTTACCTGCTAATACAGCCTGCGCAGTGAATAAAGACTTCACCTACGCTCTCGTTAAAGTCGGCGACACTCGTTTAATAATTGCCGAAGAACTGTTGCAAAAAGTACTTAAAGATGACAAGAACAATCAACTTGCATATGAGGTAGAGACGCACCTGAAGGGTAGTTATTTGGTGGGTCTTCAATACGAACCACTATTTGAAAATCGTGGTAAAAATGCACACAAAGTATGGGCAGCTGAATATGTAACCATGGATGATGGCACTGGTATAGTTCACTTAGCACCTGCATATGGCGAAGAAGATTTTGCTTTAGCCCAGGCTTGCGATTTCCCTATGGTTCAAAACATAGATGACAATGGGTACTACACAGAGGGATTGTGGCAAGGATTACAGGTTTGGGATGTCAATAAGCGTATCGCAAAAGAATTGCAGGAAAAGGGAGTGGTATGGAAGATTGAATATATCCGCCACAGCTACCCCCACTGTCATCGATGTGGAACGAAGCTTATGTATCGAGCTCACCCAAGTTGGTTTATGGACATTGCGGGACAGCGCCAATTAATGCTTGAAGAAAATGAAACTATAAATTGGTTTCCTACTCACATAAAACATGGTCGTTTTCAAAAAACAGTCGAGAGCGCTCCAGACTGGAATCTTAGTCGGGACCGTTTTTGGGCAACGGCTGTGCCGGTATGGAAAGGTAAAGATAACAACGGAAATGAATATGTAAAAGTTGTGGGTAGCTACGCTGAATTAAAAGAACTATCTGGGGTAGAGCTTGAAGATTACCACCGTCCATGGATTGATGATGTCACCTTTACATTAGATGGTGTTACATATAAAAGAATCGACAAGGTTCTTGATTGTTGGTTTGAAAGCGGTAGCATGCCGTTTGCTCAATTTCATTATCCGTTTGAAAATCGAGATAAATTTGAACAAGATTTTCCGGGCGATTTTATTGCGGAGTATGTGGGGCAAGTCCGCGCATGGTTTTACTATCTACACACTGTATCGACGGGATTATTCAAGAAAAATGCATTTAAAAACGTGATTGTTACCGGTACCTTAGCCGGCAACGACGGTCGTAAGATGAGCAAAAGTTATGGAAATTATACGGATCCTAATGAGCTTATGGATAAGTATAGTGCTGATGCCTTGCGATTCTTGCTCCTCAGTTCGCCCGTTCTTAATGGTGAAGACTATTCACTTGTCGATAAGGATGTTGCTGATGTCGCCCGTAAGCTCGGTATGGTGTGGAATATGTATGATTTCTTCACTCTCTATGCGGAAGTAGATAAATGGGACTGGGATGGTTCATTAGATAATCCACTCCCAACGCTAACTAATCCCCTCGATCGCTGGATCGTGAGTCGACTACACAAAGTAAGTGCTGAAGTTGATGAGCAGATGCAGCAGTACGATTTACCAAATGCATTGAAGCCGCTGCTTCCCCTCATAGATGATGCTTCAAATTGGTATGTACGGCGGAGTCGTCGTCGGTTCTGGAAAAGCGGGGATAGCAAAGATAAGGACGACGCTTACCGCACCCTACACTACGTATTAGTTCAGTTGAGTATAATCTTAGCGCCGTTCACACCGTTCCTGTCAGAAGAGCTCTACCGATTGCTCACAGGGGGAGAAAGTGTGCACCTCCTAAACTGGCCTGAGACTCAACCAACAGATGATGCTGTCTTGCACGATATGGACCTAATCCGCACTATTATTACGGAAGGTTTGGCACAACGCGCCGCTGCGGGAATTAAAGTTCGTCAGCCCCTCGGGTCTGTTATCGTGCATGGAGATAAAGTGAGCGAAGATCTTCTTGACATAGTTAAAGATGAATTAAACGTCAAGTTGGTAGAGGTAGTGTCTAAGGCTCCAGAAGCTACAGAACGTACGGTAACATTAGACACAGAACTGACCGAAGCATTACGCGAAGAGGGTATCATGCGCGAAATAGTACGTCACGTACAGAACGCACGCAAGCAAGCGGGCCTCGATGTTGCTGACCGTATACAGCTACTCATTGGAAGTGACAGCCTTGAAATCCAACACGCGGTTGAGACCCACGCTTCGTTAATTACGTCGGAAACGCTTGCGTCAGAATTAGGCACCGTGCCGCAAGATGCGTATACAACCCATGTGACCGTTGAAGGTATGGATGTTGAAATTGCCCTCGCGAAGGCGTAGGTAACTAGCCTTTACAGAGAGGCCTCAATCTGTTACTATCTATTGGTATTTAAATATCTAGGAACACAATAATGGCTAAAAAAGCAGTGATTCAAACTGGTGGCAAGCAATATCTTGTAAGTGAAGGTCAAACACTCAACGTAGAGCTTATTAAAGATGCTGATAAAACAGTATCTCTCGATGCTTTGCTCGTGATTGACGGTGACAAGATCACTGTTGGTGCACCGTTTGTTGACAAAATCAAAGTTACTGCTGACATTGTTGATGGAGACGTGCAGGCTGACAAGGTTACCTCCGTCCGTTATAAAGCAAAAAAACGGGTGCATAAAGTACACGGTCATCGTCAGCACCAAACCGTTTTACGTGTAACAAAAATAGCTTAGCTACTCTCTATTTACCCATTGTACGCAGAGACCAATGCCAAAGGTCATTCTTTGCCTTTGCTACGATGCCACAATAGATATGTCCCTTTGTTCACAAATGCTTAATGTATCACAACAGTTGCATTTCCTTATTTCAGTGTGGATAACTTTCGGCAAATATTAACTCCGTTGTTATATATACTATTTTGCGCATTAAGTAACGTGTGCATTTTTACCCATACTACTATTTTATAACACCTTAAATTTCATAATAAGCTAATATTAACAACATTTCATGGTCCTAAAAATGCACTTTTATACTTAATTTGTTGTATACATTTTCGGCCCCTGCACCCCTTGCGAACACCCCTGTAAACCCCCATAATACCCCCTAAGGATTGACTACCTCACCAGGAAACAATACCTCCTGCGCCGGTCCTTGTGTGAACAAACATTGGTACCCCCAGCACTCCCTTCCTCGCAAGGAGTGGTGGCCA
>DASTAH010000055.1:0-20565 GCA_035712845.1 Saccharimonadales bacterium (SeqCode)
CCGCGATACTCTAACGCCGTCAGACCATCGACAATGACCTGGGCTGCGTTTTGTTTGCCAATATAGCCAACGATACCGCACATCTCATTCCATAATACCACCCTGAAACGACCCTTGTTCGTATGCTATACTTTTGTAAGCATAACCGGAGTTACCACCCATCAATGGCATGGCAACAATTTGATCGTTTCCTGCGGCTGTGGTCGAACCTAAAGCGTGGGGTGCAGCGCGGTATCCAGCCGCTCTATACGCGTGTGTGGCTTCGTCTTGCCCGCTCCTCTATCGTGGTGCTACTGCGTCGTCGCTTTGGGGCAAAACTGTACCATACGCCGGCCGTGCTGGCAGTTGTAGTGCTACTCATCGCCGTGCCGCTACTTGGTGCCTTCCAGGGTGCGGCAGCTTACCAGTTATCTGCTGACACTTTAAAGATAATTAATGCTCCTGATGCCACGGTCGCGCGTAGTGTCCAGTTCAACGCCAGGCAAGACAGCTTTATTGTTAATCCCGGAGCGCTCACGCCCGCAACCGATCAGCAACCGAATGTCCTCGTTGGACAACCGAGCAAAGGGCTTTATTCTGCAACTTTACCTGCTCGTATTGGCTCGGGCATCAGCGTGACCGATGCAGTCAGTCATCTCAAGTTGACGCTGGTACCGGAATTTCAAGCGTCAAGTGGTCGCCGTGTTGATCAGCGTATTGTCTATCCGCTGAGCGATGGCTCGGCACAAGCCATCTACACCCCGCAGTCTACCCAACTTGCCGAAGATTTAGTTGTGAACCATCCTGGTCAAAACAACCTAGCGTTCGCCTATAGACTTAAATTGCCAAAAGGATTGCAGTCATTTCAGTTAGCTGATGGCAGCGTGGGCATTGAGCGGCAGGGAACCGTCCTCTTTAAACTACTTGCCCCCACACTGAAACAATCCAATGGTCAGCCCGGTGGTACGCTGGTGCAAAACAGTACCAAACTGGTGCTTAAAAACGACCAGCTGCTGTTGATAGCGAGTAACCTGCGTCATCTTAGCTACCCTCTCTCTATTGACCCAAGCATCACGATTAATTCCGCTACTAATTTTCTGAATGGCAATGACGAAGGTGGTAATGCCATCACGACGAATCAAGTCAGTACTGGAAGCACAACTGGTGGAACGCTCAATAACTTCCAGACCAGCTGCCCAACGAACTGGACCCTAGATACGAATTCAACCTGGTGTTATAGTGCGAACAATACTACCAGCCTCCCTACTCCCACCTATGAAGCCACCTCTGTCGTCTACAATGGCTATGTATACGAAATCGGGGGCTCCTCAACAGCAGTTGTAGACTACGCGCCCATCCACAGTGACGGCACGCTCGGCACTTGGCAACCGACCACCAGCCTACCGGTGACATTGTCTTATCCCCTCTCTGTTACCTACAACGGCTACGTATACGAGATTGGGGGACTATATCAAACAACATCAACCATCACTGCAACCGTAGACTACGCGCCCATCCACAGTGACGGCACGCTCGGCACTTGGCAACCGACCACCAGCCTTCCGGTGGCCACATACGGCGGTAGTACCGTAACTGACAACGGTTACGTTTATTATTTTGGCGGATATGGTCCTAACATCACTGCAACCGTAGACTACGCGCCCATCCACAGTGACGGCACGCTCGGCACTTGGCAACCGACCACCAGCCTTCCGGTGACCACAAGTGGTGCCACATCTGTTGTCTACGACGGCTATGTTTACGAAATCGGCGGCGGTAATGGCACTAGCGCATCAACAACAACCGTCGACTACGCCCCTTTCATCAGCAACGGTTCGCTTGGTGCCTGGACATCCACGACAAGCCTTCCGGTGGCCACAAGTGGTGCCACCACCGTCGTCTACAATGGCTATGTTTACGAAATCGGCGGCCAAACTTCCTCACCTCCGATTGCAACCGTCAACTACGCCCCGATCAACGCCAACGGCACCCTCGGCTCCTGGACTGCCACAACCAACCTTCCCGCTGCTACTGATAATGCAACCTCCGTTGTTTACAACGGTTACGTCTATGAGATAGGTGGGTATACTACTGCAGTCACTGCCACCATTAATTATGCCCAAATAACATCTGCTGGCTTCATAAGTAGCCCGACGGCTACAACTACAAATTCGTGGGCGTCTACAACTGCAGTGCCTGGCACTAAGTCAGGGAAGAATACTTACTATCCTGATTATGCCACATCTGTTGTCTACGACGGCTATGTTTACCAGTTAGGTGGCACCGCCGGACCAAGTTCTACAACTTATCTTGCCACCGTCGACTACGCACCACTCAATAGTGACGGCACAATTGGTAACTGGAAATCTACAACAAGCCTCCCAGTAGCCACATATAATGCTACCACCGTCGTCTACAATGGGTATATCTATGAAATGGGAGGTAACACAAGTGTTACTACGAGTACGGCGAACGTATATTACGCTTCAATTAGCAGCACAGGTACAATAGGTGCCTGGACATCCACGACAAGCCTCCCTGTGGCCATAAGTGATGCCACCTCCGTAGCTTACAACGGCTATGTCTATGAGATTGGTGGCAATGCACCAAGTTCCACAAACGCTGTATACTACGCCCAGATTAGTAGCACGGGTACCCTTGGATCTTGGCAGTCTGCTGTCAACCTTTTGGCAGTCACCCACGGTGCCTCTTCCGTTGTCTACGACGGCTACGTCTATGAGATTGGTGGAGTAGTGGCAGGTAATTTTTCTACAGCCGTAGATTATGCCCCTATCAATAGCGATGGTACGCTTGGAACCTGGCAACCTACTACCAGCCTCCCGAACGCTAAGGCGTATACCGGCTCCGTTGTCTACAACGGCTACGTGTACGAAATGGACGGGGGATCTTCCCCAAGTAGTGCTGTTTACTACGCCCCCTTGCATGGTGATGGCACATTGGGCTCTTGGAGTGCTACCACTAGCCGCCCAGTTGCTACGCTAAGCTCCGCCATCGTGGCATACAATGGCTACGTTTACGAAATCGGCGGAGATGATGGTTATAGCTCTCTAAGTAGTGTTGAGTACGCATTGATTAATAATGGAGGAACCGGTACAACAGGGTCTTACGCGGCTACCACTAGCCTACCAACTCCTATTGCTTCTGCCACCTCCGTAGCTTACAACGGCTATGTCTATGAGATTGGCGGCGCTACTTCTAGCGCTGCTTCAAGTGGCACCCCTACTGTAGACTACGCCCCGATCAACGCCAACGGCACCCTCGGCTCCTGGCAGCCAACTGCCAGTTTACCAATTGGTACTTGCCTTGCCACCTCTGTGGCTTACAACGGCTATGTCTATGAGATTGGCGGCACAGCAAGCAGTGGAAATAACGTAGCAACCGTAGACTACGCCCCCATCCACAGTGACGGCACCCTCGGCACCTGGCAACCGACCGCCAGCCTCCCCGCAAATACCAATGATGCAAATTCTGTGGTCTACAACGGCTATGTCTATGAGATTGGCGGCTCAACAACGGCTGTATACTACGCCCCCATCCACAGTGACGGCACCCTCGGCACCTGGCAGCCCACCGTCCAATTGCCCATATCTGGCGGCAATGCATCCTCCGTCGCATACAATGGGTACGTATATGAAATGGGAGGAATTTTTGGTGGTCAAATTGTTGCAACCGTATACTACGCCCCCATACATACTGACGGCACCCTCGGCACATGGATGGTTACAACAAGTTTACTGACTGCCGAGACTCAAACCACCTCAGTAGCCTACAACGGCTACGTATATTTAATTGGCGGAGATACTTCATCGCCACAAGTTGAGTACACTTCAATAAACAGTAATGGTACTCTCGGAACGTGGACTACCACCACGAGTCTACCTGCCGCAACCGACGCGGCCACCTCCGTCGCATACAACGGTTACATCTACGAAATTGGAGGACAAACTACAGGTACGACCCCCACGATTATTGCCGCTGTCGACTACGCCCCCCTTAACAGTATTCCCCACGTCGCTAACTACTCCATGCTCGTCAATATCGGAACCGGGCGAAATGTCACGCCACTCTCCATTCAAAGTTTCGGTAGTAATACCGGTAACCCAGGTCTTGGCGGCTATGCTGGTTATGGTGGCATCACAGTAACCTACCAAGGCGCCACTACCTCGTGTACTACACTCAGCCCACTCCAAACCGTCAATCTTGTCCCCCCTGAACTCAGTACTGCATATAATTTAGTTTTGTCAGGGGACGGCTGCAGCACACCCGATAACCACGCCACCTATATTTGGGTTCACTACCATCTTGATGACAGCCAAACCGCGACCTTTCCAGATATATCTGGCAATCACACGACTATTACTGGCTTCCAAATCTTTTACCACCCGGCAAGCATTGGTCGCTTGCGTCTCGGCAAGACCTTCACCGGAAACACCCTCCAAAGCCTTGATGCGCCGCCAACGACGACGCAGTAAGGAAGCAAAAAACCATACATACGTTGGTAAATTGCACACCTTGAAACATGAACTCGGCATAAATAGACCCGTAACGGTCTTGCTATAATGTTCGGATAATGCTGTATACAATGCTCTTCCATATCGCTACCTTATTCTTCGGCCGTGCAGGTGGCGGTGGGCATGGCGGCGGTGGCGGTGGTGGTTTTGGTGGCGGCTCCGGTGGCGGCGCATATGGTTCGTCTTCTGGTGGTAATGCGAGTGTTATTGTCTTTCTTATACTCATGGCAATCGTCATATTTGTATCAATGCGCTCCCGTGCGCGGGCCAATAAGGCGCAACCTGGCGCAGCTTGGCCCTCAGCTGAGGCAGAGCAGCAGGTGCGTGACATTTTCTATGCCTTCCAGCGCGATTGGGCAGCAAACAATCCCACAGCGATGCAAGCCTATCTGTCTCCTAGCTACTTCTATAACGTCAATCTCATGCTACTGGCGCTCACCGCGGTCGGTCGACGAAACACTATGGAAGACGTCACGCTGCGCTCGGTGGAGCCCCTTACCAATCCCCAAACGGCTACCCAAGCAGCCGGCGCCACGCTCGTGGTGCGCATGCATGCCCAGGCCAAAGATTCGCTCGTCGAGCAATCCAGTGGCACCGTCTACTACACCGATACCAGCCCCTTTAGCGAAGATTGGTACTTTATGCAGGATGGCAACACCTGGCGCTTAGATGCCATTCGCCAAACGACGGAAGCTGAAAACGACTTAAGCCCGGCAATCCAGAGCTTTGCGGCGACCAATAACTACTTCTACAGTGGCGAGTGGGGCTGGCTGCTCCTACCGCAGCGCGGGCAACTGTTTAGCAAAGCCAGCTTTACGAACTCAGCCGTCAATAACCATGTCATTGGGCTTTATAAAAACTGCATTATCGAGTTCTATAGCTACCTACCAAACCGGAACGGTAGCGAAAGCTACACCATTGCCCAAGCTTTTTTGCCCAAACACTACGAAGATATTCTGGTTCGCCGTAAAGGCATAGTGAACCTTACGCCGCGCGGCTTGCGCCAAGTGACCATGGAGTGGCCGGACTTCAACAAGAAGTACGACGTCTATGCAACTTCCGTGGAGCAGGTAACCAGCTTTGAACTGCTCAACCCATCCTTCATGGAGCAGGTTAAGGCACTGCCGTTTACACTTAATATCGAGGTGGTCGATAATGTTGTCTACCTCTACACCAACCAAACTCTGGCTGACTACACCCAGATGCGCGATATTCTGTACCGCGCCTTTCAAGAAATGAAACTGTAATTAGATTACTGCGGGCTGCTATGGTCGCGCATAGACGCTGCAATTTGCTGTTCCATGTGCTTGCGGAAGGCACTCACGGAAAAGGCCTGAGCGGCGCCGACGATCGCTTGGCTATCAAAGCGGGCAGGGTTAAAACTCTCTAGGGTTTGAACCAGCGACTCGACCGTTTGTTTCTCGTACAGTAAGCCGGTTTTATTAGGCACAATGTAGTCCAGCGGACCACCCTTGGCGTAGGCAATAACCGGCGTACCGGCAGCCATAGCCTCTACGGCGGTAATACCAAAGTCCTCGACGTTCGTTGGGAATATGAAGGCCTGGGCAGTTTGGAAGTGCCGCACAATATCTTCGTCACTGACATTGGTTAAAAAGGTAACGCTACGACCCGCAAGTTTAGTCAGCTTCTGGTGCTCCGGACCGTTTCCAATAACAATAAGTGGTACATTGAGCTGACTGCAGGCAGCCACCGCTAGATCAATCCGTTTATAGGGGGTTTGACGGCCGGCTGTCACAAAGCCGTGGCGCGGTTCTGGGGTGCCGGTGGGCTTAAAGCGAGCAGTATCGACGGGTGGTGCGACGACAACCGATTCCCGTCGGTAGTACTTCTTGATCATGGCCTGGGTATGCGTGGAGTTGGTTAGCATTACATCAGGATTTTTGCCGGCAGACCGGTCCCAGCGGCGCAATGGTTCAACTAAGACTTTGAGGCCAAACCGGGCCAGGAAATCGAGTCTACCAAAACCGGGATGCGCCAGGTATTCGTCGTAGCGGCTCCAGTAGTAGTGGGTGGGGGCGTGGCAGTAGCAAATGTGGAGAGTCGAAGGACCTGTTTTTGCCGCTTTGGCTTCGGCGCCGCTGCAGGAAATGACAAGGTCATAGTCAGATAAATCCAGGTGACTAAAGTACCAGGCGCGCAGCACTGGTAAGAACTTTTTCAAACTTTTTGGCAGGCGCTGCAGCCAGCCGGTGCGGACATCAGCTTCCTGAAACCATTCGCCGCCGTACCAGATTTTACTGCCGGCGTCGTACTGACTGGTATAAATCGGTGCCTCTGGATACATGCGGTGCAGTTCCAGCACCACCCGCTCCGCACCGCCGGTGCCGAGTAGCCAATCGCAGACAATTGCTACCTTTTTGGGTTCCGCCACTACATGGCTCCCTTATGGAACAGCACCATCCAGACGGTTTTAACGAGGATCACGAGATCGTTCCAAAAGCTCCAGTTCTGCACATAATACAGGTCTAATTTACGTCGTTCTTCAAAACTAATATCGCGTCGCCCAGAAATTTGCGCCAGACCGGTGAGACCCGATTTGACACTTAAGATCAAGTTTTTCTGCGGCGAACGGGCGAGCTCATAGGCGACGAGTGCCCGGGGTCCGACTAAACTAATATCACCCTTCACAACGTTGAGTAGCTGCGGCAGTTCATCGAGGCTGGCGCGGCGTAAAAAGCGACCAACGGAAGTAACGCGGGGATCATCAGGCAGCCAGTCGCCGTTTTCCCGGTATTGATCGATGAGCTCCGGTCGCCCCATTTTCGTGAACGCTTCTTCTGGCTCCAGTCCGCTATATGCTGCTTTATGGGAGCGGAATTTAAAGATGCCGACGGTCGTGTTGTAGCGGCTGAGGCGGTCGTGGCGAAACAGGACCGGTCCTTTGCTGTCGTTGAGCTTAATCGCCAGGGCAATCAGCAGCATAAACGGCGCTGCAATAATGAGCAGTACGCTGCCAAAAATAATGTCAAACAGCCGTTTAACGACGCGGCCCCAGCCAACCAGCGCCGTTTGGTGCACGGCGATAACCGGCACGGAGTGGAACAGATCGACTTCAATATTGCCGACAAACAGTTCACTGTTGCCCGGCACGAAGCGGTAGGCGACATGGTGTTCCTGGGAGTAGGTCAGAAGCTCATCGTTGCGATCATTATCGGCATACAGTTCAGTTTGGATAATGGTGTGCAGTTGGCGCTTCTTGAGCCGTTCTACGGCTGCCGCAAAGTTAGGGTACAGCGGGTAATCGGGATGGACTTTCAGCGGGTGCTTCACCCCGCCGACGACACCGAGCACCCGGTAGCCGGTCACGGCGGTGTTGGCGAGCGACTCCATAAGCACATGGGTGAGGTGGGTATCGCCAACCAGCAGGACGTTATTAATGCCCAGACCGTAACTGAACAGCTCCCGCCGGATGCCACGGGCAAAGGTGCGAAACAGGAAGACACAGAAGAAAGCCAGGGCTAAGCTGTAGAGTACCACTAGGCGGGCAGGGAATACCTGAACATTGGCGAGGTAGCTGTAGGAAATGATCAGCATAACACCGATGGAAGAGCCGACAATTAAGCGACCGAGTTCACTAAAACGCTGCTCATGGATGCGGGAGTTATATAAGCCAATTAAGGCAAAGATCAAAATCCACAGCGGTAACAGGCTGGCAATTATCATAATGTAGGTGTGGGCGTAGACATGGGCGCTCAACACCCGGTGGCTTAAGCTTACCCGCAAGATATATGCCACGGTAAACGCCACAATGAGAGCCAGAAAGTCGCCGATCACCAGACAGACGTTGTAGACAATCGACGCATTATTTTTCATAGTAGGTATATCTAGTGTAGCACTTTAGCTGTGTGGCTCTGTACGATGCAACCAAACAACTTCGCGTCTTGCGGCACATAGGGTAAGCTATAAGGTACAACTATGAAAGCCTCCGCGCTCAAGTACGCCATCTTATCGATCACGGCGGTCATCATAACCCTGATCTTGATACTGGTACCATTCCACGCTTTCCTCACCGTCTGGGCAGCCAGCACTTTTGGTCACTACACTGCCTTTCTTCTCTGGGAAGAGTATCTCTTAGTGATCGCCGGTATCGGTGCGCTGTACCTGGTTGTGTTTGACCGTAAGGTACGTTTAAGTACCCTGTACCATGGCTTAACCTGGCTCATTGCCGGGTACCTGGTTGTGCAGCTGGTATGGGGACTCGGTGCGCTCCATTACCATACCGTCGATGCCAAAGCGGTGGCCTACGGCGTGCTCGTTAACAGTCGATTCCTCATATTCTTTTTAGCGGCGTGGGTAGTGGGGAGTCGCACCAAACGGCTTGCTAATCGGTGGTCGTGGGTATTGCTATGGCCAGCGGTCATCGTTATTGTCTTTGGCATACTGCAAGTGGTGGTGCTACCCGTCGATTTCCTCAAGCATGTTGGCTACAGCAGCCAGACAATTTTGCCGTACGAAACCATTAACCATAACGCACACTACGTGCGGATCATGTCGACACTCCGCGGCGCAAACCCGTTCGGCGCTTACCTGTTACTGCCTATCAGCGCCTTGGTCGTGCTCATGGCAGTAGGCAAGCGTAACTGGCAGCGTCTGGGCATGCTGCTGGGGGCGATCGTCACCCTGTTCTTTACCTTTTCACGCAGCGCCTGGGTGGGCGCGGTGCTCAGCGGCGCTACCGTACCGCTCACCCGGCTGCGCAGCCTGCGTGTGCGTCGCTGGTGGGGGGCTGTTGCTGTCGGCTTGCTGGTGGTTCTGGTCGGGGTTGTCATTGGCTTTCGCCACAATACCCGGCTACAAAATGTCCTTTTCCATACCCAAACCCACTCTGCCGTCGCTACGACGTCAGATCAAGGTCATGCCAGTGCGCTCAAGGCCGGGTTACATGACCTCATACATGAACCGCTCGGACGCGGCCCCGGTACGGCCGGACCTGCCAGTGTCTATAACAATCACCCGGCGCGCATCGCCGAAAACTACTACATTCAAATCGGGCAAGAAGTAGGATGGCTCGGTCTGCTGCTCTTTGCCGGCATTAATGCCTACGTAGCTGTTTTGTTGTGGCAACGGCGCCAGGACCCGCTTGCCTTGACACTTCTCGCCAGTTTGATTGGTATAAGCTTTGTTAATCTGTTGAGCCACGCCTGGACTGATGAAACATTGGCGTTCTTGTGGTGGGGGCTCGCCGGTATCGCGATCGGTGCCGCGGCGCATGACACCGATGGTCAGGGCAGTGAAGCGACCTAGGCTGACACGAGCTGAAGTCAGCCGCTTTGCGAAGTACATGGTCGGCGGCGGTATATATTTTTGGATTGGGTACGCCGTGTTTGCGATTGGCTACTCGGGATTGCATTGGGGCTGGCTGCCGGCAAAGCTGCTGGCTGATGCTATCGGCTGGACCAGTAACTACCTGGTGCAACGCTTCTGGGCGTTTCGTGACCACGTCTCTTTGCGGGAAATGCAACACGTCGGTCGCTATATAAGTATCGAAACGATCGGCTTCGTGCTTGACTACCTCATTATTTGGGGGCTGAAATCGATAGGCATTTCGCCGTACATTGGCTTCTTTATATCCGCAGGGTTTTTTACCGTCTGGAGCTACTTATGGTACAAGTACTGGGTATTTCCGGAAGCCAAAGCCTCAGACAGCTGAAAAAAGCATAGGGGTACAGTAATGGCAGTAGGTATTTCAGTAGAATGCTCTATAATGCTAATGGTATGAACGAAAACCAAACGGCGCCTGCTAGCATCCGCCCCACCAAAAAGCAAAAAGAACTCCTCGGCTTTATCGAATCCTTTATTGGTGAGCATGGTTATAGCCCCAGCTACCGAGAAATTATGCGCGGTCTCAACTATACCTCAGTCGCCACCGTCGCCCTGCACGTCAACAGCCTCATTAGCCGCGGTCACTTGCGCAAACGAGATCACTCCGCCCGCTCCTTGGAAGTCGTCACCCAACCCTCACCGACCAAAGTAACCACGAATCAGATTGCCCCAGGCGAAGAAAAGTGGCTGGTTGAAAAAGTTGAGCATGCCTTTCAGCAGGTGGAATCCGCAGCGGCTGCCGAATTTGATCACCTCTACGTCCTCGTCGGCGCGCTCAAAGTCTTAGGGCTCGAAGGTGCTGCCCAAAGCTTTATTCCTCGTCTCACCGATCTTAAAAAGCAACAGTCGGTATAAGGGTGCGCGGGCGCGTATAATACCCCCTAGATAAGCATGAGCGGATCCATGTATCGTGTTGGCATCAATCCCATCAAACGTCGTCGCCGTCACTGGTTACTCCTGGTTATATCGGTGGTCATAGTGATCGGCGGCTCGGTCTGGCTGCGCCGAGCTTTGCACACGACGACCACCATCAGCCCGGCTCCACCAGCCGTGGTGCAAACGGTGCAAGACAGTTCAAAACCGGTCCAGCGCTTTACGGAAAGCACGTTTAGCTTGAGTCTGCCCGCTGGCTGGGTCTTTGACACGCACCGCACCGATGCCGGGCAAAACATCTACAGTTGGAAGAGCACCGATAATAAATCGGCCGGCCGGGAGATCCTGGTCTACGTCGATACGCCGGTGCCCACCTTGGGAGTCAACCGGGCGGTGATGGTGCAAGCCAGTGGTGACAAGCTGGCGGTGACGGGAGATGTATCGGATAACTGCGCCGGCTTTACGTCAGCGACAGCCGGTGCCCCCTCAATTAGCTCCCCCGCCAAGTGGCAGGGACTCGATTTCTTGTGTGACCTCGGCAACTATGAGCGCGACGTAGTGGGCACGGTGTCGAGTGACGGTATCAATACGGTGGTACTGACCGGAGCAACCAGCGGCGCTCACCACTATTTCTTTACCTATACCGATAACAATATCCAACCAGATTTCTCGCCGTTCTTGAGCGCCCTGCAGACGTTTCAAGCGAGCTAGCGTAATAAAAAGCACAATATGTAGCGGTAGGCAGACGTGCTATGCTACTAGCATTCGTTAACAACCAAAACCGGAATCGGGTGTAACTCCCGAGCTGTGCCGCAACTGTAAAAGCCAGACACGGTGTATTAAAGTCTCCCGAGCAGGAGCACCACTTCAGTTTGAAGACCCTCGCTCGCATGGAGTAGAGGGTATTTTTTATGGTCGTTGCAGCCGAACAAACACATGAGTATGGGTATACGCTTCCGCGTGAAGAGCTCGATATTACGCAGCTCTTTCCGCGCGTTATGGCGCTCCACGAGGTGCTGCCGAATGATACCCGCGCCGAACACTTAATCCGGAGTCTTGGTGCGACGGCTCTCGACAACCAGGTAGAAGCACCGGTCGCCGTTCGCCCGCGCTTTGCCCATTTGATGGATGCCATGCAGCAGGCAGCAGCAGGTAACCCCACGGCACGCCAACTGGTAGAGACAAATGTGCGCACCGATGTTATAGAGCGCACGATTAAGGCCGGCCATGTCATGGAAGTACCGCTTGAAGTTGACGATGATGGCGCAATTATGCAGCACGGCCAAACGATGGAAGCGGTGCAGGCAAACACGCTGCGCTACGCTTCCGAACTGCCGCAGATGCGGCGGCGCGCCGAGGCCGAAACGCGTAATGCATTTGCTATTGATACGGCGCGGCGACTTGGCCTGCTTGAAGAGTATAACGTCGTCGTCTTTTCTCCCGCCGCTGACGACATGACCGATGAGCAAATGGAACACGCTGGCTTTTTTGTGCAGACGATGAGCATGGCGATCCAGTCGACTGGCTACCGGAAGGGTCAGCTGCGCACGGAATCTGCCTTTGTCGCCGGTGTGGCTCGACCGGGTGCGGCGCGCCACGATCGACAGGCGCTTCGAGCCCTCGGCGAACGATGGGGCGTAGACCTAGATAAACCAGCGACCGAAACGCTCGCCAGCGCGCTGCTTATTCATAAAGAATGTATGCCGAACGGTGTCGTCGACATTGTTGAACTGTTCGACCGCGAGCTCGGTACGTTCTTTGGCGAAGGCAAACCCAGGCAAGACTATATCGCCTACCGCCAGCAGTGCGAGCGGCGACAACAGTCATTTGAGCCGAGAGTGCAGGCAATTACCCGCGAATTACTGGAGGCCGCACCGCTGGTGTCCACCCCCCAAGCCGCGACGGCACTCCTGCAGCAGTTGTCAGGCAAACACATGATTGAAAAAGCAGCCGAGGACCACACGATTGACCCATGGGTGTTTGGCCCCCAAAGTGCCGCCCACATTGAAATGGCTCGCTGGCAGGCTGAACAGGGTAATACCGAGCTCGCCATGCATGAAGTACGTAGTGCTGTGAGCGCCGATCAATCCCGGTCCTGCCCGAGCGGTGGCACCGCTGCTCCCCAAACCCAAACCGCGGAATCGAGCTCCGCCACGAGCTCGCGCAGCTCTGATGAGTGCGAATTTATCTCTAAGCAATGCCCCGTGTGCAAAAAGAAAAATGTTAAGACCGTAGTGACCAAAACGAGTATTCGTGGCGCGTGCGGCTGCTCAAAGCGTAAGTAGAGTTCGCGGTATACTATAGTGTATGGATCGTCGGACTATACCAGACAGTGAAACAGGCTTTGACGCCTATCAGGAGCTCGTAAAAGAGCAGGCGCCTGAGCTTTATTGTGATGCCTGCGGCTATTATCCTATTGAGCCGGTGCACGGCCATTTTGTCTGTCCTAGCTGCAAAATGCCGACAAAGTGCTGCGAGGGGATACCTGCCGAATGAGTCGACCATTGCGGATTGGTATATATCCTGGTGTCTTCGACCCGGTGCATGCCGGACATATCGGCTTTGCCCTGCAAGCGCTTAAACAAGCCAACCTTGACCGTATATACTTCATGCCGGAGCGAAGGCCATGGCATAAGTCTGGTGTTGAGCATTTTGGCCATCGGGTGGCGATGCTCTCCCGTGCCTGCCGACCATACAAGGCCTTTGAAGTGCTGGAAGTAGACGATATTAAATTCACTATGGAACGCACCGTGCCGAAGCTCCAGCAGGCATTTACGGGCAGCCAGCTTGTCTACCTATTTGGTTCTGATGTGGCACTCAAGCTGCCGGCCTGGCGCAATGTTGAGCAGCTGCTTACCAGCAGTGAGCTAGTTGTCGGCGTACGAGCAGGCGATGACCCGCGGGCGGTCGCGCAGTGTATACGTTCCTGGCCGTCGCAACCCTTGGATCTGCACGTCTTTGAAAGCTATGCGGCTGATGTGTCCTCAAGCAAGGTGCGGGAAGCGCTTCGTGCCCAGCGCTACGTACACGGGCTCTTAACCAGTGTTGCCCGCTACTCGAACCGCAATTGGTTGTATATCTCCCTCGCGGATAACACCTGAGTGCTGATTCCAGAATTGGTCTCTTGAAACTGCTCGCTCATGCGTACCGAGCGATTTAAAAAACCATGAGCAATATGCGGGCGGGAACAGCTATGCTATAACTGCACTATGCCAGAAGAATACATACCAACTGCTGAACCAAGTGAGATACACCAATACCAGTACGATGCTGGCTTAGACGGCACCCAGGCCACGCAGCTCGGACAGCTCGTGTGTGAACGGTGGTTTACCGACCCAGGTGGTGTAAGGGTAGACTTTCTCCTCATTGACGGGAAAAGCCCGGTCACGACCAACCACTTTAGTTGGTGCCGCATTGGAGTCCTTGATGGCACGGGCTGCATACAAACGGACAGCATGAGTAGCGTCTTTGATGTGCACGTCTCAACGAGCCGAACCATTTTCGAAATTGAACGTGCTGCGAGCTACACATATGAGGGACGTTTTATGGCTCTACTTATCCAAAATGCCGATATGCCGGAGGGCTTCATAACTTATGGCAATCAGAAGCTTGGCAGGGCACAGCAGTCGGTTGTTCGCTCGCTAGAACGCGCAGAGCGACGCGCTGCAAAGAGCGTCCGAAAAGCGGGTCGCCAAGAAGCAAGGCGCGTGCGAAAGCAATTGTTCGCATCACACCTTATGGAGCGGCTGGGCATTATGCCTGAACATATTGAATTACTTGCCCAGATGCCCGAGGACGCACACTTTCAGTAAGGGAGGATGGGAAGAGAAACAGTTCACTCCTATACCGGCAGTGTGTGATGTGCGATGGACCCCAATTGTGTGATTTCAAACATGCACGCGTGACTCGCCGATAAGTGTTGACAAGCACAACCGCTTTGCTACAATATCTGGGTAATCTATAGACGGTGCGAGCGTCTAAAAGAGACAAAAACATTTTCAAAAACATATAAAAAAATGTGCCGGGCAGCCTAGTGGCGTGTAACTACTATGGGGCAGAGAGGGTTATACTGTGCCAGTAAAAGTTAAATTTGTGAGTAGCAAGCCGGAAAAGGTGTCGGTTCGAATTCGACGCCCTAGTTGGCAGCAATTTATTCACTACTAAGTCGTACCAAACAATTAGAAGCCTCACACAAAAAAGCCCGGGTGGATCACCGCGGGCTTTTCTCTTGGGTCGCAGGAGCTTACTGAGCGGCAGGACTGGTTGTCGTGCTGGTAGTCGTACCGCTGCTGGTCGGATTAGGACTACTTGGGTTTTTCTTGGCAATTTCAGCATTAATAAGTTGCTGGAATTTAGACAGGCTTGGTCCGTTAGCGTCTGCCAATTGGGCATTGTCCAGCTGCTTGCCGTCAAGGAAGAAGGTCGGGGTACCGTTTAAGTTCAATTTGTTGGCTTGCGCAAGGTCAGCATTCACCTGGTTATTCACTTGGTCACTGGCAAAGTCTTGCTTGAATTTAGCAACGTTCAGACCGATCGACTGCGCGTACTGGTTAAAGTATGGGGTTGGATCGCTGCTCGTGCTCCATTGTTGCCAGTTTTGGGCGGCGTAGAGCGCATCATGCATTTCCCAGAATTTGCCCTGGAGGGCAGCTGCTTCTGCAGCGCGGGCTCCCGCGAAGGCGTTTGGGTGAATGCTGGTTAAGGGAAAGTTACGGAACTGGAAGGTAATATCCTGAGCGTATTGCTGACGAACCTGGCTGACGGTGGGCTCATACGATTCGCAGACTGGGCATTCGAAATCGCCGTACTCGACGAGGGTCACATGCTTCTGCCCCTGACCGGTCACATGATTACTTGGTTGCACCGAACTACTACTGGTATTTTGTTTATGGCCGGTGAACGCAAACACACCGATTAATACGGCTACCGCGACAATGATAATGGCCCAAAACTGCTTGGTCATAACCTAACTTCTCCTCCTATGTGGCTCCAGTATACACTACCAGCGAACACGGCTGGTCGACTCTTTAAAAACAATAGATAAACCGGTACTATGGAAGGCATGATTACGTTTGTGCTTGCGCTGGTGTTACTCATCTTCAGTGTTCTCGGCGTCGCACTCCGTAAAGTGTACACGTACCTGCCTGCAAAAGAGCTGAAACGCCAAGCGGAAGCTGGCAGTACGCTGGGGCGGCAACTGTGGCGTGTCGTTTCGTACGGTGCCAGCTTGCGAGTCTATCTATGGCTGTGGATAGGAGTAACCGCTGGCGGGGCGTTTGTCCTGCTGGCGCGGTCCATACCGTGGTACGTCAGTGTCCTGGCTATTGCCTTCGTCTTATGGGTGGCGTTTGCCTGGTTCCCGGCCCGAATAAAAGTCAGTGGTCTGGAAGCGCGCATTACGAGCCTCCTTACGCCCCTCCTTGCGTGGCAGTTGCACTATCTGCACCCGCTGCTTGACCGTACCGTGGTGCGTTTGGTACGGGCACCCGGCAGTAGACATACCAATCTCTACGATACCGATGATTTACTCGAACAGCTGGAGCGTCAGCAAACCCAGGACGACAACCGTATCCCGCCAGCCCTCTTGGAGCGCGCTCGGCAGGCGTTGCATGCCCACAGCTTTCGGGTGAGCGAACTGATGCTGCCGCGGCAGCAGGTCCGGATGGTGAGCGACAGCGACACAATTGGTCTCGTCATGCTCGACGAACTGCACGCCACGGGGCAATCGAGCTTTCCGGTTCGCAAGGGGACGAGCGACACCGTGATCGGCACCCTCTATTTGCATGACTTAGGGCTTAAGACGGAAGGTCGAGTGCGCGACTATATGCAAGCCGGTGTCCAGTACTTACACGAAGATGACTCGCTCGACCAGGCACTGCAGGCCTTTTATAAGACGAAGCAGCAGTCATTTATGGTTATTAATAGTTTTGAAGAATTTGTGGGGATTGCGACACTTGAAACTATCATCCGCCACTTGGCGGGTGAAGCGCAAGCTGATGATTTTGATCAGCACCACGATATTGCCGCGGTGGCTGCTAAACACGCCCACGATAGCGAACCCCAGCCAGAGCCAGACGTCCATGACGTAGAACCTGAGCCAGACGAGGTCGCGGTCTCCGAACCAGAGCCTGACCAACAGATTAACGGAGAAGTGGTAGCGGAAGACGACGAGCTTGCGATTATTGCGGAAGACGAAGAACCGGTCGCAGCACCAGTTGCTTTGGACAATGCTACTGATGCCAGCGAGACGATGGAAGACGAGGCAGAGGCAACGGTCGATCCTGACAGTTTGGCTGCTCTCGATTTACCTGACGATGAAAGTGTACCGACTGACGGCGTTGACTCTTCCGAGGACCACACTACAAAACCAAAAACTGAATCTGCCAAATCTCACTGAGAAGTGATAGAATATCAGAGATATGTCTATCTATCGGCTACGCAGGAATAGGAATCTCCGGGTCGGCGACACCATGCTGGCGACAGTGCTGCGATAGCGACCCGTTGATACCGAAAAGCCGCCCCGATTATCTAAACAGGATGAATGTATGAGAATGCTTGCTTCAGAAGCCCCCGATCATGTCGGTGACGCCCCTATCGAAGTCAAGGGCTGGGTCCAGTCCCGCCGTGACCATGGTGGCTTAATATTTATTGACCTCCGTGACCACAC
The DNA here is from genome assembly GCA_035712845.1 of Saccharimonadales bacterium (SeqCode). Lineage (GTDB taxonomy): Bacteria > Patescibacteriota > Saccharimonadia > Saccharimonadales > UBA4665 > DASTAH01. The sequence goes on from DASTAH010000055.1 coordinate 17,395, forward strand.
GGGTGTAGTTCAATTGGTGATTCAACCCGAAACTAAAGATGCGTTTGATGTTGCTGAACAACTGCGAGATGAGTTTGTGATAGCCGCGACAGGTGTGGTGCGCGAGCGCGACGAAAACCTCAAAAACCCAAACATTGCAACCGGTGCGATTGAAATCAAAGTTGCAGAGCTCACAATCCTAAACCGCTCAGAGCCGTTGCCGGTCCAAATCCATGGAGATAATTTGGCCAATGAAGAGCTGCGACTCAAGTACCGCTTTCTTGATTTACGTCGCCCTAAAATGCAGACCATGCTCCAGCGTCGTTCCGATTACTACAAGCTGATGCGCGACTACATGGGCGAGCACGGTTTTGTGGAAGTCTCGACGCCAGTACTGGCTAACTCCAGCCCGGAAGGAGCACGTGACTTCCTGATTCCGTCCCGCGTCCATGCCGGAAAATTCTATGCCTTGCCACAAGCGCCGCAGCAGTTTAAGCAGCTTTTGATGGTTGGTGGTATCCCGCGCTATTACCAGATTGCTACCTGTTTCCGGGATGAAGACCCACGGGCCGACCGCCTCTACGGTGAATTTTACCAACTCGATATGGAAATGTCGTTCGTAGAAGATGGTGAAGAAGTGCGGCAAACCATGGACCCGCTTGTAAAACAATTGGTAACGGACTTTGCCGGTAAAACACTACTCAGCGAAGATATTCCCCGCATTCCATACCAAGAAGTGATGGAGCGCTACGGAAGCGATAAGCCAGATTTACGCTACGGCATGGAGCTTATCGAGGTGACACACGAATTACGAGACACTGAGTTCAGTGTCTTTAAAAACGCCGCCTGCGTCAAAGCAATTTGTGTAAAAAACGCTAGTAGTTTAAGTCGTTCACAGATTGATCAATTTACAGAGATAGCAAAAAGTGAAGGGGCCGGTGGTCTTGCCTACCTGACATTTGAGGATGGCGAAATAAAATCGCCAATAGTAAAATTCTTAAAACCCGAAGAGCTGGATGCAATTCGTCATAAGACAGGAGCTGAAGACGGAGATATTGTCTTTTTTGGGGCCGATGAGCGACGCGTCGTCAACGGGGTGCTTGGTCGATTGCGCAAGGAATTCGCGGAGCACTTCAAGCTTGCCGACCCCAATGTTGTCGCAGCACTGTGGGTGGTCGACTTCCCGTTTTATGAGTGGGATGAAAAAACCAACAAGCTTGACTTCGGGCACAACCCTTTCAGTATGCCGAAAGGCGGCTTGGAAGCGCTGAATGCCGAAGATAAACTGAATATACTGGCCGATCAATATGACATTGTTTTAAACGGCTACGAATGTTGCTCCGGCGGTGTTCGAAACCATAGCCCAGAAATTATGTACAAGGCGTTCGGCAACCTCGGGTATGATCAGGAGTACGTCGACACAAGGTTCGGCGCCATGGTTAATGCCTTTCAGTACGGTGCGCCGCCACACGCCGGCTGCGCCTTCGGTATTGACCGCATGTTTATGGTGCTGATGGGCGAAGACAATATTCGAGAAATTGTGGCATTTCCAAAGAACGGTTCTGGCATGGATGTCATGACTGGCTCACCAAGCACCGTTGATGAGCAGCAGCTCAAAGAATTGCACATTCAAACAACCACAGACGACTAGTACTATAGAGGCAGGAGGTATTATGGACGATCAGCAAAAACAGCAGAATGTAAATTTCAACGTTAATCCGGACAAAACCCCTGTCTACTTTATCGACGGCTTTGTTATTGGCTCCAACCCTCAGGCAGTGACTTTAAACTTTGCCCAGGCAGTGGTCTCCGGCGAACAGCAGCAGATTGTTGCGCGGGTGGCTATGACTGTTCCGCAAGCCAAAGAATTCTTGAAAAGCCTGAACGACCACATTGAAAAGTTTGAACGCTAGTATACGGTATGAATATCTTAGCGCTCGCTGACAGACCGCCCCACCTCAGTCTGCAGGGTTCGATAGCGGATTATTGCCACCGGGAAGGCGTGGACATTATTTGTACCCTCGGCGATTTGGAAATGGCGGATATTGCCGAACTTGAATACATTACCGATGTCCCAAAAATCGGCGTCTATGGTAACCACTGCAGCGGCAGCTATATGGAACCGCTCGGCATAGTGAATATGCACATGCGTACTGCCCAGCTGAATGGCATTTCTTTCGGCGGCTTTGAAGGTGCAGTTCGCTATAAGCAAGGCGATGCCCCGATGTTTACACAAGCAGAAGCGACAGCGCTAATGAGTGATTTTCCCTATGTCGATATTTTCCTGAGTCACGCGCCGCCGTACGGTATCAATGACGAGCCAGACGAGCTCGCCCACCAAGGGTTTCACGGCTTGCGCCAGTATCTTGATGGAAAGCAGCCGAAACTGTGGCTGCACGGGCATACCTACCCGTCTCCAGATGCGCTGGTAACCACAGTCGGTAGCACGCGCATAGAATATGTATTTGGTCATAAGCTCATAACGTTTTAGTAGGAGGGCGCGCAGCAACCACGCTGTAGGTGCAAATGCTTTTCTTAATAATGTTGTTTTTAGGTACAATCGTGCTTATGGATATACGACCACCTGAACAATCAGTACAATCACCAGTGCCTATCGAACCACCCAGTGAAGCACCGCTCCCTCATCAGCCAGAACTAACCCCACCACAACCGGTAGTGGGCACGACCGCGCATTCCCACAAAAAAGTTGTACTGCTCGCCGTTGCTTTTCTTTTGGTATGGGCGGCTATTGGCACTAGTTGGTACCTCGGTCATCATAGTCGATCAACGGCAAACCTATCTGCTGCACCGTCAACTAATACCGCTCCCCAGCCAACAGCGACTGCCTCCTCGGCTCAGCCGGTCCAAGGCTTACAGCTCGACACCAACAAAGCCTATGGCAATACCTATGCCAATGGTTTGTTACCGGTCGGTGATGGTAAGTACGTGACCAGTGGCCCAAAGCAAGGCTATGTCTACGCTTGCACGCAATACGCCCAAAATTTAGCGACCGACTCCGGCGGTGCCATGACGCGTGGCCCATGGTTTACGAACAACAATACCGAGTGGAATAGTAATAAAAAAATTAGCGTTGGGGGCAGTGTGAGTTGGCAGGGTAGCCTGACAAATACGGTCAGTGGTAGCACCCGAACGATCGTATCTAATGATCTGCCGATCAGTGACCCTACCGGA